>DASYOE010000420.1:0-11456 GCA_036008105.1 Candidatus Lustribacter sp. | reverse complement strand
CCTGCGATCGTCTCCGGTATGACGGCACTTCGGAACGGATCCACGGCGATGGGCACGTCGTCATGACGACCCCGACCGGCCTCATCCTCGTCGGCGACGAGATGGACGGCGACGCACGCCTTGCCGACGTGCGGGTGTACCGGCGATGACGCAGGACCGGATCGTGATGACCGATCTCGTGAAGCGGTACGGCTCGCGCACGGTGGTCAAGAATATCAGCGCCGACGTGCGCCGCGGCGAGGTCGTCGGTCTGCTCGGCCCCAACGGCGCCGGTAAGACGACCACGTTCTATATGGTCGTCGGTTTGGTGCGCCCCGACGGCGGCAGCGTGGAGCTCGAACGCGCCGGCGCCAAGCGCGACATCACCCGCTCGCCGATGCACGAACGCGCGCGCGCCGGCATCGGCTACCTCTCGCAGGAAAACTCGATCTTCCGCAAGCTCTCGGTCGGCGACAACCTGCGCTTGATTTGGGAAATGAACGGCGTCGAAGCGGAAGAACGCGAGCGCCGTCTGCCGGCGCTGCTCGGTGAATTCGGTCTCGCCGGCTTGGTCGATTCGCGCGGCGACTCGCTGTCGGGCGGCGAGCGGCGGCGCGTCGAGATCGCGCGCGCCATCGCGACCGAACCGGCGTTTCTCTTGCTCGACGAGCCGTTCACCGGGATCGATCCGATCGCGGTCGCCGACATCCAGGCGATGATTCGCCAGTTGCGCGAGCGCGGGCTCGGCGTGCTGATCACCGACCACCAAGTGCGCGAGACGCTGGCCATCGTCGACCGTGCGTACATCCTCAACGAGGGCAAGATCGAGGTTTCCGGCACCGCCGACGACGTGCTCGCCTCACCGGTCGCGCGCAAGTTCTATCTGGGCGAAGGCTTTAGATTGTGAACATCCTCTCGTCGCGTAGTGCGGCCGTGCTGCGCAACGAGCTCGAGCCGTTGCACGTCACGATTCTCGACCGCTACTTGGTAACGGAGCTGAGCGGGCCGGCGCTCTTCGGCGGGGCGGCGTTCACGCTGATCTTCGTCGCGACCCAATTCCTTGCGATCGGGCGGCTCGTCTCGCAGCAGAACGCGCCGCTCTTGGTCGCGATCGAATACTTCCTGTGGGAGATGCCGGCGTATCTGCTGCTCGTGATCCCGATGGCGATGCTGTTCGGCACGCTGCTCTCGATGGGCCGGCTCTCGGGCGAGAGCGAGATCACGGCCCTCAAGGCGGGTGGCGTTTCGCTCTACCGGATGTTCGTGCCGCTGGCGGTGCTCGGCTTGGCCGTATCGCTCGCGTCGCTCGTCTTGCAAGAAGCGCTGGTGCCGCTGGCCAACGACCGCGCGGCGTATTTGCGCGAGGCGGTGATCGAGCATCTCTCGCCGGCGGCCTCGAATCTGTCGGCGGTGACGGATTTGCCCGGCGGGGGCAAACAGGTCACGATTGCGGGCGGCCTCGATGCCTCGACGCAGACGTTGCTCAACGTGACCGTCCTGCAATACGACGCCAAACAAGAGATCAAGGCGATGATCGTCAGCGAGCGCGCCCACTACGACCCGCCGACGTGGACCTTCATAAACGCTACGACCTACCACTTCACCGATGGTGACGTCTCCGACCGGATGGTCACGCCGGGAACGCTGTCCGTCGACATCGGCGAGCGGCCGAGCGAGATCGCCAAGCGCAACCTCCAGGCCAACGATCCCGAGAACCTCTCGCGCAGCGAGATCAAGAACGCGCTCGACGTGGCGACCCTGAGCGATCCGCAGCGGCGCCTCTTCACCGCGACCTACGCGGCGAAGCTGGCCCGGCCGTTTTCGGCCTTCGTCTTCGTGCTGCTGGCCTTTCCGCTCGGCATGCGCCGCATTCGCGACGGCGGCGCGGCGATCGGGTTCGGCGTTGCGCTGGCCATCGTGTTCGTCTACTACGTGATCACGACGATCGCGCTGGCCCTCGGTAGCTTGGCGCTGCCGCTCGCCGGGATTGCGGCTTGGGCGCCGAACGCGCTGTTCAGCTTGATCGGACTTTGGCTCTTGCGGCGGGCGTCGGCAGTGTAATGGGCGGTTTCCTCGTCGTCGTCATCATCATCGTACTGGCCGGAGGCATCGCCTACGTGGGCGATCGCGTCGGTCACCAAGTCGGCCGCAAGCGGCTGACGCTCTTCGGCTTGCGCCCCAAGTACACGTCGACGATCGTCGCCGTCGGCACCGGCATGCTGATCGCGCTGATCGTCACGCTGGGTGCGCTGGCGGCCTCGAGCTACGTGCGCACGGCGTTCTTCCGCTTGGGCACGCTCACCGGACGCATCAACGAGCTCCAAGCGCAAGCCTTCGCGCAAGAGAAGGAGCTGCAGCAAACGCGCGGCGGGAGCTTGAGCGTGCCGCGGCTGACGCTGATCGCGAACACCGCGTGGACGTTCGACCTCGCCCGTACCGACGCCGATCAGCTCGACGACTTCGGGCGCTTCTTCGACGCGGTCGTCCGCATCGCGAACCAGCAGCTTACGACCGATACCGTCGGCCTGCGTCCGTACACGCACAAATCGAGCGAGCCGGCGATCCGGGCCGAACTGCTCGAATACATGCAAAAGACGCGCGAACTCAATCCGGACCCACGGGCGCTGATGTTGTTCTTGCCGGTGGCCTCGCAAAATCTGTTCCGCGGCGAGGTGATCTCGTTCTTGTTCGAGGCCTTCGAAGATAAACGGCTGGCGACCGCCGGCGAAACGCTGGCGGCGCTCGACATCAACGGCGGCGCGCCCAGCGTGGACATCGGCGCGCTCGTCCTGCGCGCCGGACAAACGCTGGCCGCGCGCGGGTATCCGCCGCAATTCTTGTATCCGCCGCTGATCAACAGCACCCAGGTGCAGGCGGTGACCAGTCAGATTCCGCGCTTGCGCGGCCGATATCGCTTGATCGCCAAAACGCCGATCGACCTCTACCCGCACAGCGGGCCGTTCCCGATCGACGTCGAGCTCGAGCCGATCCGCTGATGCTGCTCGGCGTCGATCCCGGCACGCGCAAGTGCGGGTATGCGGTGGTCGAACGCATCGGTGCGCCGCCGCTCGCGCTGGGCGTTGCGCCGCTCGAAGAGTTCGGCGCTCGCCTCGCGTCGCTGCGCGCGACGTTCCCGATCGACATGGTGGCGATCGGCAACGCCACGAATGCCGCCGTGGTCTCGAACGTGGTGCGCGAAGCCGGCTTGCCGTTGGCGCTGGTCGACGAACGCGAGACGACGCTGCGCGCGCGGGCGCGGTTCTTTGCCGATCATCCGCCGCGCGGCTGGCGCCGCCTCGTCCCGCGCGGAATGCTGCTTCCCGACCGGCCGATCGACGATTACGCGGCGCTGCTGATCGCCGAGCGGTATCTCAGCCGCGCGAGCTGAGGGCGGAACGATGCATCGCCGAATCGCCATGCTGTTCGTCGCGCTCGCCGCCGTCGCGGTGCCGGGGCGGATCGCGGCGACGCCGCTGGCCGACGTGCCCGCCAATCACTGGGCGTATCAAGCGATACAGACGCTGGCCGCCGACGGGTTGATCGACGGCTATCCCGACGGCTCGTTCAAGGGCGACCGGCCGCTAACGCGCTACGAGATGGCGGCGATCGTGGCGCGGGTGATCGCGAAGCTCGAAGCGCAGGGCGCCGGGACCGCATCCAAAGCGGATCTCGAACAGCTGCAGAAACTCATCGATGCGCTTAAAGACGAGCTCGATGCGCTCGGCGTGCGCGTGACGAGCCTCGAAGACGCGGTCGCGTCGCTCGACCGCCGCACGCGCGTCGCGCAGTCGATCTCGGTTCACGGCACGATCCTGGCCAACGGTTCGCTCGGCCAACTGGCGACGACGCCGCAGTCGATCGTCAACGGCACCGGGGTGCCACAGCTCCCGTACTACGCGCCGGCGCCGGTACCGAACGCCGGCGTCACCGGGATCGATCAGTTCGTGTACGTGTACGCGGCGTCGCCCGACGACAACAACCCGTTGGGCGAGCTGGCGAGTCCGCAAACGTTTCTGCGCACCGACGCGCGCTTCAACTTCATCTACGCGATCGACGACAACGTCACGGTCTCGGTGCCGATCCACGTCATCGACTACGGCTCCGGTTCGGCCAACGGCCAGCAGTTCGCGATCTCGCCCGATGTGGTCATCGACGTCGCGCAAGCCGGCGCGTTCACGAACCTGACGCTGCGCGAAGCCGAACTCGATAACGTCGCCTCCTCGCGCTTGGGTCTGGCCTACCGCGCGCCCGATGCCGGCCAGCAGAACGATTACGCCAACGCGACGCAGCCGTTCCCCAAAGGGTTCGAGGTCGGCGGCATCATCTCGGGGCTCACGACCTTTCAGCTGACGTTTTCGCAGACCGATCAGACGCTGCTCAACACGCAGAGCTTTCTGCCGGTGACGAGCGGAAATCCGTATGCCAACAGCTATCTCGCGCCGGTCGTTCCGCCGCAAGGCAGTTTGGTTCAGACCGGCTCGACGCCGACCGTCGACGCGTTTACCGCCGGAGCCGGCGGCCTCGGCGGCGTGTACTTGAGCAAGAAGGCCGTCGCGGGCACCGTTGCGATCGTGTCGTACACGACGCCGGCCGGACCGGCCGCGCCGCCGGCGTTCTCGTATCTCGACGGGTCGAACGAGGTCGTGTTCGCGCCGCCGCTGCCGCCGGGCGCGCGCGTCACGATCGGCTACGTCGGCCTCGGGTACACCAACAACGAGATCGCGCAACGCTATCAAGCCGGCGTGCGCATCAACCAGCAGTTTGCCGGACTGCCGGGTGCGGAAGTCGGTCTGACGTTGCACCGCTTGTGGGATGAGAACATGCCGCAAGGCACCACGCCCGGCGCGGTCAATCTGGGCCCGAACGCCTATCCGGCCGGTCTCGCCGGCGCGGTGAGCGACGCCGTGTTCGGACTCGATTTCCAACTGCCGCTCGCGTTCGGGGCCGGCCGCGCCGCCAACGCGCCGCTGCTCTTCGGCGAGGTTGCGGGCAGCCGCTGGACGCCCGACGCGCAGTTCGTCGCGCAGACCGGTGCGTATGCGGGCGTCGCCGGGCTCAAGCTGACGCTCGCGCAAATCCACGTGACGGTGCAGTACCAGTCGGTCGGGACAAATTACCTCGACGGCGCGCCGGTGCGGTATTTCGGCAACGCGCCGCCGACGTTGAGCAACTACGCGGGCGACTTCTTCCCGCAATTCTTCGGCTTCGCAAACACGCTGGGCATCAACCAAACCTTCGACGCCTCGATCAACAACGGTGCGCCCGGCCGCTCGGCCACCGCGTTGAACCCGGCGCTAACGTTCGTCTACCCGGTGTTCAACCCGTTCGTCGCGAGCGGTCCCGACTATTACAGCGCGTTCGCACCGAACACGCAGGGCCCATCGCTCACGCTGCTGACGCCCGTGCGCATTGCGGGCCTGGCGTTCGAAGGCCGCCTCTACGCGCAACATCTCACCGAAGTGCAAGCCAACGGCAACGCGACGAGCACGTTCGGCCCGCAGTATCCGACCGGCGTGCGGGCGACGTTCGACAAACTCGATGCGGGTGCGACGTTCGGCGTGGGGGTCGTCGGCGTCAACCTGTCCGGAACGCTCGAGCACCTCAAACGCAACGACACGAGCGGCTACACCTACATTCCGTACAACCCCGCGACCGCGAGTTATGATGCCGGCGCGCTGGCCAGCTTCCAGGCCGCGGCCGGGACGTCGAGCGTGATCTTCTATCCGAATTACGTGAACCTCTACCACACCGTGCTGGCGGCGAGCGCGACGTTCCCGGTGACGCGCGACGTCGCGTTCAACACGCGCTATAGCGATCAGCGCTACTTCGGTTCGTACGGTACGACGCTGCAGCAGAACATCGGCGGCACCAAGGATCAGTTGGATCTCGGCTTCACCTACACGGTGCCGAAGACGACGAGCTCGGTCGGGCTCACGTACAGCAACTACACCTACAAAGACGCCGCGCTCCCGAGTTACAACCTCTCCGGAAACCGCGAGGACGTGAACTTCACGATTCGCTTTTGAGCGGAGCGATGCGCCGGTCGCTGCTCGCTGCCGGCATCGCGATCGCGCTCGTGGCGCTCGTCGCGCAGTTGATCGCCGATGGGCTCTACGGCGCGCGCGCGCTCGCGCCGTCGGTGCCGTCGGCGTTGTCCGGCGATTGGCCGTTCGAGGTGGCGGCGCGCACCGGGCTCGATCGTCTGCCGCTCGTGCGGCGTGAACTCGCGCGCGGTGCGATCGTGCGCGGCGAAGGGGCGCGCGCGACCGCGTTGCTCGCGCCGTTGTCCGGTTCACCCGAGGTCGTCGATCTGCGCGGCCGCGCGGCGATGCTCGAGAACGATCCGGCGACCGCGCTGCGCGACTTCGCCGCCGCCGGCGACTTCATCGCCGCGCAGGCTGCGATCGATGCGCTCGGGACGCGCGATCCGCGCGCGGCCCTGGCACTGGTGCGCGACTTCGAACGCCGGCTCGCGGCGACCGATTCGGCGCCCGAGATCGCGGCCGAAGTCGAATTTCGCGAAGGTGAGATTGCGGCTGCGGCTGCCGCCCGCTATCCGGACGAGGCGGCGCCGTACCAGCGCGCCGCGGTGGACGCGTTTGCCCGCGCGCTGGCCCGCGCACCCAACGACGAGAAGTATTTGTTGAACTACGCGTTCGCGGCGCTGCGCAACGGTGACGCCGAGGTGGCGCGCCGCACCTACGAGCGCGCGGCGCAGGTCGTGCCGGACAGCGTCGACGCGTTCGTCGGCGTCGCCGTCACGGCGGCGGACCTCGGCGACTGCGCGGCCGCGCGCGCCGCGCTCGCGCGCGCACGCGCCTTCGCGACCGAGCAGCACCGCGCCGCCGATGCGGCCGCGGCGGGCTACGGGCCCGACGTGCGCGCCGCGCTGGCGCGCTGCAACGGGTGAGGGTCGCTCTCGACGCGCAACTCGCGGTCGGCACCGCCACCGGGATCGGCGTCTACGAGCGCGATCTCGCGCGCGCACTGGCCGCCGCGGGCACCGATGTCGTCCCGCTGCAGTTTCCGGCGCTCGATCCGTGGCGCTTCGACCGGCGCGTCGTCTGGGATCAGGTGCTGTTGCCGCTGCTCGCCGCGCGCAGCGGCGCGAAGCTGCTGCACGCCGCCTCGGGCACGCTGCCGCTGGCGCGAGGCCTGCCGACCGTCGTCACCGTGCACGACATGGCGTGGCTGCGCGTGCAATCGCACACCCGCGCGTACGCCCGCGCCTACTTCGGCAGCTTGATGAAACGCCTCTACCGCGGTGCGGCCGCCGTCCTGACCGATTCCGCGTTTTCGCGCGACGAATTTCTCGCGTTGACCGGCGCGCGTGAAAACGTGCACGTCGTGTATCCGGGCGTCGACGCGCGCTTCGCGGCGATCGAGCGGCGGCCGCAAGCGCGCCCGTTCGCGCTCGTGGTCGGCACGGTCGAACGGCGCAAGAACCTCGTGCGCGCGGTCGAGACGCTCGCCGCCGTGCCGGACCTGGACCTCGTTGCGGTCGGCCCGCCCACGCCGTATCTCGATGAAGTGCGCGCGCGCGTCACCGCGCTCGGCCTCGGCGACCGCGTGACCGTGCGCGGGTATATCGAACGCGCCGAACTCGACGCGCTCTATGCCGAGGCGACGCTGGCGCTTGTGCCCTCGCGCTACGAAGGTTTCGGGTACGGCCTCGCGGAGGCGCTGTGCGCCGGGCTGCCGGTGATCGCCGCCCGTTCGTCATCGCTGATCGAGGTGGCGGGCGGCGATGCCACGCTGGTCGATCCCGACGATGCGACCGGCTGGGTCGACGCGGTACGCGCGGTACTCGCCGATCGCGATGCCGCCGAAGCGCGCGCCGCTGAGGCGCGCGCGCCTGCGACCGTGCGCTTCAACTGGCCGCTGGCGGCCGCCGCGTGCACGACGATCTACCGGCGAATTATCGGCTAATAGACCGGCGAGCCGGGCGCGCCGGGCGCCACGCTGCCGTCGTCCTGCGCGAAGGTCAAGCGCAGCGGGTACGACGAGCCGCCTTCGGGCATCGTGGTGATCTGCAGCGTGCGGTAGGTGTTGGGCGCGATCGTCTCTTGCCAGATCTTGTAGCGCGAGAACGCGGCCAGCCGGTGCGCTTGCACGAGCGTGTCGTCAATGATGAAGGTGCCGGTCGCGGCGCCGCCGCGGGGGTTCGCGTAGAGCGCGATCGCTTGACCGAAGCGCGAGGTGTTGACGATCACGACGCGCACCGACTGCAGCACGCCGTAGTCGCCCGAAAGCGCCTCGCCCTCGCGCAGGTTCGGCAACGGCAACTGGCCGATCGGGATGTCGAGCGGCGGCGCGTCGGTGAAGAACGTGTAGTCCGAGAAAAATTCCGGGACCGGATACACCCCGCGCGCGTGCGGCGCGCCGCCGGAGAGTAAGTTCTCCGCGTCGGCCGACTGATCGAGCGGTGCGTCGGCGTTCTGCGCCACGACCGCGATGTCGAGCGGGTCGCCGCTGAACTCGCGCAGTTGCAGGATGCCGTTGACCACCGCGTTCGACGGCAGGTTGTGGTTGACGATGTTGACGGTTGCGCCGGGCGGGATCGTGACGACGGTCCCCTCGTTGCGCCGCGAACGCGCGAGGAACGAGCGCGTGGCGTTGTGCCCGACCTCCATCTCGTTCGTTCCTGGCCCGGCGAGCGCGGCGATCACGTGCAACACCGCCGGGCTCGTGCCGGCGTTGGTCGCTTTCACCAGAATGCGCCGGGCCGGCTCGGTCCCGGGGTTGTAGTGGTAGTACAGAAACCGCTGCGACGCGGTGCGGTCGATCTTGGCCGTGAAGAGCACGCCGTCGGCGGTCAAGCGCTCGGGATAGTCGCTGACCAGCAAGCTGCTCGGCGCGAGGCGCGGCATCGCCACGTTCTCGACCGCGATGTGCGTCACGCCGTTAGCGGTGATGTACGCGTCGCCCAGGATCTGCACCGGGACGTCGACCGTCGTGCGGTCGTCGGCGGGCAGCGCCGCATGCACGACGACGGAATCGGTGGGAACGTAGATGCGCGCGCCGGTGCGCAGCGTCGCGGCGGCTTCGGCGGCTTCGATCGCGGCGCTGCGCAAGAAGTTCACCGATGCCGGGTCTCCCGTGACGCGTAACGACAACGCAGGCGCGATCGTGCCGGCGTCGTAGGCGACGCGCACGGCGACGTCGCGCGTCAGCCCGCGGCTGTCGCTGACGGTAACGATCGTCGAGCCGACCGCGACGCCGGTGATGAAGAGCTCGCGCTTGTCGGAGTCGAGCGTGACGGTCGCGATTGTCGGATCGGCCGAGGTTGCGGTAATCGTGCCGGCCGCGCTGTTGACGCGCGCGATCATGGTGCGGCCGGGCTCGATCGACGGCGCCGGCGGCTCGACGATGATGGGCGGCGGCGTGGGCGTGGGGCTCGGCGCGGGCGTGGCTGCGGGTGACGCGCTCTCTTCGGGCGCCGGGCTGCCCGATTCGCCGGGCGCCGGTGCCGCGGCGGGCGTCTCGCCGGGCGAACTCTCCGGCGGCGCCGCCGTCGGCTCCGCGGGAATCGCCGGGTTGACCGTACCGGTCGGCGCCGGCACGGGTGGGTTGATCTGAGCGCTCACCGTTCCGGCGAGCACGGCTACCAGAGACCCCATCACGGCGATAGCCGCGAAGGCACGACGGAATACGGGTGCGATCAGGCGATCTTCATCTCGCGCGACACGGCCGAAGCCAGCAACGTCTTGTACCCGACAGCCGGGAACAAAACGGTTACCAGGTCCTTCTCGGCGCGTTCGACGGTGCCTTGCCCGAACTTCGCATGGTAGACCACGTCGGCGATACCGTAGCCGGAGAGCGTGTGGTCGCGCCGCCCTTGCAGGCAGTTCTCGCACGCGCCGCACGAGTCGGCGGTGAAGTTCTCACCGAAGTAGTTCAGGATGAAGCGCCGGCGGCACGACGTCGTCTCCGCGTACTGCAGCATCATCGCGAGCTTGGACTGGTCGTAGCGCTTCTTGGTTTCGTAGTTCGCGAGATCGAGGACTTTCTCGACGCTGGCGTGCTTGGAGAGCACGTACTTCGCGCGTGACGAGGCCTCGATGAAGCCGGCTTTCTTGAGCAGCGCGAGCACGACTTTGAGCTTGGTCAGCGGCAGCTGGGTGATCTTGCGCAGATCGGTCAGCGAGACGCCGCCCTCTTGCGTGCCGAAGATCTCGAGCGTCCCGAAGACGCGCTGCACTTCCTCGATGTCGGGATACTTGCCGGTGAGAAAGTAGTTCTGCACGCGCGTGTCGCTCATGCGATACACGAGAATGCACTTCGACGGCTGCCCGTCGCGGCCGGCGCGGCCGGCCTCCTGCGTGTACGCCTCGATCGAGCCCGGCAGATCGTAGTGTACGACGAAGCGGATGTTCGGTTTGTCGATGCCGAGGCCGAACGCGTTGGTCGCGACGACGGCGCGGATCTCCTCGTTCATGAACAGCTCGTGCACCGCCACGCGATCGTGCTTCTGCAGTTTGGAATGGTAGACGGCGGCCGGGATCGCGAGCTGATCCTGGAGGTACTTCTGCACCTCGAGCGCGTTCTTGATCGTCGCGGTGTAGATGATCCCGGTGCCCTCGAGATCGTCGTTCTCGAACAGCGCCTTGATCGCGCGCAGTTTCCCGGCCTCATTTTCGGCCCGGCGCACGCTGTAGATCAGGTTCGGCCGGTCGAACCCGCGCACGATCGGCTTCACGTCCGGCACGCCCAGCTGCGTGAGGATGTCCTCGCGCACCGCCGGCGTGGCGGTGGCGGTCAGCGCGAGCACGGTCGGGTTGCCGAGCGCCTTAATCACCCGCCCGAGGTTCAGATACGCGGGCCGGAAATCGTGACCCCACTGGCTGATACAGTGCGCTTCGTCGATCACGAACAGCGGCACCGTCAAGCGCTGCAAGACCGCGACGAACGCGTCGTCTTCGAGTTTCTCGGGGGTGACGAAGACGATCTTCATCGCGCCCGATGCGATGCGCACCAGCGCCGCCGCCTCTTGGTCTTCGCTCAGGGTCGAATTCAACGCCACCGTTTCCCGCACGCCGAACGACTCGAGCATGTCGAGTTGGTCCTTCATCAGCGCGATCAGCGGCGAGACGACGACCGTCGTGCCCGGCAACATCAAGGCCGGCAGTTGATAGCAGAGCGATTTGCCCGCGCCGGTTGCCAGAATGGCGAGCGTATCTTCACCGGCCAAAACGCGGCCGATGACTTCTTCTTGACCGGGGTTGAAGCTGTCGTATCCGAAACGCTCGCGCAACGCAGCGTAGAGTTCCACGGGACTCTCCCAAACGAAGGTGACGGCCGACGCTTGAAGGCCCCCTCCTAAAAGGGGGCGTTCGTCATCGGTACCAGACAGGGGTCCTATTCCCGTACTCGCCGCCGCTCAAACGGTTGCGCAGGCCGGGATGAGCCGACCGGGGTCCGAACCCTCGCCGAGTGTCCCTCTATCGTACCTGGCGGCCCCTGACCTTCGCTAGCCT
>DASYOE010000419.1:0-5942 GCA_036008105.1 Candidatus Lustribacter sp. | reverse complement strand
CGTCGACGAGGGCGGCTCACTCGTGTGGTGGATCGTCGACACCAAACACGAGACGCTCGACCTGATCCGCGCCGGCCACTTGAACATGCCGGTAGCAATCATCTGGGGCTGGAACGATTCGTTCGCGCCCTACCCGTTCGGACTCGGCGCCATGGAGATCATCAGCAAAGCCAACGACCGCACCGAAATGCACTTCGTCAACCACGCGGGCCATTTCGTCTTCGCCGAACAGCCCGTCGAAGTAACCCGCCTCATCAATAGCTTCATCCAAGCGAACGCATAAGCAGAGGCAATGGCCGGCTGGGGAGAAAAGGTCGAGACCTGCCTTTCCCGAGGTGCACTGTGTTAACCGAAGCAATGAACGAACGGCTGACGCGTGTCGGCCCCGGCACGCCGTGCGGCGAGTTGATGCGCCGGTATTGGCTTCCGGTCGCTCCGCTGGCACAGCTGCTCGAAAACCCGGTCAAAAAGATGCGCGTCCTCGGTGAGAACCTGGTGCTCTTCCAGATGCGCGGCGGCAAGCTTGGCCTGATTGGCGATCGCTGTCTGCATCGCCGGGTCGACTTGCAATTCGGCATCCCCGACGAGTGCGGCTTGCGCTGCCCCTATCACGGTTGGCTGTACGACGAGACGGGCACGTGCATCGAGCGACCGCTTGAGGCGGATCCCAAACGTTCACCGCAACAGAAGCTCACCGGTTATCCGGTGCAAGAACTGGGCGGCCTCGTGTTTGCGTACCTCGGCCCGCTCCCCGCACCCGCGCTGCCGCGCTGGGATCTGTTCGTGTGGCCGAACGCGGTCCGTCAGATCGCGGTCAACGTGCTGGACTGCAATTGGCTGCAATGCCAAGAGAATACCGGCGATCCGCTGCACAGCGTCTGGACCCACGGTCGCCTTTTCCAGTACCAACTGGAGCGCGAAAATCAGGCCGAACGCGCCGAAGCCTTCGATCATACGATCCACGTCCGGCTGCGCATGGGCGTTGGGGTCAAAGAAGTCTTTGCCGAGCCGACCGAATACGGCTTTCGGAAGGGCGTCGTCTACTCGAAGGAACTCGGCGCCGATGCCGATCGCGTCTCCGAGCATTCGACCGTCATGTTCCCATTCTACACCCAGACCGGCATCGCCGGTTCGCCGCGTAGCGAGTTCCAGATTCGCGTGCCGATCGACGACACGCACACGCTACACTTCTGCTATCAGTGCTATGCGGGGCCTCCCGAAATCGAGGTGCCGCATCAGGCCGTCATTCCGTGGTACTCCCCGCCGACCAAACACGCCGACGGTAGCCCGATCCTGGACTACGTGCTGTCGCAAGACGCGATGATGTGGACGGCTCAAGGCGACATCGTCGACCGCACGGAGGAAGTGCTCGGCCGCACCGACATCCCGGTCGTGCTGCTGCGCCGCCAACTCGACGAACAGATTTCTTTGGTCGAGAAGGGCAAGACGCCGATGAACGTGTTTGACGAGTCACCACCGATCTTGCACGGCATGGGCCATCTTCCCGAAGAGGACCGTTCGGACCGCGCGCTGCGCATGAAGTACCGGCGGATGTATCACAAGGGCTATGCCAGCGACGATGCCGACGGCTTCGGTCCGGCTATCGAGTTGGTCAAAGACCTGCACCGGCGCATCGAGGAGCGCGAGCTCGCGCAAATGCCGTTGAGCGAAGCGGCACGGGTATGAACCGGCCGCAGTTCCTGCGCCGGATCGCCACCGCGTCAGCGGCGCTGGCCGCCGCCCGCGCCGACTGCGCGTTCGGGCAGGCGCTACCGGCGGTGCGCGTGATGATGGCCGAGGGCGACGATGCGACGCCGACGCTGTACGCCGCACAAAGCGGGCTCTTCCGCAAGTACGGCCTCGACGTGAGCATCCAAGCGGCGCCGAGCGGAGCGGCGGCGCTCGCAGCCGTCGCAGGCGGTGCTGCCGATGTGGTCGGCTCGAGCTTGTTGCCGATCCTATCCGCTCATCAGCGCAACGTGCCCCTTCAGATCATCGCGCCGTTGGCTGTTTCGACGCCGGCGGGTCAATACGCGGCGCTGCTGGTGAAAAAGGACTCCACTTACCGCACCGGTCGCGACTTTGCCGGCACCACCATCGCATCGCCCGCGCTGCGCGATCTGAACTGGGTCGCGACGATGTCCTGGATCGACGCGAACGGCGGCAACTCGGCCAACGTGCAGTCGGTAGAACTGCCGCCGGCCGCGATTCCGGCTGCCCTCGCCGCGGGACGGATCTCGGCCTCGACCGTGACCACGCCGCGCTACGTGCAGGCGATCAAAGCGGGTGAGGTGCGCAGTCTCGGCGATTCGTACAATGCGATCGGCTCCCGCTTTCTTTTTGCCGCGATCGTCACGACGACGGCATTCGCGCAAGCCCATCCCGACGTTGTGCTGAACTACGGCCGCGCGATTCGCGATGCCGGGCGCTATGCGAACACGCATCACGGCGACACGCTCGCGCTCTACGCGTCGTTCGTCAAGCTCGACGTCGCCGATATCGCCGACGCGCCCCGTGCCCAAAGCGCCGACTACGTCGATCCCAAGGATCTCACGCCGATGATCGACGTCGCCGTCCGCTACAAAGTGCTCGATGCGCCGCTCGATCCGCGTTCGTTACTCGCACCGGGCATCCTCAAACCGGGCGCGTAACAGAAAAACCCCGCCGGAGCGGGGCTTAAGTGGTAGCGCCAACGAGAATCGAACTCGTCTCTCCGCCTTGAAAGGGCAGCGTCCTAACCGATAGACTATGGCGCCATGCTCGTCTTGAAAAACAGATTGGGCCCGGCTGGATTCGAACCAGCGCGCGACCAGTTATGAGCCGGCTGCTCTACCGCTGAGCTACGGGCCCAAGCCCAGCGCGGTCTTTTCTACTGAAAGGCCCGGAAAGCCGTTTTGCCCGGATATTTGGCGGTCGAATGACCCAGGTCGTCGGCGATCGCCATCAACCGGTTGTACTTCGCGACCCGGTCGCTGCGAGCAAGCGAGCCGGTCTTGATCTGGCCCGCGCCCGTGGCCACGGCCAGGTCGGCGATCGTCGTATCCTCGGTCTCGCCGGAACGGTGGGAGATCACGCAGCGGAAGCCGGCTTTGTGGGCCATCTCGACCGCGTCGAGCGTTTCGGTGAGCGTCCCGATCTGATTGAGCTTCACCAGGATCGCGTTGGCGGAGTCTTCCTTGATGCCGCGCGCCAGGCGCTCGACGTTGGTGACGAAGAGATCGTCGCCCACGAGCTGCACCCGTTTGCCGAGACGCTGCGTCAGCAGCGCCCAACCGGCCCAATCGTCTTCGGCCAAGCCGTCTTCGATCGACACGATCGGGTAGTTGTTGCACAACCCTTCGTACAGCGCGACCATTTCGGCCGAGCTCAGCGGGTGATCCGGGAGATGCGGATAGTACTTCCCGTCGCGGAAGAACTCCGACGACGCCGGGTCCAGCGCGATGCCGACGTCGTCACCGGCTTTATAGCCGGCGCGCTCGATCGCTTTCACCAACAGCTTCAGCGCATCGTCGATCGAATCGAGTCGCGGCGCGAAACCGCCCTCGTCGCCAACCAGCGTGGGTTGGCCCATCTCGTGCAGCGTCTTGGCCAGCGCGGCGAAGATCTCGGCGCCGTAGCGTACCGCGTCGGCGATGTTGGTCGCACCGTACGGCACGATCATGATCTCTTGAAACTGCAGCGCGCCTTCGGCGTGCTTGCCGCCGTTGATAACGTTCATCATCGGCACCGGCAGCGTGCTCGCCGACGGGCCGCCGAGATAGCGGAAGAGCGGCATGCCGAGCGACATCGCCGCCGCGCGCGCCACCGCGAGCGACACGCCGAGCAGCGCGTTCGCGCCGAGATTCGCTTTGTTGGGCGTGCCGTCGAGCTCGATCATCGCATTGTCGATTTCGCGCTGCGCGGTTGCATCGAGCCCTTCGAGCGTTGGGCCGAGAATTTCGTTGACGGCCGCCACCGCCTTGAGCACGCCTTTACCGTTGTAGCGTTTGGGATCGCCGTCGCGCTTTTCGACCGCTTCGTAGGCGCCGGTCGAGGCACCCGACGGCACCATCGCTTCTTCGACCGCGCCGAAACTCGTGGCCACGCTGACCGCGACGGTCGGGTTCCCGCGCGAATCGAGGATCTCGCGCGCGCGGACGCTTTCGATCAGCGGCCGGCCGCTGCCGCGCAGCGCTTCGAGCGACACGCTAATTACTCACCAGCATCGATGCCAGCGGGTTTTCTTGCGCGAAGAGTTCCTTCGCCTCAAACCAAATCGCGATCTCGCGCTTGGCGCTCTCGGCCGAGTCGCTGCCGTGAACGAGATTGCGGCCGATCGTCTGCGCGTAGTCGCCCCGAATCGTCCCCGGCGCGGCTTTGATCGGATTGGTCGCGCCGATGGTCGAGCGGCAGCCCTCGATCGCATCGCTGCCCTCGATCACGAGGGCGACGATGGGCGAGGCGGTGATATAGTCGACCAAACCGTCGAAGAACGGCTTTCCGGCGTGTTCGGCGTAATGCTTCTGCGCACGCTCTTTTTCGACCATCAGCAGCTTCATGCCGACGATCGTGTAACCGCGGCGCTCGAAGCGCGAAAGAATTTCCCCGACCAGGCCGCGCACGACGGCATCGGCTTTTGCAAGAATGAGCGTTCGTTCGATAGCCATAGCAGAGGAGGGTGATACGTGCCGGATGAGACCGCACCTTTTCGGCCGTTCGATGTACCGCACGTGCGCACGGCGTTGACCGGCTCGAAATTCGGCGACGTTCGCTACCAGGCCCGGACCGGATCGACCAACGACGATGCCATGCTGCTCATGGCGCGCGGCGACGTGTTGGGTACGACGTTGGTCGCCGAGGAGCAAACGGCAGGTCGCGGCCGCAAAGCCGGCCGTACCTGGATCGCGCCGCCCGGCACGAGCTTGCTGTTCACGACGATTCTCCCCACGACGCTGCCGCCGGGCGACTTGTGGGCGGTACCGTTCTGGGTCGCCATCTGCGTCGCCGAAGGTCTGATGAAGGCATGCGCCGTCCGCGTCGACCTGCGCTGGCCCAACGACGTGTTCGTCCAGGGCCGCAAGGCGGCCGGGATCCTGTGCGTTTCACGGATCACCGGCAACGTCGCGCACGTCGGCTGCGGCATCGGGATCAACGTGTTCCGGCCCGCGGGCGCCGCGCCGGCAATAATGCCGCCGCCTGCGTACCTGGCCGACGTCGCGCCGAACGTGCGCCGCGAGATCGTTTTGGGCGAGATTCTGCAAGCGTTCGAACAGCGCTTGGGCTCGCTGCACTCGCCGCTGGCGATCGCCCGCACGTACGAGGAGCGCGCCGCGCTGCCCGGCGCGCACTATCGCGTGGTGGTCGACCTCGACCAGGTCGAGCTGGACGGGATCGCGCGCGGACTCGGTCCGGACGGCGCGCTCCGTCTCGAAGTCGACGGCGTCGAGCACGCCGTCTCGCTCGCCGACGCGCACCGCTTGTAGGGGGCTCGCCGCGCGGCGGCACAAACACGCACCAGCATGGGCGAAATTCTGGGACTGGGCATTTCACACTGGCCGCGCTTGGGTCAGAAGAACGAGCAACTGTCGTACTGGCTGCGCCGCACGCTCGAGGACCCCGACATCCCGGCGCGTTTGAAGGACCCGAAAAATTGGCCGGCGCGGATGCAAGAAGAATGGAGTAACGACCAAGGTCTCTCGCACGCTCAAGAACATCGCGACTCGATGGCGAGCGGATTGCGCCACGTGCGCAAAGCGCTCGATGCGTTCAAGCCCGACGCGATCGTCGTGTGGGGCGACGACCAGTATGAGAACTTTCGCGAAGACCTGATCCCGGCGTTTTCCGTGCTCGCATACCAAGAAGATCTGGTGTGTCAGCCGTGGGGTGCGATGCCGAACTTCTGGGACGAAACGAAAGAAACGACGTTCAACGTCAAGAGCGCGCCCGAGATCTCGAAATATCTC
>DASYOE010000418.1:0-10046 GCA_036008105.1 Candidatus Lustribacter sp. | reverse complement strand
CACCGATCACATTTCGCCGGCGGGCAACATCTCGCGCACCTCGCCGGCCGCGAAGTATCTGCTCGCGCACGGCGTGCAGATCGACGACTTCAACTCGTACGGCGCGCGGCGCGGCAATCACGAGGTGATGGTGCGCGGCACGTTCGCCAACACGCGTTTGCAAAACGAGCTGGTGCCGGGCATCAAGGGCGGCATGACGCGCTTCTTGCCGTCCGGCGAGCAGATGTCGATCTTCGACGCGTCGGAACTCTATCGCAAGGCGGGCACGCCGCTGATCATCCTGGCGGGCAAAGAGTACGGTTCCGGCTCGTCGCGCGACTGGGCCGCGAAGGGACCGATGCTGCTCGGCGTGCGCGCGGTGATCGCGGAGTCGTTCGAACGGATCCACCGCTCGAACCTGATCGGGATGGGCATTCTGCCGCTCGAGTTCACGCCCGGCGAAACGAGTGCGAGCCTCGGGCTCACCGGTGAAGAGACGTTCGCGATCACCGGGATCGCGGCCGAGTTGCGCCCGCGCATGACGGTCAAGGTCACGACGTCGGGTGCGGGCAAAGCGACCTCGTTTACCGCGGTCGTACGGATCGACACGCCCGACGAAGCCGACTACTACCGCCACGGCGGCATCCTTCAGTACGTGTTGCGCCAACTTGCTACATGACGAAAAAGAAGAAAGCAGCGTCGGCCCTCGCCGCTGTCGCTACGGAAAGTAGGGTTTCGCCCGTGGAGCTACCCCACCGCGTAGCCATCCTGTCGTTCGAAGGCCCCGATCGCTACGCGTCGATCGGTGGTCTCGGCACGCGCGTTTCGCAATTGTCGACCGCGTTTGCCGCGGCCGGATGCGTTACCGACCTGATCTTCGTCGGCGATCCGGCCGCCACCGCGGTCGAGACGAAGGGGAACCTGACGTTGCGCCGCTGGTCGCAATGGATCTCCGCGCATCATCCGCGCAACGCGTACGACGGTGAAAACGAAAAGATCGCGGATTGGGAATCGAGTTTACCGGCCTTCGTCGTCGATGAGATCGTCGGCCCGACCAGCGTCGCGAACGAACGCACGCTGGTGATCTGCGAAGAGTGGCAGACGGCCGGCGTGGCGGTCCAAATCGACCGGCTCGCCCGGCTGCGCGGCGTTCGCGATTCGTTCACGCTGATCTGGAATGCCAACAACACCTACGGCTGGGAGCGCGTCGACTTCGGCGCGTTGCAAGCGGCGGCCGCCGTCACCGCCGTCAGCAAGTACATGAAGTTCGAACTCGCGCGCTACGGCGTCCCGGCGCTCGTGATCCCCAACGGCATCGAGCACTCGTTGCTGGGCGGCGCCGACCCGAAATTGCTGGCCGAGATGAAGCAGGCCCTGGCCGGCCGGCCGACGCTGGTCAAAGTCGGACGCTTCGATCCCGACAAGAACTGGATGCAGGCGGTCGACGCGCTGGCGGAATTGCATGCGGCGGGCATCAACGCGCGCATGATCGTGCGTGGGGGACGCGAGCCGTACGCGGACGCCGTATTCGCGCGCGCGCACGAGCGCGGACTCAACGTCGAACGCATCGGCTACGAGGGTTCCGACGGTCACAAGGTGATCGACGGCATCGCGCTCGCCGACGGTCCGATCGTCCACTTGCGCGCGTTCCTCGACAGCGCGACGCTCTACGCGCTCTACGCCGCCGCCGATGCCGTGCTGGCCAACAGCAGCAAGGAGCCGTTCGGGCTGGTCGGGCTCGAAGTGATGGCCGCGGGCGGCATCGCCGTGTGCGGTGCGACCGGTGAAGAGTACGCCGAACCGTTCGTCAACGCGATCGTGTGCGACACCTCAGACGGCCGCGAACTCGCCACGTATCTGCGCGCGCTGTTCGAGAACCCGGGCCTCGCCGAAGCGATGCGACGCGCCGGCGCCGAGACCGTCGGCCGCTACACGTGGGGGCACGCATTGGGCGCGCTCGAACGCAAGATCGGCTACATCGACGCGGTCACGAGCTGACGCTTGGAACCCGATGCCCCGCTCGAACCGCCCGCACTAACGCCGCCCGCGCCGGTAGCCGTGATTGCGCCGCAGGAAGCGGCCAATCGGGTGCCGCTGCCGCCGGCGGAGACCACGCGGCTCGACGGACAAGTCGGCGAATTCATCGGCGACCTCACGACGCTCGATCCGCACGGCAGCGAGTTCAAGACGCGCGTCGATGCGATTCTGGCGCTGGGCGAAGGCGACATCCGCGCGTCGGCGAGCGTGGCCAACCGCATGCTCGAGCGGCCGATGAACGCGATGAAGAAGGGCGTGTACGACGGGTCGTCGCCGGTGTCGAAGGCGCTGGGCGACCTGCGCGATACGGTCGAGTCGCTCGATCCATCGAAGCAAGGCGATCTGTTGTCGGCGCGCAAGATTTTGGGCATCATCCCGTTCGGCAACAAGCTCAAAGCGTATTTCGACGGCTACCGCTCGGCACAGAACCACCTCAACGCGATCATCGAAGCGCTCTACCGCTCGAAGGACGAACTGCAGCGCGATAACGCGTCGATCGAGCAAGAGAAAGCCGCGATGTGGGCGCTGATGCAGAAGCTCGAGGGCTTCGCCTACCTGGCGAAAAAGCTCGACGCCGAAATTGACACGCGGCTCGTCGCGCTCGACACGAGCGATCCGGAACGCGCGAAGATCTTGCGCGAGGACGTACAATTCTACGCCCGCCAGAAGATCCAAGACCTGTTGACCCAGATGGCGGTCAACGTGCAGGGCTACCTCGCGCTGGATCTGATCAAGAAGAACAACGTCGAACTGATCAAGGGCGTCGAACGCGCGACGACGACCACGGTCTCGGCGCTGCGCACCGCGGTCGTCGTAGCCCAAGCGCTCGCCAACGAAAAGCTCGTGCTCAACCAAATCGGCGCCCTCAACACAACGACCGGCAACATGATCGAGTCGACATCCGCCATGCTAAAGCAGCAAAGCGCCGGCGTCTACGAGCAAGCCGCCTCAGCCACGATCGACGTGGAAAAACTCAAGGCGGCATTCAAGAACGTCTACGACGCGATGGACTCGGTGAGCACCTACAAAGCCGCCGCCCTCACGAGCATGCAGCAAACCGTAACCGCCCTGGAAGGCGAAGTGCAAACCGCCACCGCGTACCTGGAACGAACCAAAACCGACCGCTGAGCCCGTGAGGAAAACGTCGAGGTCGAGGTAGTCGGACGGACACCTGGGCCCTGCGGCCCTCGGCTTCTCCGGCCGACTTTCGCGTCTTACCTTGTCATCCCGAGCGAAGGCCCCCGTTTGGGGCGCGCAGTCAAGGGATGCGAGATAGTCACGGCTGTCAGCTAGGGCAACTCCACCCGCCTCCGCATCTTTCAGCAAAGATTCTTTTCTTCGCATGCGTCCAGCTCTTGAGTTTCTTTTCGAAATCAATCGCATCGTGAACCCGCTCGAACTCGCCCACATATATTAGCTGCAGCGGACGACGAGCATGCGTGTAGCTGTCCTTCTTGTCGCCGTAGCAGTGCTCGTAGTATCTGCGGTCGACATTGTTCGTAACGCCAACGTAAAACGAGCCGTCGAAGCAGCGTAGCATGTAGACGTAGTACTTTCGCATCTATCCGCTTCTGCTGAAGAGGGCACGGGCCGCAAGCCCTTGTTGTGGAATTGCCCTGGCTGACAGCCATGACTATCTCGCATCCCTTGACTGCGCGCCCCAAACGGGGGCGCTCCGCTCGGGATGACAAGGTAAGAGGCGAAAGTCGGCCAGAGAAGCCGAGGGCCGTAGGGCCCAGGTGTGTCCTTTCCTACTGACCCCTACTACTAGCCCGTGACCGTTAGCCCGTGACCGTTAGCCGCGACCGTTAGCCTGTGGCGATCAGGTGGGCGATGTGGTTGGCCATGTTTGAGGCTGAGCCCTCAGCGCTTTCGTCGCTCGTGCTTTCCGCGATGACGTTGACGGCGGCTTCGGAGGCGTCGGGGAGCACCAGTACCCAGCCGCCGTTTTCTGAGATGCGGATGCCGTCGATCGTTTGAACGTTGTCGCCGTTGCGCGATTCGTCGTGCAGCGCGCGCATGACGAGGCCCTTGCGCTCCCACGGACACGCGACGGCGCGGCTGGCCATGTGCCAGTCGGGCAGCTGGTCGACCAGTTCGCTGGCGGGCTGATGCTCGGCGGCGAGCAGTTCCATCACCTTCGCCGCACCGTAGAGGCCGTCGAAAGCCGGTTGGAATTCGGGGAAGATCACCTCGTAGTCGGTGCCGCCGGCAAAAGCCAGCGATTTCCCGTCTTGTTCGGCCAGCGCCATCAGCGAACGGCGGTCGCTGCGCGTGCGCACGATTTCGGCGCCGTTCTGTTCGGCGATGCGTTCGACGGCGTTCGGCACGGTGACCGGCATCGCGATGCGCGCGCCGGGCGTGGCGCGCGCGATCAGGAGCGTCATCAGCGCGAAGAGCCGGTTGCGCCCGACGATGCGGCCGCGATCGTCGACCAGCGTGAACGTTTCGCCGTCGGAGTCGATCAAGAGGCCCAGGTCGGCTTCAAGCGAGGTCACGACCGTCGCCAGCTGTTCGAGGTGGCGTTCGCGGTCGTCGCGGAAATTGCGCGCCCGCTGCGCGTCGAAATAGGCGTTGAGCGAAACCTGATCGATTCCGAGCCCGCCGAGCAGCTGCGGTAAGACGATCGAGGAGTTGCCCCACGCGTAGTCGATGACGACTTTGAAGCCGGCTTCCTTGACCGCGTGCGCGGAGAGCGCTTCGAGAAACGCCGCGGTGTAGCGTTCGAGCATGCGCGAGGGGAAGTCCAGCGTGCCGACGTCATCCATCGCCGTGCGGCGGAAGTCTTCGCGGAAGAACAGGCTCTCGATCTTGCGCTCGGTGTTCTTGTCGGTCGTAATGCCTTGCTGGTCGAAGAGCTCCATCAGCAGCGCGTTGGGGTCGTTCGGCGCCACGCGTACGTGCACGCCGCCTTCCCCGCCGATGCGCACCGCGTAGCGTGCCAACGGCAGCGGATACGACCGCAGGTCGAGCACGTGAATGCCCACGCTCAGCAAGCCGGAGATCACGCAGCGGTTCATCACGCGCGTGGCCGGGTGCGTGTCGCGACTGGTCATCACGGTCTGACCAGCCTTCAGATACGAGCCGAACGCCTGACCCAGCTTGAGCGCGAACTCGGGCGTAAACTCGAGGTTCGCGAGACCGCTGATACCGACCGACCCGAACAGCGATCCGGGCCATTTCTGCCCGTAGATCAACGACATCGAGACGACCGAACCGGACGTCACCCACTTATCGGGCCACAGCTTGAGGTTGGCGTTGACGATCGCGCCGGAACCGATCGTGCATCCGCGCCCGATGACCGTCGACTCGCTGACCGTGGCGTTGCGCTCGATCGTGTTGCGGTCGGCGATCGTGCAGTCACGAATGGCGGCGTCTTCGCCGATGAAGCAGTCTTCCCACAGCACGCTGCGCTCGATGCGCGCGCCGCGCTCGACGATCGAGCCGTTCCCGAGCGTCGTCGGCCCGACCAGCTCGACGCCCGCGCCGATCCGCACGCCCTCGCCGAGCACGATCGGACCGTGCAGCTGGGCCGACGGGTCGACGCGGCAGCCCTCGCCCGCCAACACACCCGGGGCAATCTCGGTCCCCAACGGCTCGAGCCGCACTTTGCCCTCGAGCGCGTCGTAATTCGCTTGCTGGTACTGCTCGAGGTTGCCGATGTCCGTCCAGTAGGCATCGATCACATAGCCGCCGAGTTTCATCCCGTCGCGCAGCATCTCGGGGAAGAGATCGCGCGAGAAGTCGTAGTTGCGGCCGCGAACCATCCGGTCGAGAATGGCCGGTTCCAGCACGTAGATGCCGGTGTTGATCGTGTCGGAGAACACCTCGCCCCACGACGGCTTCTCGAGGAAGCGCGTGATGCGGCCGGCTTCGTCGGTGACGACGACGCCGAATTCGAGCGGGTTGGTGACGCGCTGCAGCGCGATCGTGACGTCGTTGTCCTCGCGCCGGTGGTGTTCGATCAGCGCGGTCAGGTCGATGTCGGTCAGCGCGTCGCCGGAGATGACGAGGAACGAATCGCCGGCCAAAAGCTTGTCGGCCATCTTCACGGCGCCGGCCGTGCCGAGCGGGGTGTCCTCGACCACGTACTCCATCGTCACGCCGAAGTCGGCGCCGCTGTCGAAGTACGATTCGACCTCATCGGCCAGGTAGTGAAGCGTGGCCACGATCTCGGTGATGCCGTGACGCCGCAGCAGGGCGATGATGTGTTCCATCACCGGTTTGCCGGCCACCGGTGCGAGCGGCTTCGGACGGCGTGAGGTCAATGGCCGCAACCGCGACCCCTCGCCCCCGGCCATCAGTACGCCCTTCATACAACCTCCCCCACGCGTGGCTGTAACCTAAACCTTCATGCGCGCGGCCGTATCTCCCGCAGCATACGAGCAAATCTTTCGAATCGGCCGTCGGTTGCGATCGTTTCCAGGTCGTCGTGCAGCTTGCGCCGCCAGTTCGGATACTCGAGGTTCGTACCCGGAATATTCACCGGCATTGCTTCGCCCAGCGCATCCTCGAACTGCAGCATCACGATGCGGGCCGGGGAGCGTGCGAGGTAGCGGTACGCCGCGATGACGATGTCCCCGGTGTTCGGGTCGACTTCGCGCAGGTCGCCGGTCGCGCAGAGTGCCGCGCGCAGTTGCGCGATCCCGAATTCGCGCGCGGCGCGCGTTTGACGTGCCGTCTCGGCGTCGAGCAGCCCCAGCCGTTCGTGTAGCCCGATGTCGTCGCCCTGGAGCCAACCGGCGAGCGGTGGCAGGTCGTGCGTGCCGGTGGTCGCGAGCGCGAGTTCCGGATAGGCTTCGGGCGGCAGAAACGCGCCGTTCGCGTCCCGCTCGAACAGCAGGATGCGGTAGGAGAGGATGTTGTTGGCAGCCATCTTTTCCCGAAAGCCGGACGGGACCGTGCCGAGATCCTCGCCGATCACCATGCAGTGCGCGCGCGCGCTTTCGCGCGCGACGATGGCGAGGAGATCGTCGAACGGGTAGGTGACGTAGGCGCCGTCGACCGGCTTCGCGCCGCGCGGAATCCAGAACAAGCGCATCAGCGACATCGCGTGGTCGATGCGCAGCGCCCCGGCGTCGGCCATGTTGTCGGCCAAGAGGCCGGCGAACGTCGCGTACGCGTCGCGTTCCAAATTCACCGGTGAGAGCGGCGGCAGACCCCAGTCTTGTCCGAGCGTGTTGAGCAGATCCGGCGGGCAGCCGACGCTGGCGGTGGGCACGTAATCGTCGGCGCCCCAGGCTTCCGCCCCGCCCGACTCCACCCCGACCGCCAAATCGCGATAGAGGGCGATGCCGTAGTTGCGGGCCGCCGCGGCGACCGCCTCGAGTTGGCGGCCGGCGCAAAACTGCAGGTACATCGAGAAATCGATCGCCCGCGGTTCTTCGCGCGCGAAGCCGGCCATCGCGTCGCTCTCTCCGGCGCGCAGCGCGCCCGGCCAGTGCGCGGTGTTGCGGCCGTAGCGCGCAACCAGCGCTTCGTGAATAGCGAAGCGGCGCAAGCCCTCGCCGCCCGCCGCGACGTACGCCGCGAACGCTTCCGCGCGCGGGCCGCTGAGCGCGGCGAAGCAGAGTTTCAACGCCGGCGCTTTGACCATCGCCACGCCGGTGTAGTCGACGAACGGCTTCGCCCGCAGCGCGACCAAGTCGTCGCTGACCGAAGCGATGTAGTGCTGCACGTCCGGGTCGATCGCTTCGGGCAGCGCCTCGACGTCGATGGCGAGCCAATTGAGGAAGCGGCGCGACGTCGGTGCGTAGGGGCTCGCGGACTCGGGATCGCTGCGGTGCGACGCGTGGAGCGGGTTGATGCCGACGAGCGACGCTCCGTGCGAACCGGCTAGCCGGCAGACCGTCTCCAAATCGCCGAAATCGCCCATGCCCCAGTTGCGCCGCGAGCGCAAGGTGTACAGCTGCACGGCCAAGCCCCAGATCCGCGCGTCGCCGGGCGGCAAGTAGGCGCGCGGCGGCGCGACCACGATGTCGATGCCCGCGTGACCGTAGGTGCGAATGTCGAGCGTCACGCGGTAGTGACTCGCGCTGACGATGAGCGGCAACGTGACGCGCCGCGTCTCGACCGTCGTCTCGCCGCGTTGGACGAAACGCAATACGGGCGCGTCGCGCAGCGGCATCGTTCCGGCTTTGACCGGGCCGATATCGTCGCTCACCGTCCACAGCATGCTCTCTTCCCACTGGTCGGCAGCCAATGTGACGTCGAGCGTCAGCGGGTCACCCTCGCGCAGCACGCGCGTCGACGGCGAAATCGTCGCCGGCGCCGCCGCGCCCAACGCCGCGATGAAGGCCTCGCGCGTGGCGGCCGGCACGATGCGTTCCAGGCCCAGTGCGTCGGTATAGCGGTCGGCGACGAGTTCGCGTGGCGTCATGCCGGTAATCCGTTGAACACGGCGGTCGAATGCGCCCGCACCGTGAACGCGGTCATCGCACCGTCGTGCGGCGTCTCCCCGCGCTCATCGAACGCGGTATCGAGCAGCAAATGCCACAGCACCAACGCGTTGTCGGGCAGCGTAAACTCGACGTCATGGTTGGCCGAGTTGAAGAGCACCGCCAGCATCGGGCGGTCGCCGAAGAAGACGCCGATCGAACGGCCGTCGCTCCCCCAGTCCGAACCGTTCATCTCGGTGCCTGCGGGCGTATACCACGAGATGTCGGGGCGCGTGCTGCCGGGTTGCGGCCGGCCGGTGAAAAAGCGGTCGCGTTCGAACGCCGGGTGCTCGCGGCGCATCCGCAAGATCGCCTTGACGAACTGGCCGAAGATCAGATCGCGTTCGCTGCGGCCGTTCCAGTCGACCCACGAGATCTCGTTGTCTTGGCAGTACGCGTTGTTGTTGCCGCGCTGCGTGCGCCCGAACTCATCGCCCGCCAGCAACAGCGGCACGCCCAGTGACAGAAAGAGCGTGGTCATGAAGTTGCGTTTCTGGCGCTCGCGCAGCGCCAGGATCGCCCGATCGGTCGTCGGTCCCTCGACCCCGCAGTTCCAGCTCGCGTTGTCGTTGGTGCCGTCGAGGTTGTGCTCGAGGTTGGCTTCGTTCACTTTGCGTTCGTACGAAACCAGATCGGTCAGGGTGAAGCCGTCGTGCACGGTGACGAAGTTGATGCTCGCGCGCGGCCGCCGTCCATGGCGATTGTACAGGTCGCTCGAGCCCGCCAGCCGCGAGGCGAACTCGGCCAGCAGCCCGCCGTTGCCTTGCCAGTAGCGCCGAATCGTGTCGCGGTACTTGCCGTTCCACTCCGACCAGCCCGGCGGAAAGCCGCCGACTTGATAGCCGTCCGGTCCCACGTCCCACGGTTCGGCCACGAGCTTGGTGCGCGCGAGCACCGGGTCTTGCCGCAGCGCTTTGAAAAACGACGCGTTGTAGGTGTAGCCGTGATCCTCGCGCGCCAGCGTGGTCGCGAGGTCGAACCGGAACCCATCCACGTGCATCTCTTCAACCCAGTAGCGCAGCGAGTCGGTCACCATTTGCAGCACGCGCGGATGGCGCAGGTTGAGCGTGTTCCCGCAGCCGGTCACGTCCTCGTAGTAGCGCTTGTCCTCCGCCAGCCGGTAGTACGAGGCGTTGTCGATGCCGCGAAACGAGAGCGTCGGCCCCATTTGGCTGCCTTCGGCCGTGTGGTTGTAGACCACGTCGAGGACGACTTCGAGCCCCGCCTCGTGCAGGCTCTTGACCATCGTTTTGAACTCGTCGTTATGTTGCGACAGGTAGCCGGGCTCGGGGGCGAAGTAGCCGATCGAATTGTAGCCCCAATAGTTGCGCAACCGTTTTTCGACCAGGTTCCGGTCGTCGATGAACGCCTGCACCGGCAGCAGCTCGATCGTCGTGACGCCGAGATCGACCAGGTGCTCGATCACCCGCGGCGACGACAGCCCGAGAAACGTGCCGCGCGTTGCCGGCGACACGTCGGGATGCAGCATCGTGAAGCCGCGCACGTGCATTTCGTAGAACACGCTGCGCATCCACGGCACGTTGGGCGGCCGGTCGTTGCCCCACATGAACGAGGTGTCGACGACGACCGATT
>DASYOE010000417.1:0-7434 GCA_036008105.1 Candidatus Lustribacter sp. | reverse complement strand
AAAGTGAGCGGGCAGGCGAAGTACACCGCGGACGTGACCCGCCCGGACTGCCTGTGGGCCGCATTTGCGATCAGCCCGTACGCCCACGCGAACATCGTGCGCATCGACACCAGCGCCGCGCGCGCCGTACCGGGCGTCAAGGCGGTGCTGACGGGGGCCGACATCGGCGACGTGCGCCACGGCCGGATGATCTCGGATTGGTCCGTGCTCGCCTACAAGAAAGTCGTCTACATCGGCGACCGCGTCGCCGCCGTAGCTGCGCAAACGCGTGAAGCCGCGCAAGCGGCGGCGCGGTTGATCGAGGTCGAGTACGAAGAATTGCCGGCGGTGTTGGATCCCATGCATGCGCTGGACGCGGATGCGCCGGTGATCCATCCCGATCTGGAGTCGTACGCCTTCAACTCCAACACGCGGCCGGCGCGGCGCCACCTCAACCAGCAAGGCGGCAACGTCATTCGCAGAGGGTCGGATGCCGAGCTCGATGCGACGTTCGCGCGCGCGCACCGGGTGTTCGAACATTCGTATGCGACGCCGCGCCAGCACTGCGGCTACCTCGAGCCGCGCTCGACGCTGG
This sequence comes from Candidatus Lustribacter sp., assembly GCA_036008105.1. GTDB lineage: Bacteria > Vulcanimicrobiota > Vulcanimicrobiia > Vulcanimicrobiales > Vulcanimicrobiaceae > Lustribacter. Next base: position 6,860 of record DASYOE010000417.1, on the reverse strand, counting down.
TGTGGATCGACGACGACGGCACGATCCACGTCGTGACGCCGAACAAAGCGCCGTTCCGCCTGCGCGACTACCTGGCGGTCATGAGCGGCACGCCGCGCGAGAAGATCGTTGTCGAGTCGGTGTTCATCGGCGGCGACTTCGGCGGCAAAGGCCTCACGGTCGATGAGTTTCCCTGTTACTTCTTGGCGCGCGCCACCGGACGCCCGGTGCGCTCGGTCTCGACCTACGTCGACGAGTTGCAGAACGGCACCGCACGCCACCCCGCGAACATCACGCTCAGGACGGCGGTCGACCGCGACGGAACGTTTCTCGCGCACCATTCGCTTGTGACGTTCAACGGCGGCGCGTATGCCGGCGGGAAACCGGGCAATCTGCTCCTGCCGGGACAACTCGGCTACTCCACGGTCGGGTATCGCATTCCCAGCGTTCGGCTCGACATCGACGTCGTCTACACGAACACGACGCCGTCGGCGCACATGCGCGCGCCGTCGGACGTGCAGATCTTCTGGGCGTGGGAACAGCACGTCGAAGAGATTGCGGCCGGGCTTGGCATGAACTCGCTCGCGCTGCGCTTGCGCAACGTGGTCGATGAAGGCGACCGTTCGGTGAGCGACGAGCCGCTCTACAAACCGGCGGGCCGCGCGGTGTTGCAGACGCTTGCATCCGAACTCGAACGGCACGGATCGCCGCCGTCCGGCACGGGCCGCGGCATCTCGTTCGTGTGCCGGCACACCGGCGGCGGCAAAACCGCGATCAAAGCGTCGCTGAAAGCGTCGGGTGCGGTTGACGTGATCATCGGCGCGCCCGATCAGGGCGGTGGAGCGTTCACCGTCGTGCGCCGCATCATGGCCGGCATTTTGGGCATCGCGCCGGAGAAGGTCGCGGTGCGGCGCGGCTCGAGCGCGGAGGCGGCGCAGGATCCCGGCACCGGCGCGAGCCGCGTCACGCACATCGTGGGGCAAGCGGCGATCGCCGCCGCGAACGCGCTGCTTGCGGAGATCTCTGAGCGGACGTCGACGATGTTCGAAGACGGCGTCTTCGTCGACACGCATGGCCTGCGGCCAAGTTTCGAAACGGTCGCCGCGCAAGCGTGCGCGCAAGGACCGATCGACGTCGTCGGGGCGTACGATGGAACCCATGAAGGCGACCATCCCGCCGACTATAGTTTTTCCGGCTATGCGATCGACGTGCGCGTGGACGAAGAGACGGGCGCGTTTGAAATCGTGGATACGCTGTTCGTCGTCGATGCCGGTGCGATCATCAATCCCATCGCGCACCAGGGACAGATCGACGGCGGCTTCGTCTACGGTCTCGGCGGCGCGATGATGGAAGAGATGCCCATCGACGAGAGCGGCAAGATCGCGACGCTGAGCCTCGGCGAGTACAAGTTGCCGACGATCGCCGACCTTCCGCCACCCTTTCGAACCGTGATCGTGCCGTCCGAAGGGCAGGGTCCGTACGGTGCCAAGATGGCCGGCGAATTGAGCAACAGCGGCGTTGCGCCTGCCCTGATAAACGCGATTCATAATGCCGCCGGCGTGCGTTTGGCGGAGTTCCCGATTACGTCCGAGCGGGTCTTCGAAGCACTACGCTTGCGGCAACGCCGCTAGAAAACGCGCGGTCGCGTCAAGCACCATTTCGGGTGCGGAGCGATGCGGACTGTGCCCGCACGCATCGATGAACAGCGACTCAACTCGGCCCACGCGAGCGGCGATCGCATCGACCTGCGCGGCGCTCCCGTATTCATCGTCTTTGCCCTGAAGGATGAGCGCAGGCGCGGTAATGCTCGCCAAACGATCCGTAATATTCCAGTTCCGGAAAGCGGGCGCAAGCCACACATCGTTCCAGCCCCAGAACGTCCGTGCCGGATCGCGGTGGTGCGGTGCCATCTTGGCGAGCAAATCCGTCTTGCGTGCAACGTCTTTCATCTGCGCTATGCTCGCCACAGTTTGCGGCTCAACGAACACGTGCGGCGCCTCGAGCGCGAGCGCCGCGCACGCCTGCGGATACCGCCCCGCAAAAATCAGCGCGATCGAAGCACCATCGCTGTGCCCGAACAGCACCGGCCGCTCGATCCCGAGCGCTGCCAGCAACGCCGGTAATACGGCCTCCGCCTCAACGTGCATATAGTCGACGCTGCGCGGAGCATCAAGAATGTCGGACTGCCCGTAGCCAAAGCGTGAGTACGCCAGTACGCGCCGCCCGGTCCGCGCCGCTAACTCCCGCGGAAACTCTCGCCAATGCGAAACCGACCCCAGGCCCTCGTGTAAGAGCACGATCGGCGCCGAAGCCGTCTCGTTGCCATACCACGCAACTTCGAGCTCGTGCCCCGCAACGATCATGGGCGAGCGGAGGGTGACGCCTCGCGTTCGCGCAGCACGTGCCGCTGAATCTTCCCCGTCGGGGTCTTCGGGAGTTCCGCCACGAATTCGATCCAGCGCGGATACTTATACGGTGCGAGCAATGACTTCACGTGCGCCTTCAGCACGTTCTCGTCGCCGGCGGCGCCCGGTTTGAGCACCACGAACGCCTTCGGCTTGATCAGCTCGTGCTCGTCGGCGACCCCGATCACCGCGCATTCGACGACGTCGTCGTGCGAGGTCAGCGCCGACTCCACCTCCGACGGCGAAACCCAAATACCGCTGACCTTCAGCATGTCGTCGGCCCGTCCGCAATGGTGATAATACCCCTCGTCGTCGACGTAGAATTTATCCCCGGTGCGCGTCCACTCGCCCACAAAGGTGCGCCGCGACTTCTCGAGATTGTTCCAATAGTGGGCAGCCGCCGTTGGACCCGCGATCTCGAGCTCCCCGATCTCACCCGTCTTTACGCTCGCACCGTGTTCGTCCATCACGCGCGCGCGGTACCCGGGCACCGGCTTGCCTGTCGTTCCGTACCGCACGTCGCCGGGCCGATTCGAAACGAAGATGTGCAGCATCTCGGTCGAGCCGATCCCATCGATGATCTCAACGCCGGTCTGCGTGGTCCATGCACTGCCGATCGCTTCCGGCAACACTTCGCCGGCCGAGGTGCACAAGCGCAGGGAGTGCGCTCCCTGCTTCGGCAACCCAGGATGTAACAGCAGCGCGCTAAAGAGCGTCGGCACGGCACAAAAGACCGTCGGCTTGTGCGCGGCCAGCACGTCGCACACGAGATCGGGCGTGACGCGTCCGGCGAACAGCACGCTGGTTGCACCGACGGTGAGCGGAAACGAGAGCGCGTTGCCGAGCCCGTAGGCAAAGAACAACTTTGCCGCCGAGAACACGACGTCGTCCGCGTTGAAGTCGAGAATCGCGCGCGCGAACAAATCGGCGGTCTGCACCATGCTGGTTTGCACGTGCACCGCGCCCTTCGGCCGGCCGGTTGAACCGGACGAGTAGAGCCAAAAGCACGGATCGTCCGGTCGCGTCGGAAACGCGTCCGCGAGCGGCGTCGCCGCCGCAACGAGCGCATCGAATCGGCGATAGCCACGCGCATCGCCGGTGCCCGCCGGATCGGACACGATGACCTCGCCGGCCCAGCCGGCACTCCCGGCGGCCTCGAGCACTTTGGGCAGCAGTTCCACCGACACGATCACCGCCTTGGCCCGGCTGTCGCTTAGAATGAACGCGTAGTCGCTCGCCGGGAAGAGCGTGTTGAGCGGAATCGGGACGATGCCGGCCTTGATCGCGCCGAGAAACGCGAGCGGAAACTCGTTGGTGTCGAGCATGACCAGCGCGATCCGCGACTCCGGCTCGAGCCCGAGCGCCCGGAGCGCGCCCGCCGTTCGCCCGACGCCTTCCGCCAAGGCGCCGTACGTCAGCGTCCCGCGTTCGTCGATGAAGGCCGGGTGGCTCCGGCGCTGGGGCAGGTTGCGATCGATCAAATCGACGGCCGCGTTGTAGAACGCCAACGAGAACCTCCCCAAAAGCACGATAGGGCAGCAAATGCTCTTCCGCAGGCATTATAATGCATGTTACGGTAGAAGCAACTGCACCGTGGAACTTCTGGCCCCGGCGGATGAGGCCCACCGCAAGACCCTAGGGGAACGCGTCCGCGAGCTGCGGGCGCGGCGCGGTATGACGCGCCGGATCCTCGCCCACGACTCGGGCGTCTCGGAGCGCTACCTCGCCAAGCTGGAAGCCGGGCAAGCGAACGCGTCGCTGCTCGTCATCCGCGCCTTGGCGGATGCGTTCAGCGTGGAGCCGGCCGATCTGGTCGCTGCGGCTGATCCCGATCCGGTGCTGGCCGGGATCGTCGGATCGCTGCGAACCCTCACCGTCGAGCAACTCGGGGCCGTTCGTCAGTACGTCGCCGGCCTCGCCGGTAACGATGCGGCCGCGCTGCGCGACAAGCGCATCGCGCTGATCGGACTGCGCGGCGCGGGCAAGAGCACCCTCGGCCGGTTGCTCGCGGAGCGCCGCGGCGTGCCGTTCTTCGAGCTCGACCGCGAAGTGGAGCGCGACGCCGGCTTTAACATGGCCGCGATCTTCGAAATGTACGGCCAAGCCGGTTACCGCCGCTTCGAACTCGGCGCGCTCGACCGTCTGCTCACATCCGAATCGGCATTCGTCCTCGCGACGGGCGGCAGCATCGTCTCCGAGGCCCTGACCTTCGAACGGCTGTTGGCGACGTGCTTCACGGTGTGGTTGCAAACGTCGCCGGAAGAACACATGCAACGCGTCGTCGCGCAAGGCGATCTGCGCCCGATGGCCGGGAACCGCGAAGCGATGGACGATCTGCGCCGGATACTCGCGGGCCGCGAACCCTTGTACCGCCGCGCCGATGCCGCGCTCTCGACCAGCAGTCGCGCGATCGGCGAGAGCCTCGATGAGTTGCTTCGGAGGACCCATGTTGACGGCTAGCGATTGCGTTACGTTCGACACGTCGCCCGAACGCTATCGCCACTGGACGTTGACGATCGACGGCCGCATCGCGCGGCTCGCCTTGAACGTCGACGAAGACGGCGGCTTGCAACCCGGCTACAAGCTCAAACTGAACTCGTACGACCTCGGTGTCGACATCGAATTGAACGATGCGCTGCAGCGCATCCGCTTCGAGCACCCCTCCGTGGCCGCGGTCGTGCTCACCAGTGCGAACGAGAAGTCGTTCTGCGCGGGCGCGAACATCTACATGCTCGGCGCGTCCTCGCACCGCTGGAAAGTGAACTTCTGCAAGTTCACCAACGAAACGCGCAACGGCATGGAGGATTCCTCGCAGCACGACGGGTTGCGCTTCCTCGCCGCGGTGAACGGTTCGTGCGCCGGCGGGGGCTACGAAATCGCGCTCGCGTGCGATGAGATCGTGATGGTCGACGACCGTTCGACCACGATCAGCCTGCCGGAGGTGCCGCTGCTCGGCGTGCTGCCCGGCACCGGCGGGTTGACGCGCCTCGTCGACAAGCGCGGCGTGCGGCGCGATCTCGCCGATCTGTTCTGCACCAACGCCGACGGGGTGCGCGCCGCACGGGCGAAGGACTGGGGCCTCGTCGACGACATCGCCCCGCCGTCGAGATTCGCCGACTGTGTGGCGACGCACGCCGCCGCGTTGGTTGCGACGTCACCGCGCCCGAGCGATGCGATCGGAATCGTTCTGACGGCGCTCGCGCGAACGATCGACGACGACGGTTACCATTACTCGTTCGTTGATGTCACCGTCGATCGAGCGGCACGCCGCGCAACGCTGACCGTGCGCGGACCCCAAATGGCCGAACCGAACGCACTCGAGCACATCATCGCGCGCGGCGCTGCCTGGTGGCCACTGGCGATGGCACGCGAGCTCGACGACGCGCTGCTTTTGCTGCGCACGAACGAACCCGAGCTCGGCCTCTTGGTCCTGCGCACCGAAGGTGACGCCGGCGCCGTCCTCGCCGCCGACCGCGCAATGGATGACCACCGTGACCAGTGGTTCGTTCGCGAAGTCCGCGGCCTGCTGCGCCGCACGCTCGCGCGCCTCGACGTCACCTCGCGCAGCATGTACGCGGTGATCGACGCCGGATCGGCGTTCGCGGGAACGCTGCTCGAACTCGCGCTCGCGGCCGACCGCACGTTCATGCTTGCCGGTGCGGACGACGCACCGCACATCACGCTGAGCGCGGCGAATTTCGGCGCCTATCCGACCGTGGGTGGACGCACGCGATTAGAGGTTCGCTTCCACGGGCATCCGGCGACGGTTGCAACGTTACGGGAGCGAGCGGGCACGTCGTACGACGCCGAGGCTGCGAACGCAGCGGGCCTAGTCACGCTGATCCCCGACGAGCTGGACTGGAACGATGAGCTGCGGTTGGCCTTTGAAGAACGCGCAGCGCTCTCGCCCGACGCGCTGACCGGTTTGGAAGCCAATTTGCGTTTCGCCGGCGCGGAGACGGTAGCGACAAAAATCTTCGGCCGGCTTTCGGCCTGGCAAAACTGGGTCTTTCTTCGCCCGAACGCCACCGGTGAGCGCGGCGCGTTGAAATGCTACGGCACCGGCACGAAGCCCGAGTTCGATCAGGAGCGCGTGTGATGGCAATGGACTACGACGCACGAATCCCCAACAACGTCGACCTCGCGACCGATCGCGCCCTGCAGCGCGCGCTCGAGGGGTGGCAGCCGCAGTTCCTCGACTGGTGGAAAGAACTCGGGCCCACCGACTTCGAGAGCGCCGGCGTGTACCTGCGCACCGCAACCTCGGTCGACAGCAAAGGCTGGGCCAACTACGGCGTCGTGAAGATGCCGGACTATCGCTGGGGGATCTTTCTCGCCGAACCCGACCCCGACCGGACGATCGGCTTCGGCGATGAGATGGGCCGCCCGGTCTGGCAGCAGATCCCCGGCGAACATCGCAGCACGCTGCGGCGCCTGATCGTGACGCAAGGCGACACGGAACCCGCATCGGTCGAG
>DASYOE010000416.1:0-3928 GCA_036008105.1 Candidatus Lustribacter sp. | reverse complement strand
AGGATCGACGGTACCGACGTCGTGCTTGCGATAACGGGCGTTCCGGCGACCATTGCCTCGAGCATCGGCAAACCGAAACCTTCGACCAGCGCCGGATGAACGTACGCGACCGCCGCGCGGTAGCCCGCCACGAGGTGCGCGTCGCTCAGCGTGCCGGCGAACCGCAATTCGCTTCCCGCGCGCTGGTACCGCGCGAGCGCGGCCGCATCGGGCGGCCCGGTGATCACGAGATCCAGGGTCACGGCCTCGGGCAAGCCGGCCCACGCTTCGTAGAGGACGCTGAGGTTCTTGTGCGGACGCTGGTTGCCGGCATACATGACGTACGGCCGCCGCGCGGGCCGCGGCGGAGCCGGCGCAAAGAGCTCCGGATCGTAACCGAGCGGCACCACCCGGCAGCGCTCGCGCTCGACGCCGAGCAACTCCACGCACGCATCGGCCGTGCGCTCGTCGCTCATCAGCAGCAACGCGGCGCCGCGCAGCATCGGCTTGGCCGCAATCGCATAGAACAGCGCGGTCGCGCCGCTGAAGAACTGCGGGTACTGCAAGTGGATCAAATCGTGCACCATCGCGACGTACGGGCGGCGGCGCCGCAACGGCGTGAAGATCGTCGGGTAGTGCGTCAGCGCGGGCGCGAGCCGGTTGATTTCGGCCGGCAGCCGCAACTGTTCGTCGAGCCCGAAGTTCAAACCGCGACCGGCCGCGTGCAACCGGATGTCGGGCGCGACGCGCGGAATGCCGTCGAGCAGCGCGCGCACGTACGCCCGTACGCCGGCCGACATCCGCGGCGTGATACGCGCGTCGAGCGCAACGTCGATCACGCGCCGCTCACGGGCAAATCATGCGATACACATCCGCCGTCAAGCGCGCCGTCCGCTCCCAGGTCAGTTCGCTCGTGGCCGCGCGCGCCGCCAGGGCAGCGGCGTGCGCGCCGGCCGGATCGTCGAGCACGGCCGCGAGCGCAGAGCGCCAGCCGGCGACGTCGAGCGCCTCGACCAGCACGGCGTGCGGCGCGAGCACGCGCGGCATCGCCTCGCGCGACGCGATGACGCGCGCGCCGTTGCGCATCGCCTCGAGCAGCGGCAGGCCGAAGCCTTCGCGCAGCGCCGGATGCACGTACGCCGCCGCGCCGGCGTACCAGCGCCGCAATTCGGCATCGCTACGCTCGCCGAGGAACACGATCTCGCCCGCGCCCGGCGATGCAACCGTTGCGGCCGCATCGCGCGAACCGCTGAGCACCAGGTCGACCGCGCGTTCCCGCGCGAGCTCGGACCACGCCGCGATCAACGTGGCGAGATTTTTGTGCGGCCGCCGGTTTCCCACGTAGAGCAGATACGGGCGCGGATGACCGATCGGAATCGGATCGTCGGGCGGGTCGTCGTTGCCGAGCGGAATGACCCGCACGCGCCGCGCGTCGACGCCCAAAAACCGCTCGAGATCGTCGACCGTCGCTTCGTCGTCGGTGATGACCGCGCGGGCGCCCCGCACGACCGGTGCTACCAACGCGCGGACGTACGGCGGTACCTGCGGTTTGACGAACTGCGGGAAATGCAAATCGATCAGGTCGTGCACGGTAACGATGTACGGAGCCGGCACGAAGCGGGGCACGAAGAGCGTCGGGAAGTGCGCCAGCTGCGCCCGGCTGCGCGCGATCGCCAGCGGCAAACCAATTTGCTCGGCCAGATCGAAGTTGTCGCCGCTTCCGAGGGCGATCACCTCGATCTCGGGCGCGACCCGCGGTAACCATTCGCGCAGTTTGCGCGAGTAGTTCAACACGCCGGCCGACATGTGGGACGTTTCGCGCGCGTCAAAGGCGAGCCGGATCATCGCGCCGCCTTGAGGGCACGCCATTGCACGGCCAGCGGATAGAGGGCCGAGTACCAGGCGACGAAGAGGCCGCGCCAGCCGTCACGCCACGCGCCGTACCGCGCCCACCACCAAATGAAGCGCAGCGGCAGTTTGGCCAGCGCCGCAGCCGTGGCCGGCAGCGAGCCGCGCAGCGCCGCCGCTTCGATCTGCGTGTAGCGCGCGAAGCGCTCGCGATAGGATTCCACCGTCGGATACGAATCGTGAACGAGCATCCCCGGTAAATCCTCGACGGTGCCGTCGACGATCCAGCGTTCGTGCAGGTCGGCCGCGCCGCCGACGCTGTTCGCGACGACCCGCGCACGGTCGACGCGGAAGCATCGCAGTAACCGCTCCGCCGACCAGCCGGCCGCGCGCACGGCCCGGCCCGCCAGCATCGTAATCCGGCGCACGCGAAAGCCGTCGGCGCGCGATAGATCGCCGCGCAGCGCGGCGGCCAGTTCGTCGCTCAGCAACTCGTCCGCATCGAGCATGAACGCGTACGGCGTCGTCACGCGTCCCAGCGCGTGTTGCCGCGCGTTGACGTAGCCGGACCAGGCGCGCACCTCGACCTGCGCGCCGGCCGCGCGCGCGACATCCGGCGTGGCATCGGTCGATTCCGCGTCCAGCACGAAAACCGCGGTACCGGCCGGAACGCGCGCCAGCGTTCGCGCCAATCGCGGCGCTTCGTTCTTCGTCAGGACGACGACGGTGAGTTGGCCGTGGGTCAGCGACGTACGAGTGCGCCCGCTCCGGCGCTCTCGCTCCCCACCGCCGCGTGATCCAGCGCAGCGGCGATGAAGTCCCGATAGAGCGGGGAAGGCCGGTTCGGCCGCGACTTGTACTCCGGATGAGCTTGCGTGCCGACGAACCATGGGTGGACGCTTTGCGGCAGTTCGATCAGTTCGACCAGCGTCGTCCGGCCGCTCGCGTGGTGGCCGGAAAAGCGCATGCGGTGCTCTTCGAACAACGCCTTGTACTTGTCGTTGAACTCGTAACGGTGGCGATGGCGTTCGCTGATCTGCAGCGTGCCGTACGCCGCCGCCGCCAGCGTGTCGGGCTCGAGCGTGCAGTCGTAGGCGCCGAGCCGCATCGTCCCGCCCTTCAGATCGATGTTCCGCTGGTCGGGCAAGAAGTCGATGACGGGGTTGGAGGTGGTTTCGTTCACCTCGCTCGTGTTGGCGTCGCCCAAGCCGCACACGTTGCGCGCGAACTCGACGCACGCCAGCTGCATTCCGAAGCAAATACCCAAAAACGGAATCTTGCGTTCCCGCGCATACTGGATGGCCATCAGCTTGCCGTTGACGCCGCGCGCGCCGAACCCGGGCGCGACCAGCACGCCGTGGATCCCGTCGAGCGCGCCTAACCCCTCGTTCTCGATGCGCTCGCTGTCGACGCGCACGACCTCGACCTGCGCGTCGTGGAAGATGCCCGCGTGGTTGATCGCCTCGCTGATCGAGATGTAAGCGTCCTTGAGTTCGACGTACTTCCCGACCAGCGCGATCTTCACGCGCAACTTCGGACTGTCGATGCGCTCGACGATCTTCGCCCACTCCTCGAGTTGCGGCGGGTGCGGAACCTCGAGCTTGAGCTTACGGATCGCGATCTCGGCCAAACCTTCGGCTTCGAGGTTGAGCGGCACGCGGTAGATCGTCGAAGCGTCGCCGTTCTGCACGACGTTCTGCGCCGCGACGTCGCAGAACAGCGCGATCTTCTCCTTCAGCTCCATCGAAATCGGGCGCGACATCCCGGTGCGCACCACGATCGCGTCGGGCGTGATTCCGATCGAGCGCAGTTCGCGCACGCTATGCTGGGTCGGCTTGGTCTTGAGTTCGTCGGCCGCGCCCAAGTGCGGCAGCAGCGTGAGGTGGGCGAACATCACGTTCTCGTCACCGACGATATGACGCACCTGGCGGATCGCTTCGAGGAACGGCAGCGACTCGATGTCGCCGACCGTTCCGCCGACCTCGACGATGCACACGTCGGCGCCGCTGTTCTGCGCCGTGCGCGTGATGTGCGCTTTGATTTCGTTGGTGATGTGCGGCACGACTTGCACGGTCGCGCCGAGATAATCGCCGCGGCGCTC
>DASYOE010000415.1:0-3961 GCA_036008105.1 Candidatus Lustribacter sp. | reverse complement strand
CCGTCGCGATCGATGCTCGTGACGAGCAGTTCGCCCGCGCCGCGCCGTTCGGCTTCGCGCGCCCATTCGACGGCGTCGCGTCCGGTCGGGGTGCGGCCGCCGTCGACGACCACTTCGAAGCGTCCGTCGACGGTGCGCACGTCGAGCGCGACGATCACGCACTGCGCGCCAAAGCGGCGCGCGGCTTCATCGATGAGGTCCGGATTGCGCAGCGCGGCGGAATTCACGCTGACCTTGTCGCAGCCGGCGCGCAACAGGTCGTTCATGTCCTCGACCGACTGGACGCCGCCGCCCACGGCAAACGGGATCGTCAGTTCGGCCGCCACGGCGCGTACCACCGCCAGGGTCGCGCGGCGGCCTTCGACCGTCGCCGTAATGTCCAGGAACACCAGCTCGTCGGCGCCTTCGTTCTCGTAGCGGCGCGCGAGTTCGACCGGGTCGCCGGCATCCATGAGCTCGACGAACCGCACGCCTTTGACGACGCGGCCTTCCTTGATATCCAGACACGGGACGATACGGCGGACGAGCATGGGCCTTTCTTTAGCGGCGCGGTGCCGCTTCCATCGTGGAGAATCCGGGATCGGTGCCGTCCTCGCGCGAGCGCACCGTTATCGCCATAATCGCCAAATCGTCGGCAATCGTTCCGTCGTAGCGGCGCTCGGCCTCGGCCAGCAGAAAATCGGCCACGCCCTGGGCGTCTTTCGGCGCCGCCGCGAGGAGTGCGGCGACGCCCTCGTCGCCGAGGAAGGTGCCGTTTTTGTCGCGGGCCTCGGTCAGGCCGTCGGTCGCCAAAACGACCGTCGCACCCACCGGCACGTTGACGCTTCCGACGCCGAAGGTGCTGTCCGGGCCCAGGCCCACGATCGGGCCCGTCGGCGGGAGTTGTTCGACGATCGGGCCGCGGCGCACGAACGCCGTCGAGTGCCCCGCGCCGACGTACCTTAACGTGTGGGTGCGCGCGTCGAAGCGCCCCAGGAAGAGCACGACGAAGATACCCGGGTCCTCGAACGTGTCGATGAAGAGCCGGTTGAAGCGCTCCACGACGATGCCGGGGTCGTCGCGTTCCGCGGCCAGCGCCCGGAGCGCATATTGCACGAACGCCGCGTGGCGGGCCGCCTGGATGCCCTTCCCGCTGGCGTCGGCGATCAGGAACCAGCCCGTTTCCGGGCCGTCTCGCCACAGATCGAGCAGGTCGCCGCCGACCAGTGCCTCGGCGGTGGCCGATGCGTAGGCGTACCCGACCTCGGTGCGGGGCAACCGGTTGCCGGTGACGCGCAAGGTCTGCTGGAGCGAATCGACGAGCGAATGCTCGTGCTCGAGTCGCTGTTGGGCTGTGGCGCGACCCAGACCGAGCATTACCGCCGCCAACGCAAACAGCGCCACGATCGCCGCGCTGATGCCGACCGTGAGATTGATGGTGCGGCGCAGCTGTGCTTCTTGGCGCAAGCTCATGTCCCGCAGCTGGTCGCGCAGCTGTTCCGATGCGGTGCGCAACTCGTCGGTGTAGAGCTTCCCGAAGGTCTGCAGCTGGAGCGAGTTCGGCCGGCCCGGGTCGGCTAACAGCGGCCGGGCCACCTGCCGTTCCCAGTCGGCGTGCAGCGTACGCACCTGTTCCACCACCGGCACGGCTTCCGGCAGGCCGGCCGCCTGAATGTTCTTCTCCAACTCGGCGAAGCGCTGGTCGAATTGTTGGTCGGGCGGGCCATCGGGATCCAGAAACGAGCGGTCGTGCGTCGAGACGAAGCCGCGCAGTCCGGCTTCCTCTGAGAGCTGCTCGCGGAAGATGGCGTCGACGCTCTCGCGCGCGGCGGCCAGGCGAACTTGGGCGCTCGACTCCGCGTCCAGCTGGCGGACGCCCCACACGGGGCCGACCACCGCGACGGCCACGAAGGCCGCCAGCAAGAGCAGGATTGGAGGCGACACCCAGATTCGAACTGGGGATGGAGCTTTTGCAGAGCTCTGCCTTACCACTTGGCTATGTCGCCAATCCCGGTCCTGGAGCGGGTGGCGGGAATCGAACCCGCGCGTCAACCTTGGGAAGGTCGCAGGCTGCCATTACATCACACCCGCGATCCGGACCAACGTCCAGCGGTTCGCGCGTTTCACCGACGGTCCTTTGCTTGATCGTATGGCGCCGCCTTCGGTTGCCTGCAGTGGAAAAGCTCAATTTCTCGAACGAAACGGCCCGTGATACGCATGGCGGTCGTCGTTGCGGCCGCGCTCCTGGTCGCGTTTATCGTCGTCCCGCTGGCCGGTCTTTTCTTCCACATCGAACCGGGTGACCTGATCGCCGCACTGCAGACCGGCGCCGCGCGCGATGCGCTCCGGCTGAGTATCATTACGACGTTCTGCTCGCTCGCCATCACCCTACTGTTGGGAACGCCGCTGGCATACATTTTGGACCGGGCTGAGTTTCCGGGAAGATCGTTCGTCGATGCGGTGGTCGATCTGCCGATTGTCGTCCCGCCGGCCGTCGCCGGGCTCGCCCTGCTGCTGGCATTCGGCCGCAACGGTACGCTGGGTCCGCTACTCGGAAAAGTCGGCATACAGCTCTCGTTCACCACGGTCGCGGTCATCATGGCGCAGACGTTTGTCGCGTCGCCGTTCTACGTGCGGGGAGCCCGGGCGGGTTTCGCAGCAGTCGACCGTACGCTTGAAGCCGCGTCGGCCACGCTCGGCATGGGCCCGTTACGCACGTTCGCCTTCATTACGGTGCCCCTTGCGGCGCCCGCGCTCATCGCCGGCGCCGTGCTCTCGTGGGCGCGCGCGTTGGGCGAATTCGGCGCGACGATCATGTTCGCGGGCAACCTCCAAGGCGTCTCGCAGACGCTTCCGCTCGCGGTTTACCTCAACTTGGAAAGCGGCAACCTGCCGGTTGCCGTCGCGCTTTCGGTAATTTTAATCCTGTTCAGCCTCGTGGTCGTGTTGGCCGTGCACGTCACGTCGGCGCGGCGCTCGCTCTGATGCTGCATTTCGATCTGACGTTGGACTTGCGCGAGTTCACGTTCACGGCGCGCGGCGACGTGCCCGACGGCGTGACGGTCGTCGAAGGTCCCAGCGGCGCCGGCAAGACGACGTTGCTGCGCTTGATCGCGGGTCTCGTGCGACCCAAAGCGGGCACGGTGATTCTCAATGGCCGCACTCTGACCGATACGGCCGAGAACGTGATCGTGCCGCCCGATCGGCGCAACGTCGCGATCCTCTTCCAAGAATACGCGCTCTTTCCGCACCTGGACGTCAGTGCGAACGTCGCCTACGGCTTACGCGCGCGCAACGTCCCGCGCGAAGAACGCGCGGCACGCGTGACGCGCGAACTGGAGCGCTTCGACATGGCGACGCTCGCGCACGCGCGCGTCACCGAACTCTCGGGCGGCCAACGGCAGCGCGTCGCGCTCGCGCGCGCGCTGATCATCGAACCCGCCGCGCTCTTGCTCGACGAACCGCTGGCGGCGCTCGACGTCGCCACGCGCTCGCGCGTCCGCGGCGAACTCGCCGCCCAGCTCCACCAAGTCAACGTGCCGACGCTCTTCGTCAGCCACGACCCCTCGGCGCGGAACCTCTTCCCGGGCCCCGCGTTCCACATCGAACGCGGCACCCTGACCCAGTTACTGTAGCCGGAAATCGGGTAAGCAAGAGCTTGTATTGAAGCTCTGACGGAGGTCGTCGTGCACGGCCAAGCTCTTGCTCGCTTCGGATTTCTGCTCTTTGCGTTCGCGACAATCGTGTTGTGCGGCGCGACATTCGCCGGCCGGCAAGCTCAGGCGCAAACGTGTCCCGACAATCTGATCAGCGGCGGCATCGCGTGGAGCGGCCGCACGGTGCTGCTCGTCGCGTCGCCCGGGATCGAGGGCGTCGACAGCGGCGCGTGGAACGCGCAGAACCTGAACGCCTCCGGGCAATATAGCGGTGAGACGGGTCCGCGCGCGATCGCCCGGGCCGGCGTGTCGGTGATCCTCACCGC
>DASYOE010000414.1:0-4834 GCA_036008105.1 Candidatus Lustribacter sp. | reverse complement strand
ACGAGGGCCGCCGCGGTGGAAATGTTGATCGTGCCCGCACCGTCACCGCCCGTGCCGACGATGTCGAGCACCAGCGGTAAACCGTGCTCCACGCGCAGGCAGCGTTCGCGCATCGCGCGCGCCGCGCCGACGATCTCCGACGCCGATTCGCCTTTGGCGGCGATGGCGGCAAACAGCGCCGCGGTTCGCACCGGCGAGATCGTCTCGTCCATGATGCCGCCGATCACGCGCGTCATGTCTTCGGCCGACAGATGGTTGCCGGCCAGCACCGAGCGCAGCAGCTGCGGAAAGTCGTTCACCCGCTCGCCCTCGTGAGAAAGTTGTGCGCGAGTTGTTTGCCCGCCGGTGTGAGGATCGACTCGGGGTGGAACTGCACGCCCCAGATCGGCAGCGTGCGGTGCGCGATGCCTTGAATCACGCCGTCCTCGCTGGTCGCGTTGGCGCGCAGGTGCGACGGAAAATTCAGGTGCGAGACGCACAACGAGTGGTACCGCGTGGCGGTGAACGGCGACGGCAGTCCGGCAAACACCCCGGAGCCGTCGTGCGTGATCTCCGATGTCTTCCCGTGCATCAGGTGCGGCGCGTGGACCACCTCGCCGCCGAACACCGCCCCGATCCCCTGCGCGCCCAGGCACACCCCAAGCAGCGGATGCGCGGTCGCGGCAGCTTCATTCACGATCGCCGTCAGCCGGCCCGCATCTTCCGGCCGCCCTGGTCCGGGCCCGACGACCGTCGCGTCGTAGTTCTTCAGCACACCGTCGGCCAGCCGCGCATCGTCGTTGCGAATCACGTCCACCTCCGCCCCTGCGCTCCCGAAGAGATGCGCGAGATTATAGGTGAACGAATCGTAGTTGTCCACGAGCAAGAGCTTCATGCCGGCAACCCCAGCACGGCGCGGACGATCCCCGTTTTATGCTGGATCTCAGCGTACTCGGCGGCCGGGTCGCTGTCCGCGACGATGCCGGCCGAGGCTTGCCAATACGCCTTGCCGGCCGCGACCGCGACGCAGCGCAGCGTGATGCACGAATCCATGTCCCCGTCGAAATGGAAGTGCGCGATGCTGCCGGCATAAAAGTTGCGCGCGACCGGCTCGAGCTGATCGATGATCTGCATCGCGCGGATCTTCGGCGCCCCGGTGACGGTGCCGGCCGGAAAGGTGGCGGCGAACAGGTCGAGCGCATCGCGGTCGGGCCGCAGTTCGGCGACGACGTTCGAAACGATGTGCATCACGTGCGAGAAGCGCTCGATGATCATCAGCTCGTCGACGTGCACGCTGCCGGTCGTCGCGACGGCACCGAGGTCGTTGCGGCCGAGATCGACCAGCATGACGTGTTCGGCGCGTTCTTTTTCGTTCGTCAACAACTCGGTTGCGACCGCTGCGTCGTCGGCGGGGTCGGAGCCGCGCGAACGCGTTCCGGCCAGCGGCCGCATCGACGCTTTGTTCCCATCCAGCCGCACCAGAAACTCGGGGGACGCGCCGAACACGGCCTCGCCCCCGTGCTCGATGTAAAACATGTAGGGCGAGGGATTGCGCGTGCGGATCTGCCGGTAAAAGTCGAAGGCCGTTCCGCCCTCGATCTCGGCGGAGAACCGGATGCCGACCTGAATTTGGTAGATGTCGCCTTCGTAGATATGCCGCTTCGCCGTCGCGACGCGGTCGAGAAACGTCGCGCGGTCCATCGACTGCACGACGTCGCCGCGCACGCGAATCTCGTTGGGCACGCTGGCGCGCGCGGTCAGCAGCCGGCGTTCGTATTCGGCGAGACGCGCTTCAACGCCGGGCCGTTCGGCCTCGTCGCGCGCAAAGCCGATCAGCGTCACGCGGTGGGTGAAGTGATCGAACACGACCCACGTGCCGGGCACGACGACCAGCGCATCCGAGAACGGGATGTCGGAGGCCGGCTTGGGGCCGATCCGTTCGAACTGCCGCGCGGCGTCGTAGGTGAAGACGCACACCGCGCCACCGGGAAACGGCAACGCCGAGGTGTCGAGCCCGTACTTGCCGATCAGCTTGCGGATGCGGTCGAGCATCTGCGGATCGTCGTCGAAGACGGCGGCCTCGAGATAGTCGATGCCGATGAACGAATAGCGCGAGATGCGATCGGTCCCTTCGACCGACTCCAACAAACACGAACGCCCCGGCTGAGCCAGGGCGAGGAACGCACTAATCGGCGTGATTGCGTCCGCGATGAACGAGCGCATCGCGGAATGCAGAGAGAGAGGGTCTTCGGCTATGCTTGTACTGCTCATCTGGATTCGCCGGCTGCGGCCGCCGAATCCGTGGCGTTTGGGCGCTTTCAGCGCCCAAGCCGCGGCCTGGCAGCCAGTGGCGAAGTTATTCCTACGCTACTTAACGAGTTCCAGGAACGAAAGCTCGGCGGCGTCGCCCGGACGCACGCGCGATTTGGTGATGCGGGTGTAACCGCCGGTGCGGTCCTTGAGCGCCGGGGCGATCTGCTCGACGAGCTTCTTCACCACGCGCGGGTCGAGCAAATACGACGCCACGAGGCGGCGTGAGTGCAGGTCGCCGCGGCGGGCCTGGGTGATCAGCCGCTCGGCGATCTTGGAGATCTCCTTGGCCTTGGTCGACGTGGTCTCGATCTTCTCGTGCAAGAAGAACGACGTCGCGAGGCTCCGCAGCAGCGCCCGGCGCGGGCCCTGGGTGCGCGAGAGTCGTTTGTTCGCCATTTGGTGCGGCATGATGTTTCCGCCGGTTCCGTCCAGCCGTTAGGCTTGACGCAGCGACAGGCCCCTTTCTTCGAGCACTTGTTTGATCTCGTCGAGCGACTTCTTGCCGAAGTTGCGCATCTTGAAGATTTCGTCTTCCGTCATGTCGAGCAGTTCGGAGACCTTCGAAATGCCGGCTCGCTTCAGGCAGTTGAACGAGCGGACCGACAGGTTGAGCGTCTCGACCGGTACGTCCCACTCGCTGGCGGGCGCCGTCGGCACCGGCTTCTCTTCGGTCGAGAAGTCGATGAAGAGCGCGAGCTGGTCGGTGAAGATGTTGGCCGCTTCCGAGAGCGCGTCGTCGGGCGTAATCGACCCGTTGGTCTCGATCTCGAGCGTGAGCCGGTCGAAGTCGACCGACTGGCCGACGCGGGTGTCGTCGACGGTGAAGTTCACCTTGCGGATCGGCGAGAAGATCGAGTCCATCGGGATGAGCCCGATCATGTGCTCGATGTTCTTCTGGCGGTCGGCGGTCACGTAGCCGCGCGACTTTTCAACGCCGATCTCCATCGAGAGCTTGGCGTCTTTTTTCGTCATCGTCGCGATGTGGTAGTCCGGCTGCAGAATCTCGACGTCGGCATCGGGCGAGATGTCGCCGGCGGTCACTTCCTTCGCGCCGTTGACGTTGAGCGTGAGCACCTTCGGATCGTCGGTGTTCAGCTTGAGCGGCAGGCCCTTGAGGTTGAGCAACAGGTCGACGGTATCTTCAACGACCCCGGGGATCGTCGAGAACTCGTGCAGGACGGTGTCGATCTTGACGTAGGTGACGGCGGCGCCGGGAATCGACGACAGCAGCACGCGGCGCAGCGCGTTGCCCAGCGTGATACCGAAGCCGCGGTCGAGCGGCTCGATCACAAACTTGGCGTAGTTTTCGCGACGCTCGCGAACTTCGATTTGGGTCCCTTGCGGGGTATCCAGGACGGTCATGATGTGGGGCTTTATCCTTTTACCGCTTACGTTATCCGCCGGTTCATCATCCGATGAACCGACGATCGTACGCCTAGCGGCGCTTGAGGGTGGAGGTTAGCGCGAGTAGTATTCGACGATGAGTTGCTCGTCTACCGGCGTATCGATTTGCTCGCGTCCCGGGAGTGCCAGGACCTTCGCGGATGCGTCGGTTTCGGAGAATTCGAGCCATTCCGGATGCCGGCGGTTCTTCGCGACCTCGATCAGCTGCTTGAACGCATCGGATTCCTTCGAGCGCTCGCCGATCGTGATCACGTCGCCCGGCTTCACGATGTACGACGGGATGTTGACGATCCGGCCGTTGATGCGGAAGTGGCGGTGGGTCACCAGCTGACGGGCCTGTTTACGGCTCATCGCCAGGTTGAGACGGTAGACGACGTTGTCGAAGCGGCGTTCGAGCGTCTGGAGGAAGACCTTACCGGTCTGTCCGGGCACGCGCTGCGCTTCGCGGAAGTAGCTCTCGAACTGCGTCTCGAGCACGCCGTAGTAGCGGCGCATCTTCTGCTTCTCGCGCAGTTGACGGCCGTACTCCGAAATTTTCTGACGCGCTTTGGTATTCTGCGTCTTCTGACCGGGCGCGGTGCCGCGGCGCTCGACCGCGCACTTGCGCGATAGGCAGCGGTCGCCCTTGAGAAAGAGCTTGATCTTCTCGCCGGTCTTCGATGCGGCGGTTTCGCGGCGGCACAGACGGCACACCGCAGCAGTATAACGAGCCATGGATTACACGCGTCTCCGTTTTGGCGGGCGGCAGCCGTTATGCGGAATCGGCGTCACGTCCTTGATCAAGGTAATTTCCAAGCCGGCGGCTTGCAGCGAGCGGATCGCGGCTTCGCGACCGGCGCCCGGGCCTTTGACGTACACTTCGGCCGACTTCATCCCGTGTTCCATCGACTTGCGCGCGACCGCTTCGGCGGCCATCTGCGCGGCGAACGGGGTCGATTTCTTCGAACCTTTGAAGCCGAGGTTCCCCGCCGACGCCCAAGCGATCGTGCTGCCCTGATTATCGGTCATGGTCACGATCGTGTTGTTGAACGACGAATGAATGTGCGCGACGCCGTTGCCGACGTTCTTGAACTCGCGCTTCTTCTTGGTCTTCTGCTGTTTCTTGACGGCCAAAACTGAACTCCACGTTTTTATCCTG
>DASYOE010000413.1:0-6192 GCA_036008105.1 Candidatus Lustribacter sp. | reverse complement strand
CAGCTTGCGCGCCATGTCGCCGGGTTCGAGCACCGTCGTGCCGCCGAGTTGGGCCAGCGCTTCGATCATGTATACGCCGGGCAGCACCGGGTTGCCGGGAAAGTGGCCGGTGAACATCGGCTCGTTGGCAGTGATGTTCTTATAACCGCGCGCGTAGAGCATCGGCTCGAGCTCGAGGATGCGGTCGATCAACAGCATCGGGTAGCGGTGCGGCAGGATCGTCATGATCTCGCGCACGTCGATGGTCCCCACGTGCGCTACCCCGCGCTCGAGACGGCGGGCCGGCCGACGAGCGCCCGGACCGCGGCGAAGTGCAATGCGTGGCCGCTCTTGATCGCGACGACCTCGCACTGCGGATACGCGCCGAGCAGCGCGAAGTCGCCGATGAGATCGAGCACTTTGTGCCGCGCCGGCTCGTCGGGCGCGCGCAGCGGCTGCAGCGGTCCGTCGTGGTCGAAGACGACCGCGTTGTCCAGCGAACCGCCCATCGCGAGCCCGCGTTCGAGCAGCGCTTCGACCTCGTGGCGAAAGCCGAAGGTGCGGTTCGGAGCGACCGCGACGGCGTACTCCGTCGCCGCGCTATCGTAGTCGACATACTGCGAACCGACCGGTTCCGGAAAGTCGATCGTCATGCGCACCCGGAACGCCGGCGCCGGCAGCACGGCCAGCAACTTGTCGCCGTCGCGAAAGACGTGCGGTTCGCGCACGACGTGACGCACGAGCGGCAGCGGTTGTTCGGCGACGCCGGCCGCGCCGATGGCGGTGACGAATTCGAGCGCGCTACCGTCGGACGCCGGAATCTCACCGCCCTCGACGGCGATCAGCGCGTTCGTGATTCCGCTGCCGAAGAGTGCCGAGAGCAAATGCTCGACCGTCGACACGCGGTGTTCCCCCATGCCGAGAACGGTCGCGCGGCGGGTGTCGACGACGTAATCGGGATGGGCCGGAAATTCGACCGCGTCGTCGAGACGAAAGCGCAGCCCGCTACCGGCGGGCGCCGGCAGCACGCGCACGCGCGCGGGCCGGCCGGTATGTAAGCCGGTGCCCGAAAATTCGATGGCGTCGCGAAGCGTTGCTTGATACTGCAGGATTCAATGCTCGCCGGGAGTGTGCTGAGGATGCTCGCTGCGCTCGCCGCTTTTCATCTGGCCTTCGGCCAGTGCGCGCGTCTTTTCGAGCGATTCGACTCGCTCGTAGAGTTTCGGAAGGCGGCGCATGGACGCCTGTGCCCGCAGGTTTTCCCGCTGCGGGCGCGCGGGCGAACCGCCGACGACTGCGCCCTCCGCCACGTCGCTCCACACTTCCGCGCCGCCGGCGATTTTCGCGCGCGACCCGATCGTCAGATGTCCGGCGAATCCGGCTTGGCCGCCGACTTGAACGTAATCGCCGATCGTCGTCGTTCCGGCGAGCCCGGTTTGCGCGGCGATCGCGGTGTGCCGGCCGATGCGGCAGTTGTGTCCGATCTGACAGAGGTTGTCGATCTTGGTGCCGGTGCCGACCGAGGTGACGCCGGTTTGGGCGCGGTCGATGCACGTGTTCGCGCCGATCTCGACGTCATCGCCGAGCTCGACGATGCCGATCTGCGGGATCTTCTGCAGCGTGCCGTCGAGGAATGCCCAGCCGAAGCCCTCGCTGCCGATCACCGCCTGCGACTGCAATACGACGCGGTCACCGAGCACGCAGCGATCGGCGACGTACGCGTGCGGGTGCAACATGCACGCCGCGCCGATGCGCGCACCGGCCCCGATCACGACGCCCGCGGCGAGCACCGTTTCGGCGCCGATCGACGCGCCGGCGCCGACCGTCACCTGCGCGCCGACGTACACGCTCGCGCCGAGCGTCGCCGTCGGATCGACGGTTGCGCTGGGATCGGTGTACGGTCCGCGCGGGCGCGGCGCTTCGAGCGCCGCCAGCAGTTGCGCCAACGCCAGCCGCGGCGATGCTACCGCAACGATCGGCTTGGCATAGCTCTGCCGCGGATCGACGAGCTTTTCGTCGGCCAGAACGGCGGCCGCGCGCGATGCCAGCGCCGTCCGCAAAAAACGCTCGTCCGTCGCGAACGTCAACGCGCTCGCGTCGACGTCGTCCACCGCGGCAATGCGCGCGATCCGCACGTTCGCATCACCGATCACCCGGCCACCGGTCCGCTCCGCGATCGCAGCGAGCGTTCCGAGGTCGGCGGTCACGGGGAAGGCGTCGCCTTTTCAACGATCTGCAGGATCTTCTCGACGTCGGGCGTGATGTCGACGCCGCCGTAACCGACGAACTGGCGCGTGAACACCATGCGCAGATGCTTGTCGCTCGCGACTTGGTTGGCGGCGTCGCGGACGTTGTTCGTCAACTCGGTTTGGTTCGTCTGAAAGCGGTACTGCAGCCCTTGCATCTCGCGTTGTTTTTGGCTGTCCGGCGCGTTCGAATTCTTGATCGCGGCCATGTCGGCGTTGAGCTGGTTCTGATAGTTCAGAAACTTCGGCCAGTTCGACGTCAGGCGCGCGACGTCGACGAGCCCGATGTCGCTCGCCGGCGGCTTGGAACAGGCCGTCATTCCCAACAGCGACGCTGCGAGCGCCGCGAACACGAAGCGGTTATTCATGGAGCGTTTCGATGTCTTTCATAGCGTCTGCAGTGAGATCTACCCCGCCGGCCGGGGCGACCGTACTGACGACGGTCGAGACGCCGCGCTCCTGCGCGACGACCTTCACTTCACGGCTGATTTGAGCAACCATCTGTTGGTAGAGGTCTGCTCGCTTCTTTTCGAGCGAGCGAATCTCCAGTTGCGCGCTCTGCGCGGCGGCCGCGTCGGTGCCGGTCAGGAGCGCGTAGCGCTGGGTCAGGTCGGTGCGGGTCTTGTTGAAGTCGGCGATGGTCTGTTTGGCGTCGTTCTGGAAGGCCTGCGAGTAGTCGGCGTGCAGCTGCTGGATTCGCTGGCGCAGGGCCGGCGGCAGGTTCGGGTTGACCGTCACTTTGCCGCCCGGCGCGGTGGCGATCAACGGGCCGTTGGCGGGCCCGAACTGCCCGCGCAACTGCGCTTCGCGCTCGTGGTAGCGTTGGATCGAACGCGCGCGGATCTGCGCGACTTGCGTGCGCATGTCGTTCTGGACCTGGGTGCGCAACTGGGCCTCGAACGCCGCCAGCGCTTGCATGTCGGTATTGTGCAGGGCGCCTTCGACGTCGGCTTCCTTGCGGTCGAGCGCGGCGAGTTGCTTGTTCGCGTCGTCGCGCGCCGCTTCGTCGAGCGCAAGGCTCGAAAGTTTCGTGCGCAGCGAGAGCCGTTCGGCGGCGTCGGCGTTCGCCTCGAGCAGCGTCAATGCCGATTCCTTGGAATTGAGCTCGTCGATCTTGGCGTGGTAGGTGCGATCGGCGCGCGCTTCGAGCGATTGCTGCGCGGCTTTCAGCTGCGCGGTGTCCTGCGCTTCGAGCTGTTTGCGATAGGTGTCCAGATCGCGCTCGGCCTGCGCGCCGGCACCGGCGGCCTGCGCGTGCGCCGTGCCTTCCATTTGCGATTGGATCGCTCCGACGCTCGCGCCGGGAGGCACGTCGGCCCCGCGCAAAGCGGCGGCGATCGCGGCGTTCTCGCGGTCCTGGTAACTCTTGCCCTTGGCGGCGAGCAGCGCGTCGGTGCGCTTGCCCGCGGCTTCGAGTTGCGCTTGCAGGCGCGCTTCCTCGGCGGCCAAGCGCGGACTCTGCGTGAGAACGGTGGGGACCAGCGAACTCAAGCTGAGCGCCTGGATGTTGGTGTCGTACTGGGCGAGCTGTCCGAACAACGGGTGCTTCTTCACCAAGTCGTCCATGCGTACGTACCCGACGCGTCCGCCCGCCACGGGCGCCGTGGGCGCGCTTGAAGGGCCGTGAGCGCACGCGGCCAGCGTTCCGCACGCAATCAGCGCGAGGATACGGCGCATCTTATTTCAACGCGCTGGTCACGTCGGACGTGATGTCCGTGCCACCGTAGATCACGTTGCCGCGATCGACGACCAGCGTCAGTCCGCGCTTCTGAGCCACGCTCGCCATCGCCGCCGTCGTCTTGTCGACCAGCGGCTTCAACGTTTGATTCTGCTTGTCGGTAAGCGCCTTCTGGTAGTCTTTCATGATCGCGTCGCGTTCGGCCGGCGTCTTCGCGTTCTTGAACTTCGCCGCCGCCGCTTGATCCTGCGTCGCCTTGAACTTCGCGAAGTCGGCCGCCGCCGCTTTGATCGAGGGAACGGCGTCGATCTGCTGCTGATCCACGTAGCCGACCGTCGAGGGCGGCGGCGTGTTGACCGGCGGCACCGGTTCGCCGACGCCGGTCAGCAGATCGCGCACGGCCGACGTGATGTCCACGCCGCCGACGATGACGATCTGTTTGTCGACCACGACCGACAAATTCTTGCTCGACGCGACCGAGGCGATCGCCACTTGCGCGCGGGCGAAGATCGGGCCCAGCACCGAGCGCTGCTTGTCGCCGATCTTCTGCTGGAATTCGGCGCTCAGCCGCTGTTGTTCGGCCTGCGATGCCCCGCGCGCGCGCGCGATGTACTCCTTTTGCAGGTTACCGCCGAACGCGTCGAGTTGCTGCTTCGCCGCCGTGAACGCCGGGATCGACGAGAGCGCGGCCTGGTCCACGAAGCCGATGTCCGGTGCTTGATCCGCCTGGGCCGCCGGCGCGAAGGCCAGCACCAGCGCGAGGGCCGTCAGGGCGGCGGTACGAGATGCGATGCGTAACGTTTTCATCGTGATTAGAACGCCTGTCCGATTCCAAACGAAAGGTGCGTGCCGAGACTTCCCTTTGCGAAGTCCAGGCGCAGAGTGCGCAAGCCGAGCTGCGGAATGTCGAAGCGAATGCCGATGCCGGCGTCGGCGTGCCAGGCATAGCTGCTGAGGTTCGTGGTGCTGTTGTCGCTATTCAGCTGAACGCCCCCGGGAATCCGCGTCGCACCGTCATCGCCGAAGAACACGACCGAGATCTTGCGGTCCGGGCTCACCGGATAGCGCAACTCGGCTTGGATCAACTGGACGTCGGTGCCGTAGTACGGGTTGGTATAACCGCGCAACTGCTGGTCCGAGAACGTGTAGAGTTTGTTGACGGGGACCGCTCCATAGGTTTCGCCGACCCGGTAATGGACGGCGAACGTCGCGTGTTTGAGGACCGGATAGAACCGCGCCACGTCGAACGTCACCTGGCTGTAATCGAACGCCGAGCCGATCGCGGTACTCGAGTATTCGTCGGTGATCGACCCCGACCAGCCCGTCCGCGGGTTTTGGATGTCGTCCCGCGTGTCGAGACCGAGGCCGAAGACCAAACTGTGCAGGGCGTACGGCTGCGCGGAGTTCACCTGGGCGATCGACGGGGCCGTGATGCCGATCGCCTGCGATGCGCTCGTGGTGCCGTTCGGCGTGGCGAGCGCGATCGGGTTGAGGTTTTGCTGGGACGGAAAGAAGTACGGCAACGGCACCGTCGCGCTGGCCTGAACCGTTTGGATGTTCAACCCGAACGACGCCCGCAGGTAGTCCGAGAGGCGGCGGCCGAGCGTCGCGCTGAACCCGCTCGAGCCGGTTTTGTACGTCGACGCGACGCCGCTTTCCAGGATGTAGTTGGTCGGGTCGGCCGGGACGATCGACACCGGGATGTTCGCGCCGGCCGGAATCGGCGTCGAGGTAACGCCCGGGCCCGGCGCCGGCGTGGCTTGATAGACCGGGTAGTAGTTGGTTTGCGCCTGCGTGAACAGCGTCAACCCGAGACTGTACCGGTTCCAGCCTTCGGTGTTGCCGAGATACGGAATGCTGAACGACAGCTGCGCGTCGCCGACCTGGGTGCCTTTTTCGAAGCGGATCGAGGCGCCGTTGCCGGTTCCGTTGACGTTGTTCTGCGAGTACGAGATGTTGCCGGTGAGCCCGGTGCCGGTCAGACCGCCGGAATAGCCGGCGCCGATCTGGGCCGTGCCGGTGCGCTGTTCCTTGACCGTCCACTTCAAGGTCACGAAGGCCGGTTTCTTCGGATCGGGTCCGGGATTCGACGACACGTCGACCTTATCGAAGAAGCCGAGGTTGTTGAGCCGGTTGTAATCGTTGCGCACGCCCGAGTCGGTGACGAGCATGCCCGGCTTGAGGCGCAGTTCGCGGCGAATGACGTCGTCGTGCGTCGTCGTGTTCCCGGTGATTTCGACCGCGCCGACGCGCGCGACCGAGATCGCGTAGCGCACGTCGGCCGTTCCG
>DASYOE010000412.1:0-6710 GCA_036008105.1 Candidatus Lustribacter sp. | reverse complement strand
GAACACGATCGCTTCGAGCTTCGCCTGTTCCGCCGCCAAGGCGTCGAAGTCCGCGTCGGCCTCACCGTAGGCGGCGTAAACCTCGTCCAACCGCTTGCGAACGGCCAGCAGTTCCGCGTGCGCTTCCTCGACCGTCTCGCGAACGGTCTTGGCCGGATCGAGCTTCGGCTCTTGTTCGAGAAAGCCGATCGACAGGTTGGGCATCGGAATGGCGTCGCCGTCGATCTCGGTGTCCACGCCCGCCATGATGCGCAAGATCGTCGATTTGCCCGACCCGTTGAGTCCCAGGATGCCGATCTTTGCGCCGGGGAAAAAGCTCAGGGAGATATCTTTGAGAATCTGCCGCTTGGGCGGCACGATTTTGCCGACCCGATGCATGGTATAGACGTATTGGGACACGTTCCGTCCTTCGACAGGCTCAGGATGACATTACTCTATCGCCCACATTATGGAGGGGCCCCTGGCAAGGGAGCCGTCTCGGTGGTGCGCTAAACGGAGGAACCATGAGCGAACGACGTTTCGACCGCGCGGTCGACGATGTGGGCAATCTGGTTGAAATCGGGCACGTCAACGTCAACATTCCCGATCAGCTGGCGGCAACGGAATTCTACATCTCGGGGCTTGGGCTCACGCGCGATCCGTATATGATGACCGGCACGAACAACATGTGGGTCAACATCGGCCGACATCAATTCCATCTCCCGACCGCCGACCGCGGACAGTGCTTCCGCGGCACGGTGGGATTGGTCGTCCCCGACCTGGCCGCGCTGCGCGCGCGCCTCGACGCCGCGCACATCTCGTTCAGCGACACCGCCGACGGGCTGGAAGCGACATCGCCCTGGGGCAATCGCATTCGCGCGCACGCACCCCACCCGCGCTTCGGTCCGGTGACGCTCGCGCTCGCCTACCTTGAATGCGACGTCGCGCCCGGCTCGGCCGCCGCGATCGCTGCGTTCTACCGCGAGATCTTCGGCACGCCGGCGACGCTCTCGGACGGCGGCCGCACCGCGCGCGTGCAGGCCGGCGAACAAGCGCTGATCTTTCGCGAGACCGACGCGCCGCTCGCGACCTACGACGGCCACCACATCCAAGTGTACATCTCCGACTTCTCGACGCCGTACCGGAAACTGCTCGAGCGCAAACTCGTGACGGCCGAAGACGGCGCGCACCAGTACCGCTTCCTCGATATCGTTGCGCCCGATGACGGGCGCGTCGCATTCAAGCTCGAGCACGAGGTCCGCAGTCTGCGACATCCGATGTTCGGGCGCGCGCTCGTCAACCGCGATCCGGCAGTCGACGTGCGCACCTACGTGGCCGGTCGCGAAGCGTTCGCCTGGGCGAGTGGTTCCTAGCCGCTGAGCATCGAGTACGGCGAGGGGCTGCCGCCGGCACGGCGGCAGATCGTCGTGGCGACGGTCGCAATCACGACGGTACTCAGCGTGCTCGACGGCACGATCTCGAACGTCGCGCTGCCGACGATCGCGCAAGACTTGAGCGTCAGTTCGGCAGCGGTCGTGTGGGTCGTCAACGCGTTCCAACTCACGACGACGATGCTGATCGTGCCGCTGACGACGTATGGCGACATCGGCGGCTTCGCGCGCCTCTATCGCGCCGGCGTCGTGATCTTCATCGTCGGATCGATCCTGTGCGCGAGCGCGCACACGCTCAGCCTGCTCGTCGCGGGCCGCTGCGTGCAGGCGATCGGCGCGGCCGGCATCCTTGCGACCTCGCAACCGATCACGCGCTTCGCGTTCCCGCGCACGATGCTTGGAATGGCGATCGGGGTTCAGAGCTTGATCGTCTCGATCTCGAGCGCCGCCGGCCCCGCGCTCGGCGGTTTGATTCTCGGCATCGGTTCGTGGCCATGGCTGTTCTGGATCAACGTCCCGTTTGCGCTCGTCGCCCTCGCGTTGAGCGGCATGCTGCCCGACATGCCGCGCGCCTCGCACCGGTTCGACTGGCTGAGCGCCGTGCTCAGCGGTGCGACGCTCGCGTTGTTCATCACCGGCCTCGACCAGTTGCGCGCGCCGGCACACGTTTTGGTGTTCGCACTCGAAATCGTCGCCGCACTGATCTTGGGCACAACCGTCGTGCGGCGGCAGTCCCAGCTCGAGACGCCGTTCATTCCGCTCGATCTGTTGAAGATCCGGATCGTCCGGCTGTCGGCGATGACGTCGATCACCGCGTTCATGTCGCAGAACGCGGGGCTGATCGCGCTGCCGTTCTACTTTCACGCGCTCGGATACGCGGCCACCCAAACCGGGCTGTTGATGACGCCGTTTCCGGTCGGCTCGGCCTTGATGGCGCTGTTTGCCGGACGGCTTTCCGACCGCTATCATGCCGGGATTCTCGGGGCCGTGGGCTTGCTGGTCTTTGCGGCATCGATGGTGTTGCTCGCCATCCTGCCCGACCATCCGGCGACGTTCGACGTCGTGTGGCGCACCGCGCTCGGCGGCGCCGGCTTCGCGATCTTCGTCGCGCCGAATCTCCGGGCGATGGTCTCGCAAGCACCGCCGCACCGGAGCGGAGCCGTCACCGGTTTGACGACGACCGCGCGGATGACCGGGCAGACGATCGGCGTGGCGTTGACCGCGCTGATCTTCAGCGCCGGCGGCGGCACCGGCAGCCATGACGTGCGGGTGGTGCTCTGGGTGTCGGTCGGGTTGGCTCTGGTGGCGCTGGGCATCAGTTCGCTGCGCATCGAGTCGGTGCGCGAGATGCGCCGCGAGGGCCGCGCGGGACCGTGGACCTAGAACGCGTAAATCCGCCCGGGTGACGACGACCGCAACGAAAACCCTCGAACTGAGCATCGCGCTGATGCCGAACGCCCGCACCGCTCCCATACTGGCGGGCGAAGTGGAGGCCGACGGCCTCCGCCTGATCCCGACACCGTGTCACGCCTCGGAGATGTTCTGGCGTCAGTTGAACTTCGCGGAGTTCGACGTCTCGGAGATGTCGGTGTCGTCGCTCGTGATCGCGACATCGAAGGGCCCGACCGATTGGGTGGCGGTCCCGGTCTACACGATGCGCCACTTCTTCCACACCTCGGTGTTGGTACGCTACGGAGCGGGCATCGAAAAGCCGGCCGATCTGCGCGGCAAGCGCATCGGCGTGCCGGAATACCAGCAGACGTGGGCCGTGTGGAGCCGCGGCATTTTCGCCGACGAATTCGGCGTCCAGCCGCGCGACAACGTGTGGTACATGGAGCGCGCGCCCGAACACAGCCACGGCGGCGCGACCGGTTTCACGCCGCCGCCCGGGGTCGAATTTCACTATATCAAGCCGTCGACGAACATGGGCGAGATGATGGTGAACGGTGAACTCGACGCGACCGTGCTCTACATTCCGGACCGCAACCTGATCGACCGCAGCAAGGTCGATCTCGAGGCCCGCGGCGACATTCGCACGCTGTTTGGGGACCCGCACGCCGAGGCCCGGCGCTATTACGCGAAGACCGGCATGTTTCCGATCAACCACACCGTGGTCGTGCGCCGCTCGCTGCTCGAGCGCGAACCCTGGATCGCGCGCAGCATCTACGACATGTTCGTCGCTTCGAAAGCGCGCACGCTGAAAGAACGCACCGAAGCGCTGGAACCGTACGTCTCGACCGGCGTACTGGCCGCGGACGCGCGAACCGGTTTGGCGCGCGACCCGATGCCGTACGGCATCGCCTCGTCACGGCGCGAACTCGAAACGATCGCCCGCTACGACTTCGAACAAGGCCTCGCGACGCGTTTAGTCGGGCTCGACGAACTCTTCGCGCCCGACTGCCTGGACCTCTAACGGCGAACTAGCGGTCTTTGACGAACTGCGGTCCGGCGGGCGGCACGCCTTTGCCCCACGGGTCGATGCCGCGATCGTCGAAGGTCTTGTCGATATCGGCCGACCATTCTTGGGCCGGCGAATCGACGACGACGACCGACCCCTTCGCCAGTTTCTCGAGCGCGCGCCAGACGTGCCGCACGACGATCGAACGCGTGAACTCGTTGAGCTGCAGCCATGGATCGCCGGAGAAGAGTTCCATCCGCGTCTCTTGATCGCGCTTCCAGATCATGTAGCTGGTGAACACTTCGCCGTACTGCGCCTGCGGTTCGTCGAGCGCTTCACGCATGCGGTCTTCGAGCAGCGGCTGCCGCCGCGCGTGCCGGTGCGCGTAGCGCCTGGGGCGCTTGCGGCGGGCGCGCACGACCGCGACTTCGATCAGGATCATCAGCAGCAGCGCGGCGAGCGCGATGCCGGCGATGAATTCGTTCATTATGCCTTCGCCGAGATCGGCGGCTCCACGACCGGCGATTCGATCATCAGCCGCAAGCCCTCGACGACCTCGGGATCGAACGCCGTGCCCGACTGACGGTCGATATACGCGAGCGACTGCGGTTCGGACAACGGCGTCTTGTGTCCGGCGCCCGGCGGCCCGACCGTCGTGAGATCGTTGAACGTCTCCGCTACCAGCACGAGCTGCGCGTAGATCGAGATGTTGTGCTTGTCGATCCCTTCGGGATAGCCGCGGCCGTCGAAGCGTTCGTGATGCTGGCGGGCGATGATGGCGGCCAGCTCGACGATGCCGGTACGTTCCTTCGCGAAGACTTCGCCCGAGCGCTCGACGTGCGGACCGAGCAGCCGCGCCGCGTCGGGGCCGATCAACTCGGTGCGCCGTTCGCGCACCGGGCCGGGCAGCGCTAGCATGCCGATGTCGTAGATACGCGCCGCGATGCCGAACCGCCGGGCTTCGTCGTGTCCGATGGCGCTCGCGCGGTGCGCGATCTTGGCGGCGATGCCGGCTACTTTGACCATGCGGCGCGAAAGGTTCGGATCGACCATGTTGGCCGAGTGCAGCAAGCCGTAGATCAGCTGGATCTCGCGCTCCTCGATCTGGGTCGAGAGCACTTTCATTTGCTCGACGATCGCCGTCGCATTGTTGGCGTCGTTCCGCCGCATCACTTGCATCGACAGCGCATTGCGCGCGATGCAGAGATACGACGCCGGATCGATCGGCTTCTCGATGACGTTGTAGACGCCGTACTCGTAGGCCGCGCGCCGGGCGTCTTTGTCGCCGTTCGCGACCAGCAGGATGACCGGTACGTCGCGCCGCCCCGACAGGAGGTGGGCTTGTTTGAGGAACGCCAGCCCGCCTTCGGGGATGCCGTCGTCGACGACCAGCACGTCGATCTTCTGCTCGGCGTAGATCTTGACGGCTTTTTCCGGATCGGCGAAGAGGCCTAAACGGACCCCTGGGATCGTCTCGAGGATGCGTTGATGGTGCCCTAAATCAGCCTCGGTCTCTTCGAGAACGAGGATGGTCATTACGTCCATAGGAGCACCTGGCGCGCGACCATTGACGCAATCGCATTAGTCGCCTGGTGTGCTCCTCCTGTTTTCAGGCCTTCCGCGCGTAGCGGATAAGAGCGGGATCACTGGTGCGCGTCACGCGTCCGGCAACAAAGAGGTGCTGCAGGTGCGCGAGCGTCTCAGACACCGCGAATTGCTTGTGCCATTCGCCGAGTCCGGCAAACGCGCGATTGCGCCGCGTCCAGGGGAGGCGTTCGGCGATCTCGCCGGCACTCGCGGTACCCGCGCCGAGCGCTTCGAGGATCTGGGTATCCCGGCGCGCGGTATGCGCGAGCAGTTCGTCGACCCGCCGGTCGAGGTCGGGAAAGGGTTCGCCATGAGCCGGCAGTGCACCGGACGGGCCTCGGCCACGCACCTTTTCGAGCGAGGCCACGTAGTCGCCCATCGGATCGCCGGCGCGGTTGCGCCACAACCCGACGTGGGGCGTGATCGGATCGAGAACGTGATCGCCGCTGAGCATCCGCCGGCTGCGCGCATCGACGAAGCACAGGTGTCCCGGCGAATGCCCGGGCGTCCAAACCGCTTGCAGACGGCCGACGAATTCGCCGTCGGCGACGAGGTGCGTCGGCTCGATCACGTCCCAGCGGCCGGCGAAGCCATCCTCGTCGAGTTCCCCCACGACGTACCCGTTGCGCGCGAGCCACGCGTCCCCGGCGCGATCTTCCTCGGCCCGGCTCGTCGCGATGATTTGCGCCAGTTCCCAATCCCGCGCGTGCATCAGCAGTTCCGGCACGCCGGCGCGGCGCAGCGTCGCGGCCAATCCGTAGTGGTCGAAATGGTGGTGGGTGATCAGGATGCGCCGCACGTCCGAAAGCTGCCGCCCGAGTTCGCGCAGACCCTCACGCAATGCCGCGAGGACGTCATCCGCCTTCCACCCGCAATCGACCAGCGTCAGGCCGGCGTCATCCTCGATCACGTACGCATTGATGTAGCGCAACGGATTTCCGGTCATCGGCAAGCGGATCTGAGCGATCCCCTCACCGAGATCGCTCGGCGGGGGAATCGCCGCTTGCATGCTCACGTATCCGGTCTCCGCCTTCGTAATGGTTCGTACCTTTCGCCGTGCCGTACTGGGTGGGCGCATACCTCGCGTTGAAGCTAGCATGCAATGGAAGCCCGGGTCGCACCGCGGAAGGTTGAACGGCCGCGTCATTTGCGTGAAGCTCTCGGACTTGCGTTCGTTCATCGCGGACGCATCCGCTGGCGCGCGGGCAAGAGCGGCCTGCTCGGCTTCGAGTATCCGGGTCTGGGCGACGGAGTGATCGTCGACGTCGACGAAGTGCCCGACTTTCGCGAGATCCAAAGCGACCGTCACGGGCTGCAGATCGGGGCCTTCGCCGAGCTCGACCGCGTCGCGCAAG
>DASYOE010000411.1:0-4198 GCA_036008105.1 Candidatus Lustribacter sp. | reverse complement strand
TTCGCGCGCTTCGGCGGCAATCGCTTCGAAGTCGGCCCGCGCCAGCTCGACGTACGCTTCGTAGTCCAACGCTTCAACCGGCCGTTCGTCGCCCGGCGACGTTTCGCGCGTCGTACCGAGAAAGGTGCAGATCGCGCCGTGCGCCGGACCTCCGACCGCGGCGATCAGCGCGGCGAGGTCGATCGGCTCGGGACCGATCGCGATCATCCGCCGCCCACCGGCGGCAACAGCGCGATCTCGTCGCCATCGGTCACGTGCGCCGACCCGTCGACCACCACGCCGTTGCGCGCGAAGCGCGTCGACGCGCGCATGCGCCCGGCTTCGGGCGACGCCGCGGTGAGTACGGTCCACACATCGTCGAGCGTCGCCGCGCTGCCGACGTCGAGCGTGCGTTCGCCGAAGCCGAGCAGTTCGCGCAAGCGGGCGAATGCGAGCACGCGCAGCGCCATCAGTAGCCGCCGAGGTCCATCGTGTAGCCGTGCTGCTCGAGCCACGCGCGGCTCGCGTCGTGTTTGCCTAGCAGGTCGATGCGGTTGCAGATCAGCTTGTGCATCAGCACTTCCCAGAAGTGCTGATCCTGGTTGTAGACGTCGTCGGGAATCTGGTTGTGTGTGCGCGAGTGCTCGCGCAGCGCCTGCCAGTCGTTGCGCGCGAGCAAGTCGCGCAGGGCATCTTCGTATTCGGGCGAGGGCGCGGCGGGTTGCATCAGGCGCTCTTCTTCTCGGTCGCGAAGCAAAACCGCTCGATGGCCGCGGCAACGCCGTCGTTCACGTTATCGGCGGTCGAGTAGAGCACGGCTTGGCGGACGTCGGGCGTCGCGTTGGCCATCACTACGCCGATTCCGGCCCACTGCAGCATCGGCACGTCGTTGCGCGAGTCGCCGATCGCCAGCACCCGTTCGGCGGGAATCTGAAAGTCGGCGCACAGCCGCACCAGCGCGTTCTTTTTGTTCGCGTTGCGGTTCAGCACGACGCATTCCACCAGGTCGTGCCACGTTTCCAGCAGATAGGCCAGCGGCAGATCGCCGAAGTCGCGCTGCATCGCTTCCACCGCGGGCGCGCCGAGAAATCGAATGAACGTCGGCGGGCCGGTCTTGAGCGCGTCGAGCAGCGAGGGCGCTTCACGCCAGCCGGGCCCCAGCATGTCCTGCATGTAGATGTGCGAACCGGTCGGGCGCCAAAACATCTCATCGGCATAGACGGCTACGTTCAGTTTTTCGCGCTCGGCGAATTCGAGCATCGGCTTCGCGTACTCGAGCGGCACCGGAATGTGCGCCAGCGTCTTGTTCGCGCCGAAATCTTTGGTCAGCGCGCCGTGACAGCAGATCACCGGCAAGTTGAGCCCCAGTTCGCGCGACACGCGGATCGGCGTGTCGACACCGCGGCCGGTGACGAGCACGACCCGGATGCCGCTCTTGAGCGCGTGCGAAATCGCGGCGCGGTTGGCGGCGGAAATCGACTCGTCCGGGGCCAGAAGCGTTCCGTCGAGGTCGAGAGCTATGAGGTCGATTGACTGCGTCACGTGGGGGGATCGTCTTTCATCTGTTGATTGAGCCGGCGTTCCATGCGAACGATGCGGGCTCGAAACCGCCCGTCGGGCTCGAGGCGTACGTTCGCCGAAACGGTCTCGGCGGCCGGACCGGTAAGCAACGAGTCGATGTCGATGCCCGGTTCCGGATCGGCCCAGTATTCGTCGCGGACGGTAAACCCGCTGGCCAGATACGCGCCGATCGCTCGTCCGTTATACCCGGCCACCTCCAAGTGGACGCGGCGGAACCCTTCGTTAGCAAGAACCTCCACGAAGGCCCCCAAGATGCGCCGGCCCAGCCCCCGGCCCACATAGGCCGGGTCGAGCATGATACCCAGCTCCCCGCTGTCGTCGGCCGGGTCCATGTTGCGCACGACCAGGGTGGCAACCATCCGGCCGTCCGCCAAGCCGGCATACGGCCGCCGGACGGCGGGCGTTCCCGAGAGCAAGGCCCACAGTTCGTCGGCCGAGGCCGGCGTGAGCGCAGGCAGGTTGTAGTGCCGGAACAGCGGATCGTCGTGGCGCGCCCAGACGCCGAACGCATCGACGTCTTCGCGCCGCATCGGCCGGACCGCAACGTTCGCATTCTGCACCGCGTTGTTCGAGATGTGCGTCTCCTCGCTGAGTCCCTCGCGGGAACGCTGGTCGCTTTCCTCGCTGCCGGCGCGGCGGCCCTTGCCCAAGACACCTGCACGCACGATACCTTGACGGTCGACGGCGGGCCGGTCGCCGCAACCTTTTGCGTGGCGGCGGGAGCGCCCGCGGCGCGTGTGACCGTCAACGAGACGTTCGAGCGCGGCGGGAAGCAGTTCTCGCGGCCGCTCACGATCGACGTGGTCAGCGGCGCGAGCGTCACGCGCGCCGTCGACGACGTGCCGCTCACGGACCTCGGCTCCGACAAAACGCTGCACCTGACCGTCGCGTACCGCCCCGGCTCGGCCGTCCTCGAGCACGCGCTTCTCTTGCCCGGGGCCGTCGTTCTGACGTAAGCGCAACCTCTGGGTGCCGGGTCCGGTTTTACCGCGCGACATGGGCTGTACGGCGGTAGCTCCCGGATTGACGCCCGCGGAGCGGAGCCGATACGTCATCGACCATCTTCCTCCGGGACTTTTTCGCGTCCCCGAAGGTGAGGACGGCGCCGTCGCCTGGCGGATTGCCTCCGAGCCCTTCCGGCTCGCACCGTCGACGCTCGCGAAGATCGAAGCGCTGGGCCCGGATCTCGTCGCCTTCTACCGCGCGCTCAACGGCCTCTACACGCGCAGCGCGCGCGGCACGATCCCGACCTTCTTCGCCGACTACCTCGACCGCGGCAAACCGGAAAGCATCATCAAGCTCGCGCGGCAGAACCGCTTCCGCGCCGATATTCCGCAAGTGATCCGGCCCGACTTGATCCTCACCGACGGCGGCTTTGTGGCGAGCGAGCTCGACAGCGTGCCGGGCGGCATGGGCTTTGTCGGCGCGATGGCGCACACGTACTGTGAACTGGGCCTCGACACCGTCGGCGACAACGACGGCATGCCGCGCGCGTTCACCGCGATGGTGGAGGCGACGGCGCAAAAAGAACGACCGTTCACCGCGATCGTGGTGTCGGAGGAATCGGGAGACTATCGCGGCGAGCTGACCTGGCTCGCCGATCGTATTCGTTCGCTCAATCTCGGCGACGTGTACGTGTGCGCGCCGCAGGACGTGATCTTCACCGAAGAGGCGCTGTTCTTGCGCCACGCCGACGGCAAAGAAGATCGCATCGACGTGCTCTACCGCAACTTCGAGCTGTTCGATCTGCTCAACGTTCCCAAACAAGAGCTGATGCTCTACGCGGCGCGGCACAACCGCGTCAAGATGACGCCGCCGCCGAAGCCGCAGTTCGAGGAAAAGTCGGCCTTCGCGCTGTTGCACCATCCGCTGCTCGAAGCGCTGTGGCGCAAAGAACTCACCGACGACGTCTTCACCCGGATGCAGGCGCTCTTTCCGCAAACCTGGGTGCTCGATCCGCGGCCGCTGCCGCCACAGGCCGCCATCATGGGCCTGACCGCGAATGGCCTGCCGGTGTCGGAGTGGTCGCAACTGGAGACCCTCGGCAAGGGCGAGCGCGATTACGTGGTCAAGCCGTCCGGCTTCAGCGAACTCGCGTGGGGCTCGCGCGGCGTGCAGATCGCAAACGACCTCACGCGCGACGATTGGAAAAAGGCGCTGATGGACGGCCTCGCCGCATTCGACCGCACGCCGCACATCTTGCAGCGCTTCCATAAGGGCCGGCGCGTGCGCGTCGAGTACTTCGACCCGGGCAGCGAAGGCATGAAAACGATGGACGGGCGCGTGCGCCTGACGCCGTACTATTTCGTGGCCGGCGATGCGGTGCGCGTGGGCGGCATTCTCGCCACGGTCGCGCCGGCCGACAAACGGCTCATCCACGGCATGAGCGATGCGATCATGGCGCCCTGCGCGATCGCCGAGGACGGCGCCTGAAGGACGCTTTCGCGTCACCTTCGTGGTTCACGATCCGGTGGATCGGGATCGGCGTTGCCGTCGGGGCGGCGCTGCTCTTGTGGCTCTTTGCGCCGACCTGGCTGCACGGCACGGTTCGCGCGGTGGCGGCCTACGACGTGGCGGCGCTGATCCTGCTCGCCTACGACTGGACGCTGGGCTTGCAAAACAACGCCGCGCACACGAT
>DASYOE010000410.1:0-9652 GCA_036008105.1 Candidatus Lustribacter sp. | reverse complement strand
GCCAGGGCGCGCTGGAAATGCTTCTGGGCCGCAGCCCGGGCGTTGAAATGCGCGGCGATGACACCGGCGTGGTATTCCAGCAGCGCGTTCTGGGTGCCGTAGCGCAGGGCCCGGGCACTGCGCGTGCGGGCTTCGTCCCAGCGGCCGTCCATCGCGGCCGCCCACGCCAGGGTGTCGTCGGTGAAGATGTCGTCGCGGGCCAAGAGTTCGCGTTTGGCGATGCCGTAGGCGACGTCAGGGTAGAGGTGGTGGTCGGCATAGTAGATCGCCAGCAGACGATCGGTGATGTGCTGCTGGTCGCCCAGTGCGCCGATGGTGTGAATCAGGTCGGCGGTTTGCGCGGCGCCGGCCGCGTCGCCCAACGCGCGCTGCGCGTCGGCCTCGTACCCGAGCGTCTCCGGATACGGCACGATGCCGGCTGATGCGACGGCATCGGTCAGGCACTGCTGCCAATCGTGTACCGCGCACTCGATGCGCGCCAGCGTGCGCAGCGCATCGGCATAGCCGGGGAAGATCGCGACCGCTTCGCGTTCGTCGCCCAGCGCCGCGTCGTTGTCGCCGGCTTCGAACGCCATCTCGCCCTGGCGGAAAAAATACCACGCGCGCTGCTGCGCGGGCGCATCGAAGGCGGCATTTTGATAGGCCGACGCGGTCGCCAGCAGCGTCCGGGCAGCGGCCAGATGCCCGGTCAACTCGAGATAGCGTGAGTCGACCACGCGCCAACCGTCGTCGCGGTCGTGCGCCGGAACGCTAGCGAGTAGACGGGCCGCGCGCGCGTAGTCGCCGACTTCCATGTCGAGGCTCGCTTCGCGCGGATACATGGAGACATCGCCGCCGTCGTACGATTCGATGTGCTTGGTGACCGCGAGCGCATCGTGGAAGCGATGCAACGTCAGGTACACCGACGCCAGTTCCAACTCGCCGGGCAAGTTGCCGACCGGCAGCGCCACGAGCGATTGTTTGGCGGCCTGCTCCGCGCGCAACACGTCGTCGATGTCCATGCGCTCGCGATAGCGTTGCAGGTACTGCTCGGCCAAGTGATCGGGGCTGATCATGTCGCCGGGATGGCGTTCGTTCTCCGCCTTCTCCCAGAACGCGACCAGCCGGTCACGATTGAGGTAGTCGGGGACGACCGGTGCCGGCGTCGGCAGCACGGCCGCCGCGGCCACGTTCGCGCTGCGTTCGATATAGCGCGGCCAGAGCGCGACGGCGACGATCGCGACCAGCGCGACCGTCACCGCCGGGATGGCGGCAGGATTCGGGTGTCGCATCGCCCTCAGTGCGGTGCGGCGAGGTAGGGGAACGCGCCCGACGGCGTTTGCGAGGCGCGCTGGGGCGTGTTGTCGTTGCTGATGCAGTTGTTCTCTTCGTTGTCTTCGGGCTGGAGGCCGAGCGCCGGCAGCGTGTGTCCGAAGACGGCCCCGAGCGAGATCGCGATCACGTCGTCGGTGATGGCGCGCCCGCCGAACGTGCTCTTGGTCGCCGAGGTGGCGCCGCCGGTTTCGTTGCCGAGATAGGCCGCACCGCCGGTTTGCGAGAGGTCGGCCGTGATCCAGTTCGGGTAGAGCACCGCTGCGAGAACCTTGCCGTAGTCGCTGCCGAGGGTCGCACTCGGCGGCCGCAAGGCATCGGTGAAGCCTTGGATCTCACCTTGCAGCGTCGGGTCCGCGTACGGTTCGGCGGCGTTGGTGATTTGATGATCGACGAATTTCTCGAACAGCTCTTTGACCGCCGGCCGCGAGAGCAGCTCGATTTGTGTGTACTTGGTTGCGAACGACGAGCCCTGAACGGGCACCGTCACGTTGCTACTGCTGCCGCCGCCGCAGGCAGTGAGTCCGAGGCCGAGCGCGGCGGCCGTGAGCAGGCGATGGATGTGTTTCATCGGGGCGCTCCTATGATCCGGTCGACGAGTTGACCGTCGCCCATACGTGAATGACCGGACTCGAGTAGCCGGATGTGAGCAGCGTACGCGGCACCTCGACCACGTACGAAAGGACGTTGAAGCCGCCGGCGATGTCCGCGAGCGCGTTCTGCGCCGCGGTCACGCTGCACGCGTAGGCGCCGGCACCGGTGCCCGACATCGTGCCGGCCGTGAAGCCGTTGAAGGTCGGCGTGCCGGTCAGCGTGTTCCCCGTGCCGGGATCGGTCTGCGAGGTATGGTTCGAGTAGTTGCGGTCGCCGAGGAATTTGAAGAACGCAAACAGGTCGAAGAAAAACGGGTCGGCGCGCGGACCGGCAAACACTTGAACGCCGTTGGCGAGGGTGGCCGAACTGTTGTAGGCCACGGTCCCGGTTTGCGGCAGGAACGTGTTGGACGTGCCGACTTCGTTCGGTTTGCCCGGACCGTACACGTTGATGGTTTGGCTCGCGGTCGTGCCGTTAGCGCCGAGCTGGATGACCTCGTCTTCGACGCCGCTCGTGCCGTGCGAGATCTTGAACTGCCACATCAGGGTGGGATCGAAGAACTTCGCCGTTCCCATGCCGGCCGGAATCAGCGGCGAGACGTTCATCACGAACACGACGTTGGCGGAATTCGCGGGCGAGGGGAAGACGTACACGTCGGTGATGTCCGCGGACGTGTTCGAGCGCGTCGCGAGGTTGTAGGTGTCTTGGTGATCGGAACCGCGCACGGCATGTGCGCTGTAGACGAACGCCACGACGACGAGGGCGGCAACGGTCAAGAAACCGCCGATCGCCCGGTGGATCGTTTTCATGGTCTAGCTCTCCTCAGCTTGGGTGGATTGGCGGTTAACGCGACGATGGTCGCGAGAACGATGAACGCGACGATGACGGGCGTCGCCACGAGGCCTTGCGCGACCGCGCCCTCGCCGATCATCCAGGCCCCGATGATCGAAATCGCCGCGGCGGTAACCAGCGGCGCGTAGCGGGCGAAGCGGTCGAATTGGGGACGGCGCGTCAGCCACGCCGCGCCGCGAACGACGGCCACGCCGAGCAACGTGAGCGTCAGCGCGAGGCCGATGCTGAACGCGACGATCAGTACGAGCCCCCAACCGATCCGGTGGGTCGCGATGGCGGCGAGCAGCACGACCAGCGCGGCCGGGCAGGGCGCGACGTTCCCGGTGCTCGCGGCTACGATCGCGCTGCGGAAGCTGATCGGCGCGTCGCCGGGGATCAGGTGCGAGTGCGTGTGAACGGCGGTGCCGAAGCCGCCGTCGTCGTGATGGTGGTGGTGATCCGCGCCATGCTCGTGGTCGTGCTCGTGCGTGGCAGCTGTGCGGCGGCGCGCGATCTCCCGCGCTAACGCACGCGCACCCAGGAACGCCACGAAGGTTCCCGACAGCAGCGCGATCCATGGGTAGAGCGCCTCGGGAACGATGTAGCGCGCGAGCGTAAGGACGACGGCTCCGAAGATCAGCACGCCGATCGTGTGCGCGACGGTCAGCGCGGTCGCGAGGATCATCGCTTGCGGCACCGTTGCCCGCGCCCCGACGAGCGAGATCGCCAGCAACGTTTTGCCGTGACCGGGTTCGAGCGCGTGCAGCGCGCCGAGGAAGACGGCTAGCAGCAACGCGCCGCCGAGCACCAGCGGGTCGGAGAGATCGCGCGCCAGGACGTCGGAGAGATCGTTCATCCGGCCGGCCGAGGGGATGCCGAATAACGGCGCGGCCGCGACGTCGGCCACGCGCACCGCACCGTCAGCCGTCACCGTGAGCG
The DNA here is from genome assembly GCA_036008105.1 of Candidatus Lustribacter sp. Lineage (GTDB taxonomy): Bacteria > Vulcanimicrobiota > Vulcanimicrobiia > Vulcanimicrobiales > Vulcanimicrobiaceae > Lustribacter. Next base: position 5,977 of record DASYOE010000410.1, on the reverse strand, counting down.
CCACCGCGGTGCGATCCCGCGGCGAGCCGATCAGCGCGTTCGGATACACGCGCAGCTCGTTTGTCGGCTCGCGTTGGGGAACGACGACGACGTCCTTCCAGCCGATTTTGCCGGGCAGCGTCGTATCGCTGTACTCGATGCGTTGCGCACCTGCCGGCCGCGCGGCCGTAAAGTCGGCGGTGAAATACAGCGTCGAGAGCCCGGCCGCGCCGGGGCGCAGAACCGCGTGTGCCCCGGCGAGCGTCAGCGCGAGCGGCGTTCCTCCGGCCGTAAGCAGCAGCTGCGGCGCGATCTCGGCGGCGTGCCGGAGGGCCCAGGCATTCAGCACGGCCCGCGACGGTGCGCCGTGCGCGTCGAGCGAGCGCAGCAGCGAGAACGTCGGGATTTCCGCGTCGTCGAGAACGTAGTGCAGGTCAACCGCTACAGCGCGCACCTCGATGCGCGTGAGGTGATTGCTCGTGAAATTACCGAGCGGGTGCGCCTCTGCCGCCAGGGGTATGACAAAGAAAGCGGCGACGGCAAGCGCCGCGGTCCGAAGCATCACGTCGCATTAACGGGCCGGCGGAACCCTTGGATTGGGGGCAGACGTTACAAGTGGCATGAAGGCACGCGCACTCGCCACGCTGTCGGTCTTGGCCCTCGCCACGGCGTTCGCTCCGCTCACCGTCCGAGCTGCAAGCGGCCAGGCCGTCACCTACGATCTAACGACGCGGGAGACCGGCTCGATGAAGGCCGGCGAGTATCAGGGCCGCCTGCGGATGACGGTCGAAGCCAACGGCATCATCACGGGCTGGTTCACGAACACCCAGGGTTCGATCTCGAACGTGATCGGCGGGGTGGACGGCAGCAAGATCTGGATTCAGATCGGCGACGCGGGGATGATCGGCCGGAACTTCTACCAGGGAACGTTTGTCGGCGGCAAGATCGAGGCCACCGCCCCGAACACGTCACGCACGCTCAACACCTGGTCGCTCGAGGCCACGCCCCGCACCCACTACTAAGGTCTGAGGGCGGACTCTACGACATCGGGAGGGCGGCGAACCCGGTTGGTGAAGCAAACGCGTCGGCCTCCCGCGCCGAGATAGCTCAGCTGGTAGAGCACAGGTCTGAAAAACCTGGTGTCCCGAGTTCGACTCTCGGTCTCGGCACATTTCGCAAAAAACGCCCGCAGCAAAATAGTTGCGCGGCGTTTTTTGCGTGCCGTACGACTCTCCCGCATGTCATCCCGAGCAGCGCCTTCAGGCGCGTCGTCGAGGGACGCGCCACCATCGAGGCGATTCGCGCTAACCGAAAAAAGTCACGAGCGGAGCCGAGTGACCGCCACGATCGTGACGACTTGTGCTAGTCACTCGGCTCCGCTCGTGACTATTTTGGATTACCTTAAATCATGTTGATTGCGGCGCGTCCCTCGACTTCGCTCCGGATGACACGGGGGGAAGATGGCACTTTGCTCTCCTCTGGTATGTCGCGTGCTCGTTATGTTTTTCGCGTGCACGTCACGTTCCAAACAGGATCAGACGGCCGGCCTCGCGGGTCGTGGGCGCGGACTCGGGGGCGGCGGCCTCGCGGGCCATTGGGGAACCGGCTTCGACCGTGCCTGGTTCGATGATGCGGAAGTACGTTCCGTAGCGCATCGCTAGTGCGAACTGCTTGAGGAACCGCGGGTCCTCCATCGCGTAGCCGAGTTTGAAGCAGGGCACGCGCGGCTCGGACACTTCGAGCAGGGCCGTTCCGACGCGCCACCGCTCGCCGATCTGCAGTTCGCTCAAGTCGACCCCCGACACGGTGATATTCTCGCCGAATGAGGCCGGTTTGATTTCGCGGCCGAGTTCCTGCGACCACCACGCGTAATCTTCGGCCGCGTAGGCGTACACCGCTTTGTTCTCTCCACCGTGGACGCGGCGGTCGGCTTGATCGTCGCCCTCGACGTTGACACCCGAAATCAGCCGGCTACCCTGCACCGGCCGCTTGACGATCGCGGTGGTGAAGCGTTGCCCGTTCCACTCGACCGACCGCGGCTTGCCGACATTCACCGAGATGACGGCCGGCATGGAGGCGGTTAGCGGGATTCGTTCGGGAAGATGAACGCGGCGGGATCGAGGGTCGTGACGCCGACTGCCGTCGTGCCCGCAATCGCATTGATCGCGTTGAGCAGTTGCTGCGTCGGCGCGAGCGTCACGCGGTTGAACGGCGGATTATCGATCTTGCGCGCGAGGTCGCGATACGACGCCACGATCGCCGGATCGGTGAAGCCGATCTTGGCCGCAATCGGTGGCCATAACGCGTCGTCGGTCTTGAGCTTGAGATAGGCTTCGTCGAGCATCGCCGAGAGACGCTTGATCGCGCCGGGATGCGCGGCGATCCACTTCGCGTTGATGTTCCAATTGGAGTTGAACGTATCGGGTGGAAAGCCGGCGGCGCGCATCAAACCCGGCACGTCGATGATCAGCCGTTGCTGGTTGTCTTTGAGCGGGCCCAGCGACAGACTGGAAAACTGCAGCATCGCGTCGACCTGGTCGCGGGCCAGGAGCGCGTTCAGCAGCGGCGGCGTCCCCTGCGTGATCGTCGAGTCGGTTTCGATATCCAACCCGTACGCTTTCTTGCCGGCCGCGCGCAGGATCAGCCAATCGAGAAACGTCGTGCCGAACTCGCCCATCCGCTTGCCGCGCAGATCCGCAAACGAGCGAATCGACGACTGCGGCTTCGTGACGATGTAGTTGTTGAAGCCTTGGAAGCCGTGAAAGGCCACCAGTTCGAGGCCGGCCTTGCGTTGCCGCATCAGGTCGACCCACGTGCCCGGCGCGAGATCCGCCGATTCGGCGCGCAGCATGACGTACTGTCCGCCCGGAGCGGTGACGTCTTCTTCTTGCACCGTGAAGCCGTATTTGCGGTCCAGGCTGTATTTGCGGATCGCATCGATCACTTCGCTCTGGCCGCCCGAGGGGTTGATCGCGAAGCGCACGACGACGGATTGCTGAGCGGAGGCCGCCGAGCCGAGCAATAGGCAAAGAGTGAGGACGAAGATGAACCGGCGCATCGCGTTCAGTTTCGCGGCGCTTGGGCGGCGGCCTCGCGCCCGGCGATACGTCCTCCGGCAAAACATTCGGTCAAGTTTCCGCCAGATAGATAAAGGTGTCCGAACACGCTGCCCAGTTCGCCGGCGACGTAGAGTCGCTCGATCGGCGCGCCGAACACGTCGAGCACGCGCTGGCGTGGATCGTGCACGGGACCGCCCTGGGTGTTCGACACGACCGGCCAGATCGGGCCGGTGTAATAGGGCGGCGTATCGAGCGGCATCATCGATCCGGGCGGACGGCCGAAATCGGCATCACGGCCGGCACGGCACAGATCGTTCCAGTGCGCGAGCGTGGCTTCCATCGCGGCCGGATCGCAGCCGATCGCGCGAGCCAATTCGGCCGGCGTATCGGCCTTCTTCAAGATGCCGAGTTCGACTTCGCGCAGGTTGTCGTGGCTCCAGTCGAAGGCGAGGTCGGCGTTGTTGAAGGTCGGCGCGCCGATCGGATAGAGCTTGCGCCCGTTCTCATCGAAGATCAAGTGCGAGGGAATGCGCGGAAAAAGTTGGCGCTCGGTATCGTAGAGCTCCATCGGCCGGTGCGAGGTGTCTTGCGTGTACGGCGTGCACTCGTTCATGTAGCGGCGCCCGTCCCGATCGACAACGATCCACGCCATCTGCACGTGCATGGTGTCGTCGCGCCCCGCCAGCCAATCGGGGAGTCGCTTGGCGCGAATCGCCATGTTGCTGAAGCGCGGATCGGGATGCCGGAACCCGTACGAACCGTGAAAGTGCCACATGTGCCACAGCTGCGCGCCCAAATCTTGCGCCATGCGGATGCCGTCGCCGGTATTGGACGTCGTCGCCGCGGACAGCACCGGCGTCTTCTCCCAATACTGTTGCTTGAGATCTTCGGCCGCCTCGAACCCGCCGCACGCCAGTACCACGCCGCGCCGCGCCGCGACCTTGAGCGTAGCTCCGTCCAAGCCGGCAAACGATACGCCTTGCACCGCGCGATGCTCGTCGGCGATGAGGCGCCGTGCGGGCAGACCGCAGAGCACGGTGATGTCGCGCGCCGCGATATTATCTTGGAGCATCTTGAAAACGCGCCAGCCGTTTTGCGAGTTGCTGCCGATCAGGTTCGGATAGAGCGACTGCGGCTCGTCGTAGCCGGGAATGCGCACGACGTTGGTGTCGTAGAACGTTTCGTAGCCGGGAAAGGGATAGTTGCCGCCGTTTTCGCGCGTGAGGATCTCCGCGCCGGCGGCGCCCGCCAGCTCGCGCACATCGGCTTCGAGCGTCGTCATGCCCTCGGCCAACGTGCGGAGCACGTCGTCGGGCGTGCGGCCCGCGTTCGTTGCTTGCAAGTAGGCGAACGCAGCGGACGCCGAGTGCGCGCAGCGAATGGCGCCGTACGAGCAAATCGAAATGCCCCCAGGTGCCGGTTCTTTCTCCGCTAGGAGAACGCGCGCGCCGGCATCGGCGGCGTTGATGGCGGCCACCGCACCGGCAAAGCCGTAGCCCACGACGACCACGTCGTAGCTTTCATCAAACGACGCCACCTACGCGCGAACCCTCACGCTTCGTCACGCCATTCGATGATATCCGGGCTCGTCGGCTCGTACGCGAGCACTTGCATTTCCAACCCGTCGCCGTCGTTGAGCAAGATCGAACGCGCCTCGGCCTCCGGCAAATCGTTCGGGCCGCGTAAATGGTTCCAGCCTTGATCGACGAGCGTCGTGAGCGCGGCGTCCACGTCGCCGCTGCGGAAGGCGAGATGCAGGAAGCGCGGCTCGTGCGCCTCGGGATTCTCGATCAATTCGAGCTTCATGCCGGTCGCGTCGCCCACCATCGCCAACCGTTGCCCCGAGCGCTTGTTGAATCCGCGCCGCAGCAAGCGCATCGCCCCGGTCCGGCACAAGCGCTCGATCCGCGCGTCGAGGTCGGCGACTTCAATCGCCACGTGATCCATCCGGTCGAGTTTCATGGGCGCCTCACGGCGGAGCGCAAGCGTCCGCGATTGAGCAGATCGTAGGGGTCGGCCTCGGCTTTGAGCGCCACGATCGACGCGACATCGCGAAACAGGCCGTTGTCTTCGATCACGTTGGTGTGCGAGTTTTGGTAGCGGAGACCGATCTCATCGCAGAAACGAAACACTTCGTCGACCTTTCCCGGCACCGTGCCGTCGCGCAGCGAAACGACCGCCGCGGGGAGCGTCGCGTCGGGCCGGAAGCCGAGCGCTTCGAGCATCCACGGCGACCGGACGTACTTCATCTCCACCACGACCTCGTCACCGTAGCGCCCCTTGAGCGCGCGCACGCCGGCATCGGGATCGTCCGGATCGAAATAGATGTGCAGGAATGCCGCGTCCGGCAGCACGTGTTTGACCCACAACATGCGATGGCCGTACACCATCGCCGCGATCGACGGCTTCTTCCCGCCGTCGACCTCCCAGGTTTGCCATTCGACCAGCGTGCCGCCGTGGCGATGCGCCGCCGCGGCGAACTCCGAGGCTTGCTCGCGATCGATGATGAGCAGTACGCCCGCTCCCGGCCGGCGGATCGGCGCCAGCGCACGTAAGCCCGGCATCAGCTCTTCTTCTTGCGCGGCCGCGGCGCGATGCCGATAGCGGCGGTCGCGCGAAATCTCGGTCACGTAGGCCGACGCGTGGTCGAACGACGGAAAGAATGCGACCGCTTCGAGCCAGTCATGCCGTTCGACGGTGCGCAAACCGACCTCGGTCATCAGCCCGACGGCGCCGAACGTATGCAGCAGCGGCGCGACCGCAGCGTCCGCCAGATCGATGATGCGCGGTTGCTCTTCGACCGTCACGATGCGCGCGGAAACGACGTTGTCATCCCACACCGAACCGTAGACGCCGCTGCCGAGGCCGACGTGTCCGCCGGCGATCCAGCCGCCGATCGTCGCCTGCCCGTACGTCGTCGTGAGCACCGGTAACTCCCG
>DASYOE010000409.1:0-19418 GCA_036008105.1 Candidatus Lustribacter sp. | reverse complement strand
ACGAAGACGATCGTCTCGCCGGCGATCGTCGGGGTGCGGTAGTAGCCACGGGAGTCCATCGGCGCGGGATTGGCCGCCAGGCACCGGCGTCCTCGGAAGGGACTCGCTCTGGCGGTTCGGGGAACCGGCCGCAGCGATCCGAAGAACGGTCGAGATGGACGAACTGTTGGCGGCGTTCGACCGCGGCGAGCAACGCGCGCTCGCCCGCGCGATCACGCGCTGCGAATCGGGTGAAGGCGAGCCTTTGATCCGGGCGCTGTTCGACCGGTCCGGGCGGGCGATGACGATCGGCTTGACCGGACCGCCCGGGGTCGGCAAATCAACGCTGACCGCGGTGCTCGTCGCGCGCCTGCGCGCCGCGAACAAAACGGTGGGCGTGATCTCGGTCGACCCCAGCTCGCCGTTCTCGCACGGCGCGTTGCTCGGCGACCGCATCCGGTTGACCGAGCATTTCGTTGATCCGGGTGTGTTCATTCGTTCGATGGCCAGCCGCGGACATCTGGGCGGCGTGGCCGGTGCGACCGCCGACGCCGTCACGCTCATGGATGCCTTCGGCTTCAACGTCGTGGTGGTCGAGACGGTCGGCGTCGGGCAATCGGAGATCGAGATCGCGGAGATCGCCGACACGATCCTCGTCGCGTTGCAGCCCGGTTCGGGCGATACCGTGCAGACGCTCAAGGCCGGGATTCTCGAAATCGCCGACGTCTTCGTCGTGAACAAGAGCGACCACCCGATGGCGTTGCAGTTGCAGCGCGAGATCCGCTCGATGATGGAAATGCTCGAGTACCCCGGCTGGGTGCCGAAGCTCGTCGCGACGCAGGCGATCGAAGGGCTTGGGATCGAGGCGCTCTGGGACGCGATCGTCGAGCACGATGCCTACTTGCGCACGTCCGGCCACATCGAGCGCAAACGGCGCGCGGCCTACGAACACCGCGTGCGCGCGCTGGCCATCGGCGCGCTCGAGCGGCGCGTCGAACGCGTCGTCGCCGCGCTGCCCGACGGCCGCGATCCCTACGTTGCCGCGCGTGACGTCGTGCAGGAGCTGACGCACCTCCCGTGACGTTGAACGCGATGTACTTCGCCGCGTTCTTCGGCCTGATCTCGGCCGTCGCGATCTATCATTTATTGATGTACGCGGTGCTCCGCGTGCCGGAGTTCTTGTCGTACGGCATCTATCTGGCCGTGCTGGCGCTCTTCCAACTCGGGCGGCATCCCGAGTTTCTGCCGGTGCTCGGTGTCGCGGTCGATCCCAACGTGCTGTTGTGGTGGACGTTCTCGGCGCTGTCGTTTTGCGGGTACTGGCTCTTCCGCTCGTTTCTCATGCTGCCCACGATGCAAGCGCGAGCGAATCGCGCGTTCCTCGGCCTGACGTGCGTGTTCGCCGTGTTGGCGTTGTTCGCGCCGTGGCAGCCGCCCGAAGGCTGGTACGTCAACGGTTTGCAGGTGCTGGCGCTCGCGCAACTCGTCGTCGCCGGGTGGTCGCTCGTCGTCGCGCTGCGCCAGCACATTCGCGTTTCCACCTACTTCGGCATCGCTTACGCGGGGTTCTTCGTGGGTGCGCTCATGTGGTTTGCTTCGAGCGTGTTCGGCGAGGAACTGGGGCCGTTCGGCACAGTGTTCGCATGGGGCGTTGAGCTGGGCTCGGTCTTCCAAGCGCTGACGCTCGCGCTCGGGCTCGCCGACCGCATCGCGGCCGCGAACGAAGAACGCGATCGCGCACAACGCCGCACGATCGACGAGATCAGCTCGCTGAACGTCGCGTACGCGCGGTTCGTGCCGCGCACGTTTCTCGATTTGCTCGGCCGCGACGACGTGCGCGACGTGCGCCTGGGCGACGGCGTCGAACGCGAGATGACGGTGCTCTTCAGCGACGTGCGTTCGTTCACCACGATTTCCGAAGCGCTGTCGCCCAACGAAACGTTCGGGTTCATCAACGGCTTGCTCTCGCGCACCGGCCCGGTCGTGCGCGAGTACGGCGGGATCGTCGACAAGTACGTCGGCGATGCGATCATGGCGCTCTTTCCCGGTTCGGCCGACGACGGGTTGCGCGCCGCCATCGCGTTGCAAGCGGCCGTTGCGGAACACAACGCCGAGCGCGCGGCCGGCCACCTCGCGCCGATCGCGGTCGGCGTCGGACTGCACTGCGGCTCGTTGATGCTCGGCACGATCGGCGAGCACGAGCGGATGGACGGCACCGTCATCGCGGATGCGGTGAACGTCGCATCGCGCGTCGAGGGCCTCACGAAGTACTTCGGCGCGCGTGTGATCGTAAGCGAAGAGATCCGCGCGGCGTTAGCCGATCCGCAGGCGTATACGATGCGCTTTCTCGGTCGCGTCGCCGTTATGGGGAAGCGTAACGGCATCGGCCTCTACGAGGTCCTCGACGGCGATCCGCCCGACCGGCGGGCCGCAAAGGCCGCGACAGCGCACGCGTTCGACGGCGCGGTCACGGCCTTCGTCGACGGCTCGTTTGCCGAAGCGGCCGAACGCTTCAACGACGTGCTGCGCGCCGACGACGGCGACGGTGCCGCGCGCTACCTCCACGGACGCGCGGTCGAACTCGCGCTCGCGGGCGGCCCGTGGGAGGGTGTCGATCACGCGGCCAAATAGGCTGTGGTGAGCGAGCGTATCGGGTTTGTCGGGGTCGGGCGGATGGGTGCCAACATGGCGCGCCGTCTGAAGGACGTGGGGTACACCGTCAGCGCCGTCTTTGACGTCGACCACCCGCGGGCGCGCGAACTGGCTGCCGAAATCGGCGCGATGGCGCCCGAAAAACTGGCCGCGGTGACCGCCGCGAGCGACGTCGTCATCACCGTCGTTACCGACGACGACGCGATGCACGCGATCTACGCCGCGCAAGGCGATTCGCTGCTGACCGGCGCGGCGAACAAGACGTTCGTCAACGCGGCGACGATCACGCCGTCGGTGCACGTTGACGTCGACCGGCGGATCGCCGCCGCCGGCGGGTCGGCGATCGAGGCCTGCATGGCGAGTTCGATTCCGCAGGCGCGCAACGGCGAGCTGTACCTGATGTGTGCGGGCGACGAGCGCGCCTACGAGCGGCTGAAGCCGCTGCTCAAACAAATGTCGTCGTCGATGCGCTGGATCGGCGGCCCCGGCACGGCCGCGCAGGTCAAAGCGCTGGTGAACATGCTGATGAACATCAACACGGCCGGGCTGGCGGAGGCGCTCGCGCTCGGCGATGCGCTGGGGCTCGATCTGACGATGCTGCGCGACGTCTTCGCGCAGACCGGCGCCAACTCGCGCGTGCTCGCGACCGACGGCGAGGACATGCAGAAGCGCGAGCACGAGACCTACTTTTCCGCGTCGCATGCTGCGAAGGATTCGGGCATCGCGTTCGATCTCGGACACGCCGCCGGCGTCATCATGCCGCTCGCCGCCGCGACCAAGAGCCAGTACGACTTGATGGTCGAGTGGGGACTCGGCGACATCGATAAGTCGGGCATCGCCGAGCTGACGTTCAACGACCGGCGGCCGGTCAATCTCGCCGATGGCTGACCGCGCCGTCGATCGCACGATCTCCGATCTGCCGCTCAAGACCGTCTACGAGCCGAGCGACGTCGCGGATCTCGATGTAAAGCGCGATCTCGGCGAGCCGGGCGAATTCCCGTACACGCGCGGCATCCATCCCCACATGTACCGCGACCGGTTGTGGACGATGCGTCAATTCGCCGGCTTCGGCAACGCGCGCCAAACCAACGAGCGCTATCACTTCTTGCTCGCGCAAGGCCAGATGGGGCTGTCGGTCGCCTTCGACATGCCGACGCTGATGGGCTACGACTCCGACGCGCCGCAAGCCCTGGGCGAAGTCGGCAAGTGCGGCGTCGCGATCGACTCGGTGAAGGACATGGAGACGCTCTTCGCCGGGATCGACATGGGCGCGATCACGACGTCGATGACGATCAACGGGCCGGCCGCGATCGCGCTCGCGCAGTACATCGTCGCCGCCGAGAATTCGGGCATCCCGCGCGCCGAGCTCGGCGGCACGCTGCAAGCGGACATCTTCAAAGAGTACATCGCGCAGAAGGAGTGGATCTTTCCGCCGCGCCCGCACGTGCGGATCATCGTCGACATGATGAAGTTCTGCACCGCCGAGATGCCCAAGTGGAACACGATCTCGATCTCGGGCTATCACATCCGCGAGGCCGGTTCGACCGCCGTGCAAGAGCTGGCGTTCACCCTCGCCGACGGCTTCGCGTACGTCGAGGCGGCGATGGCCGCCGGCATGGACATCGATACGTTCGCGCCGCGCCTTTCGTTTTTCTTCAACGCGCACATCGACTTCTTCGAAGAGATCTGCAAGTTTCGCGCCGCCCGGCGCATCTACGCCCACCGCATGCGCGACCAGTACGGCGCGCGCGACCCGCGCTCGTGGCAACTGCGCTTTCACACCCAGACGGCGGGCGCCAGCGCGACCGCGCAGCAGCCGGAAAACAACATCGTGCGCGTCGCCTACGAAGCGCTCAGTGCCGTGCTGGGCGGCACGCAGTCGCTGCACACGAACTCGATGGACGAAGTCCTCGCGCTGCCGACCGAAAAATCGGTCGAGATCGCGCTGCGCACGCAGCAGGTGCTGGCGTACGAGACGAACGTCACGAACGTCGTCGATCCGCTCGGCGGCGCGTACTTCATCGAAGCCTTGACGAGCGAAATGGAGCGGCAAGCGCTCGAGTACTTCCGGCAGATCGAAGCGTTCGGCGGCGTGATCGAGGCGATCGAAGCCGGCTTTTTCCAACGCGAGATCGCCGATGCGTCGTACCGCTATCAGCGCTCGCTGGAAACCAAAGAGCGGATCGTCGTCGGCGTCAACGCGTTCGAACGCGACGAGACGCAAGACGACTTGAACCTGTTGAAGATCGGCCGCGACGTCGAACTCGGTCAGGCCCGCGACGTCCAGGCGGTGCGCGCGACGCGCGACGCGGCGGCGGTCGAGGACGCGCTCGCCGGGCTCAAACGCGTTTGCCGCTCCGGCGAAAACGTGATGCCGGCCTTAATCGACGCCTGCCGGGCATTTGCGACCGAGGGCGAAATCGTCGATGCGATGGCCGAAGTATTTGGACGGTATGTCGAACGCGCGTCATTTTGAGGGTGACGGGCTGCGGCGCCCGTTCCGCATCGTCGTTGCCAAGGCCGGCCTGGACGGCCACGACCGGGGCGCCAAGGTGATCGCGCGGGCGCTGCGCGACGCGGGGATGGAAGTGATCTACACCGGCTTGTTCCAAACGCCGGAGCAGATCGTGCGTACCGCCATCCAAGAAGACGCCGACGGGATCGGCCTCTCGATCCTCTCCGGCGCCCACATGACGCTCTTTCCGCTGGTCGTCCAGCAACTCGAAGCGCAGGGCGCCGGCGACATCGTCTTTTTCGGCGGCGGCACGATCCCGGCCGACGACGCGGCCGAGTTGAAGCGGTTGGGCGTGCGCGAGATCTTCACGCCCGGCGCGCCGCTCGCCGATATCGTGGCGTTCGTGCAACGCGAAGCCGGTAAGCGACGGGAACGCGTTGGCTGAGGTTCGTACCCGGATCGCTCCGTCGCCGACCGGCGATCCGCACGTCGGTACCGCCTACGTCGCGCTGATCAACTACTGCTTTGCGAAAAAACACGGCGGGAAGTTCTTGCTGCGCATCGAGGACACCGACCAAGCCCGGAGCACGCCGGAATCCGAGCAGGCGATCCTCGACTCACTGCACTGGCTGGGTCTGACGTGGGATGAAGGCCCCGACGTCGGCGGGCCGTACGGCCCGTACCGTCAGAGCGAACGCAGCGCCATCTACACGAAGTACATCGATGAGTTGCTGGCGAGCGGGCACGCGTTTCGTTGCTTCTGCACGCCCGAACGGCTCGACGAGATGCGCGAAGCGCAGCGCTTGGCGAAACTCCCGCCGCGGTACGACGGCTGCTGCCTGGCGATCGGGAACGCCGAAGCTGAAACGCGCGCGCGCACCGAGCCGTACGTGGTGCGCATGCGCGTGCCGGACCGCGGCACGGCGGTGATCGAGGATCTGCGCCGCGGGCGCATCGAGATCGAGTGGAACACCGTCGACATGCAGGTGCTGATGAAGTCCGACGGTCTGCCGACCTATCATCTGGCCAACGTCGTCGACGATCACTTGATGCACATCACCCACGTGATTCGCGGTGAAGAGTGGGTCTCGTCGGCGCCCAAGCATCTGTTGCTCTATCAGTATTTCGGCTGGGAACCGCCGGCGTTTTTGCACGTGCCGCTGCTGCGCAATCCCGACAAGAGCAAGCTCAGCAAACGCAAGAACCCGACCAGCATCCTGTTTTACAAAGCGATGGGGTATCTGCCCGAGGCGCTGCTGAACTTCTTGGGCTTGCTGATGGTGTCGTCGGCCGAAGGCGAAGAGGTGATGTCGCTCGCCGAGCTGATCGCGCGCTTCGAAGTCGAGCACCTCTCGCTCGGCGGTCCGGTGTTCGACGTCGCGAAACTCGATTGGCTCAACGGCAAATATCTCCGCGAGCTGGCGCCGGCGGCGTTCGTCGAGCGCGTGCTGGCCTGGGGCGGCGACCGCCGGCGGTTCGCGCAGATGGCGGAACTGGCGCAGGCGCGCGTCGAGCGGCTCAGCGATCTCGGGCCGTTGCTGGCGTTCTTTTTCGCCGGCCGGCTGCACCTCACCGAAGCCCAGTTGCTCGAGGGTCAGAAACTCGACCGCGACGGCGTGCGGCGTGCACTCGCACTCGCGATGTGGGATCTCGACGCGGCGCAGCAGTTCGACAAAGCCACGGTCGAACTCGTGCTCAAGAGCGTGGCGGAACGCCTCGGGCGCAAGCTGCGCGACGTGGCGCGGCTCTTCTACGTCGCGCTGACCGGCAGCCCGACCTCGGTGCCGCTGTTCGATGCGGCCGAATTGCTGGGCCGCGATATGTGCCGCGAACGCTTGCGCAACGCCCTGGACACGCTCGGTGCCCCCAGCGCGAACGAACAAAAAGTATGGCGGTCTGCGACGATGGTGCTGGAGCGAGCGCAGTGAAATCGAGGCCCAGCAATCAGGTTCAATGCGAGCTCGGACCGGGGGCCCCACGCCAAAGGCGTGGGGGGCGCGCAGCCTGGGGCGGAGCGCCTTTAAAATGAGCCGCGCGATCGTTTTAGCGGCGGGCAAAGGGACGCGCATGAAGTCCGCGCAGCCGAAGGTGCTGCACGACCTCTGCGGCCGCCCGATGTTGTGGTACGTGCTCGAAGCGTTGCGCGCGACCGGGATCGATGAGATCGTGGTCGTGGCGAACGAAGAGCTGCAACCGCAGCTGGAGCAGTTCGGCGTCCGCAGCGTGATACAAACGCCGCAGCGCGGCACCGGGCACGCGGTGCAGGTGGCGCTGGCGGCGCTCGAACCGCGCGAGGAAACGCTGGTCGTCGCCTACGGCGACATGCCGCTGGTCGACGCGACGATCTTCGAGGACGTGCAAGCGGCCGTCGATGCCGACGCCGGAACGGCGCTCGGACTCGTTACGGCGCGCATGCCGCTGCCGTCGGCGTTTGGCCGCGTGGTCCGCAACGGCGCGACCGTGCAGAAGATCGTCGAGTTTCGCGACGCGACGACCGCCGAGCGCGCGATCGAGGAAATGAACGCCGGCATCTACGCCTTCGACGAGCGCGCGTTGCGGGGTGTCATCGGCAACTTGACCGACGCGAACGCGCAGGGCGAGCTGTACCTCACCGATACGGTCGGGTTGCTGGTGGCTAAATCGTTCCGCGTCGTGCCGGTGCAAGCGGTCGACTATCGCCTCGTCCTGGGGGTCAACGACCGCGTCGAATTGGCGACGGCGCGCGCGACGATGAACGAGCGGCTCTGCCACGCGCACATGCGCAACGGCGTGACGATCGTCGATCCGGCGACCACCTATCTCGAGCCCGGCATCTTTATCGGCGCCGATACGATCGTCGAGCCGAACACCTCGATCGGCGGCAATTCGGTGCTCGGCGAACGCACGCGCATCGGGCCGAACGCGCGGCTCTACAACGTCCGCTTGGACGACGACGTGTGCATCACCGAGAGCGTCGTCCTCGACACCGCGATCGGCGCGCGCACGACCGTCGGCCCGTTCGCGCACCTCCGCGACGGCAACGACCTCGGTGCCGACGTGCGGATCGGCGACTTCGTCGAACTGAAGAACACGCGCATGGCGGCCGGTGCCAAAGCCAGCCACTTGGCGTATCTCGGTGACGCGACGATCGGTGAGAACGCCAACATCGGCGCCGGCACGATCACCTGCAACTACGACGGCGTGAACAAGCATCCGACGACGATCGGCCGCGACGCGTTCATCGGCTCCAATACGTCGCTGGTGGCGCCGGTGACGGTCGGGGACGGCGCGCAGACCGGAGCCGGGACCGTGGTCATTCGCGACGTGCCGGCCGGCGACCGCGTGGTCGGCAATCCCGCGCGTTCGATCGGAGCAAAGAAGGCCCCATCAACCTGATCGAATACTCCGAGCCCCTCCGCTACCGCTCGTTTCTCTACTGGTGCTGCACCCGCGCGTCAACCGCGCTCGCGTGGCAGATGGTCGGCGTCGCGGTCGGCTGGCAGATGTACGACATCACGCGCAGCGCGCTCGCGCTGGGACTCGTCGGGCTGGCGCAGTTCTTGCCGTTGCTCATCCTCGTGTTCGTGGCCGGCCACGTCGGCGACCGCTTCGACCGCCGCCACGTCGCGCGCGCCAGCGAGTTGCTCGAGGCCTGTGCCGTGGCGGTGTTGTGCATCGCGACGATCGACCATGCGCTGCGGCCGGCGCTCATCTACGCGATGATCGCGCTGCTCGGCGTCGGCCGCGCGTTCGACGGCCCCGCCTCGCAGGCGCTCTTGCCGAATCTCGTTCCCTCCAAGATCATTCCGGCGGCATCGGCGCGCGCCTCGACGGCGCACCAGATCGCGACCATCACCGGTCCGGCCGCCGGCGGCATCCTCTACGCCGTGCATCCGGCGATCCCGTACGGCATCGCGGCGTTCATGTTTGCGACGTCGGCGGTCCTGATGACGCTGCTGCGCACGCGCGGTCCGGTCATCACGACGTCCGGACCGCCGACGCGCGAGTCGGTGTTCGCCGGCTTGGCCTTCATTCGCCAAACGCCGCTGGTGCTGGGGGCGATCTCGCTCGATCTGTTCGCGGTGCTGCTGGGCGGCGCGACCGCACTGCTGCCGATCTATGCCCGCGACATCCTGATGATCGGCCCGTGGGGACTGGGTTTACTGCGCACCGCGCCGGCCGTCGGCGCGCTCACGCTCTCGCTCTTTTTCGGCCGCCGCCCGGTGCGCCGGCACGCCGGGCGCATCATGTTCTGCGCGGTCGCGTCGTTCGGCATCGCGACGATCGTGTTCGGGCTCTCGCACTGGATCGTGCTCTCGTTCCTCGCGCTGGTCGTGCTCGGTGCCTCGGACGTCGTCAGCGTGGTCATCCGTTCGTCGATGGTCGCGATCATGACGCCCGACGCGGTGCGCGGCCGCGTGAACGCCGTCAACGCGCTCTTCATCGGAACCTCGAATCAGGCCGGGGAATTCGAATCCGGCGTCACGGCGGCGCTGCTGGGGCCGGTCGGCGCGGTCGTCCTGGGCGGCATCGGAACCGTCTTGGTCGCGATCGTCTGCTTCCGGCTCTTTCCCGACCTGGCGAACGTCGACTCCATCGAAGATGTGCGGCCCCGCGTAAGCCCGCTTGCATCGAAACCGGCATCAGCGTCGTAATATAACCACCATGACGATTTCACGCAGACGCTTCGGCTTCGTCCTCGCGGCAGCGCTGGCCGCAGTCCTCGGGCTCTCCGCGCCGCTCGCCCGCCCGGCCCTGGCGGCGTCCGCGCCGTTGCAGACGATCGTTCTCGCCGGCGGCTGTTTCTGGGGCCAAGAGCTGGTGTTCGAGAATCTCAAAGGCGTGAAACAAGCGATGCCCGGCTACTCCGGCGGGAGCGCCGCGACCGCGCACTACGAGTTGACCAGCACCGGCACGACCGGACACGCCGAATCCGTGCGCGTAACCTACGATCCGGCGGAGATTTCGCTCGAGCAAATCCTGACCGTGTTCTTCACGGTGTCGCACGATCCGACCGAGCTCAACTATCAAGGTCCCGACGACGGCACGCAGTACCGCTCGGCGATTTTCGTGGCGAACGCGCAGCAGCGCCACGTCGCCGCGGCGATGATCGCGCGCTTGACCGCGGAGCATCGCTTCAAAGCGCCGATCGTGACCAAGATCGAAACGTTCCACGGGTTCTATCCGGCCGAAGCCTACCACGTCCACTACGCGACGCTGCATCCGGACGATCCGTACATCGTGATCAACGACGCGCCCAAGCTCGTGGCGCTGAAGAAAACCTACCCCCAGCTCGTCGCCCAGAAGTAGGGGGTTCGCGGTTTGCCGAATGCGCCGGTAATGGCGTTTTCGGCCCGCGTTCTGCTCGACAGCCGTTCCCCGTCGGGAGCGCGCCTCACGACGCTCGAGGTGCGCTATCCGCGGTTCATCCACAGCGAGATGATGACGCACCGCGTCTTCTCGCGCAACGCCGCCAGCTCGCGCGCGATCCCGATCAAGAAGATGATCGCCGCGGTGCGCGAGGAGCCGGCGCTGCCCGTCTACTGGGGGCGTAACCAAACCGGGATGAGCGCGCGCGAAGCGATCGCGCCGGAGGTGGAAGAGCGCGCGCGGGCCGAGTGGCAGGCCGCGCTCGACGACGCGCTGCGTCACGCCGAGCGGTTAGCCGCGCAGGATATCGATCTGCACAAACAGCTCGTGAACCGGTTGCTCGAACCGTTCGCTTGGATCACGGTGATCATCACCGCGACGGAGTGGGCGAATTTCTTCACCCAACGCTGCCATCCCGACGCGCAGCCCGAAATCAAGCACATCGCCGAGATGATGCTGGCCGCGTACCGGGCCAGCACGCCGGCGACCGTGGAGCTTGGCCGGTGGCATCTGCCGCTGATCCAGGACGACGAACGCAGCCTGCCCGACGAAGAGCTGTGCAAACTCAGCGTCGCCCGGTGCGCGCGCGTGTCGTATCTCACCCATGACGGGAAGCGGGATCGCGACAAAGATTTGGACCTCTTCGAAAAGCTGCTCGGCGGCGGCGCGAACGGACACTGGAGCCCCTTCGAGCACGTCGCGACGCCGGCGGCCGACGCGCGAGCGCATTCCGCGAACTTCGTGGGCTGGGAGCAATTTCGCAAGCGGTTCCCGCAAGAGCACGCCGCGTCGTTTCCCGACGAATACGCCGCTGCGATTTAGCGCCGCGCTCAAGGCCGCGCTCGTCGCGCTGCTGTTGGCTCTGTTCGTGCCGGCCGCCGCCGGGGCGCAGTCGCGCGAGGACCGCCACGTGACCGCGATCTCCGCGCACGTGCTGCTGCACGCCTCGCCGGTAGCGCTCGTCGACCCGGTGCGTCAACGGCGCGCGCGCGCGATCGCCGACTACCAGGACGGGCTCTTCATCGGCTGGGCCGGCGCTCCGATTCTGGCGTTCTTGTGGCTTTGGACGTCGGGCAACGCGGCCCGGCTGCGCGACCTCTTGCGGCGCGCCTTCCGCGCGCCGTGGTTGCAGCGCGGCGCGTTCGGCGTGGCGCTCGGCTCGCTGGCTACGGTCGCGTCGTTGCCGTTCGCCTTTGCCTCGTATCGCGTATCGCTCAACGTCGGGCTGACGGCGCAAACGATTCCGAGTTGGTTCGCCGGAGAGTTGTTGCGCTTGGTGACCGTCTCGCTCTGGACGGCGCTGCTCGTGATCGTGATTCTCGGCCTGGTCGACCGGACGCGGCTCTGGTATCTCGTGTTCATCGGCATCCTGTACGCAACGGCCCTGACCGTGGTCGCCATCGAGCCGGTGCTGTTCTCCCCGCTGACGTCGAACGAGCAGCCGGCGCCGGCGGCCATCGTCGCGCAAGGCGATGCGGTTGCGCGCGCCCTCGGCACCTCGCCGGTGCCGCTGATGATTACCGGCACGTCGCGGCGATCGACGGCAGCGGTCGCCCGCACGTCGGGGCTGGGTCCGTTCGCGCGCATCATCATCGGCGCGGAGGGGTTGCAATCGATGACCCCCGGCGAGCGGCAGTTCATGCTCGCGCGACAGTACGCGCATCTGGCCGCGCACGACGTCCTGTGGCTGACGCTCGCCGGCACGACGCTGTTCGTCTTCGCCGCCGCGCTGGCGGTGCTGATCAGCGACCGCATCGGTTTCCGCCGCGACGACGATCCGCTCGCACGTCTACCGCTGGTCGGGACGTTCCTCGGCGTTGCGGTGCTGCTGCTGTACCCGGCATATAACGCGCTCGAGCGGGGCGGGGAGGCCCGCGCCGACCGGCTGGCGCTCACCGTTGCCGCGCCGGAATCAGGCGTGCGCTTCCTCGTGCGCCGCGCCGATGACGACCTCGTCGCGCTGTGCGGCCGGCGCACGATCCGCTGGTACTTCGAATCCCGCCCGCCGCTCGGCTCGCGCATCGCGGCGATGGCGCACACAACCGATCCCTGTCCGCGCTGAGTTTTGGGTACTGCTGAATATGGAACGCAAGCAACCAGCTGACGAGATCGTTCTTGCCGCGCACGACATCGCCGGCTGGCTGGCGGCCCACGGCACGGGCATCGCGCTCTACAACGACGTGCCGAAATGGCTGGTCGATGCCGGCGGCTCGCGGACCTTTGTGATTCCGCGCTTGGACATCTCGCTGACGCTGCCCCCGGACGTCGATCTGCAGCGCTATCGCCCGATCGCGCGGCGCCACACGACCCGGCCGCAGCGCGAGCGCGAGGTCCAGCATTGGGTGTACGCGAGCGCGGCCGACGC
Source organism: Candidatus Lustribacter sp. (assembly GCA_036008105.1). Classification (GTDB taxonomy): domain Bacteria; phylum Vulcanimicrobiota; class Vulcanimicrobiia; order Vulcanimicrobiales; family Vulcanimicrobiaceae; genus Lustribacter. The sequence continues at coordinate 6,618 of DASYOE010000409.1, read as the reverse complement.
CACCACGACCGTCGCAGTGGCGCGGCTCGAGGGCGGCGAGGATGACGAATGGACCGCGCACATTCACCGCGGCCGTTACAATCAGTTCGTCGACAAGTTCAGCGTCGCGTCCAAAGCGGCGCTCGCGAGCGGCGTGGCGCCGGCGGCGGCGCACATCGCGTTGATCGCGGCCGACATCGTGATGCCGCTGCAAGCCGAAGTCGAACGGTTGTTGACGCCGCCCTAAGCCGTGAAGACGGTTCCCATCACGCGGGTGCCGACGTGGCGCATCGTCAGCAGCTCGACGATCGAGGCGTGCGCGATGCGGCCGTCGAGGATGTCGGCGGCACCGACGCCGCCGCGCACCCCGAGGGCCGCGGCGCGAATCGCGTTGCGCAGATCCTGCGGCAGCGTCGCGTCGTCGGCGAGCGTCAACGCTTCGGCCGGCGTGAGTTCGCCGATGCATTCCTGCGTGAGCGCGTCGATGACGCCGCCGGTTTCGTGAAAGAACAGCGCCCGGTTGGCGGACATCGAGCGCGCGACCGCGCTGGCCACGTCGTCGGCGTGGATCTCGACGTCACCGCCGAACATCCCGAACGCTAACGGTTCGACGACCGGGATGTAGCCCGCGCCCAGCAACGTGTGCAACAGACGCGTCTGCACGGCTCCCAGCCCCTCGCCGGCAGCCGGTAACATCCCGGCATCGGCGCCGGAAACGCCGACGGCGCAGTCGCTCGTGCGGTTGATCGTCTTGACGATCGTGCGTGCGGCGTCGCTCGAAGGAGCGATGACGATGGGTCGCTGGCCACGTTCGACCAGAAACGCAAGATCCGCGTAGAGCGTGGTGCCATCGGTCGCGAGCGTCGACTCGTCGATCCGAACGACGATCATCTAGTCCTCTTTTTGCTCCTCGCCTTCGTTCCTTCGTGGATTTGCAGCGTTGATGCGATTGAGCGCAGATGTGACGTCACCGCGCAGCCACAACTCGATGCCCTCGATGCAGCGGTCGATCACGGCCGGCAGCGCCGCCGTTTCCTCGGGCGAGAACGCGCTGAGCACGTGGCCGATCGCGTCGCCCGTCTCGCGGTCGCGGCCGATGCCGACGCGCAGCCGCGGAAAGCCCTCGCCGAAGACGGAGATCAGCGACTTGAGGCCGTTGTGGCCACCCGAACTGCCCTCGAGCCGCAAGCGCAAACGCGCGAACGGCAAATCGAGGTCGTCGACGACCACCAGAATCTTCGGCGGCGGAACCTTATAGAACGTCGCGATCCCGAGCGCCGGCGGCCCGCTCGCGTTCATGAACGCCAGCGGCTCGACCAGCGCCGCGCCGTGGTTACGGTCGAGGATGAAGCGCGCGTCGCGCCGCTTGGTCCAGCCGTCGAGATGCCAGCGGCGCGCGAGTTCCTCGACGACCATGAACCCGACGTTGTGCCGCGTTCGCGCGTAGTCGGGCCCGGGGTTGCCGAGCCCGACGATGAGCCGCAGGTCGTCTATTGGTGCGAACTACTCGGCTGGCGGTTCGGCTGCCGGTTCGGTCGTCGCGGCCGGCGCGGCTGCTGCTGAGGCGGCGGTGAGTTCGGCGTCTTCCGATGCGGTGCGCGAGCCTTCGATGCCGACGACCACGGTGTCGGCCGGCGTGACGAGGGTGAAGCCGGCGGGCAGCTTCACTTCGCCGGCCGTGACGTGATCGTGGACGTTCAACTCGCTGACGTCGATCTCGAAATGCTCCGGCAGTTTACCGGCCGGGCCCTTGACCTCGAGCGCGTGGGTTACGATGTCCATCACGCCGCCCTGGTCCTTAACGCCAGGCGCGATGCCGACCGTGACGATGCTGACCGACGCGTAGATCGCCTCGGTCGAGGAAACGCGCTGGAAATCGGCTGCGATCGGCCGGTGCGTGATCGGATCGCGCTGCACTTCACGCAGCAGCACGGACTCTTTTTTGCCGCCGATCGTCGCGTCGACGATGTGGCTGTGTCCGCCGCTGGAGAGCAAGTCGTTGAGCGTGCGGGCGTCGACCGCGATCGCTTCCGCTTTACCGTGACCGTAGAGGGCGCCGGGGATGCGGCCTTCGCGCCGCGCTTTCTTGGCGCCGGTGGTGCCGATTTCGGCGCGCTGATGGATGGTCACGTTGGTGACGCGTTCGGTTTTCGCCATGACGGGGTCGCTGGTTCCTTAAACCGCAGCCGCGATCGCCGCTTCGGCGTTCGTTTCGGTGAGCGGAGCTTCTTCGGTGATGGTGGTTGTGGTCGCGGTTTCGATGAAGTCGTCGCCCGAGAACAGCTCGGAGACCGAGCGGTTGGCGGTGATGCGCTTGATCGCGTCGGCCAGGATTTGGGCGATCGAGAGTTGCTCGATACGCGTCCCGACGCCGGCCGGATAGGCCGACGTGGGAATGGTGTTGGTGACGATCACCTTGCGGATCGCCGAGGCTTCGAACTGCTGGACGGCGTCGCCGGCGAAGATGCCGTGCGTGGCCAGGCAGTACACTTCGGTGGCGCCGCGCTTGAGCAGCGCTTCGGCCGCTTTGACCAGCGTGCCGCCGGTGGAGATCATGTCGTCGACGACGACCGCGATCTTGCCCTCGACGTCACCGACGATGTGGGTGACCTCGGAGACGTCCGGCTCGGGCCGGCGTTTGATGATGACGGCCAGCGTCGATTTGAGCCGCTTGGCAAAGAACTCCGCTCGCGGCACCCCGCCGGCGTCGGGTGACACAACGACGACCTTCTCGCCGAAGAGCTTCTCGTTGCGCAGGTGGTTGCACATGTGCGGCGCGGCCATCAGGTTGTCGACCGGGACGTCGAAAAAGCCCTGAATCTGGGCGGCGTGCAGGTCGAGCGTCACGATCCGCTCGGCCCCGGCCGTCTGGAGCATGTTCGCCAGCAGCTTAGCCGAGATGGGCTCGCGGCCTTTGGTCTTCTTGTCTTGCTTGGCGTAGCCGTAGTACGGGATGACGGCGGTGATGCGGTTGGCCGATGCGCGGCGCAGGGCGTCGATCATCAGGAGCAGTTCCATCGTCGCGTCGTTCACCGACCCACCCCACGGCGTGCGGCAGAGCGACTGTAAGACGAAGACCTCCGCCCCGCGGACGTTCTCCCGGATCTCGATGCGACATTCGTCGTTCTTGAAGCGATCGACGAGCGCATTACCGATGCGCGTCTGCATCTTTTTGGCGATCTCGTCGGCGAGCTCTCGGTTCGACGTCCCGCTAAAGAGAAGCGGCGGCTGAATCACGGACCTACTCCTTACGCTTCCCGCGATCGCCTGAGCGCACGGGGGAAGCACTAACCTTTCCTCGCCGGAGCGGCACACGCCCTCCTGAAGCGGTGGGACCCGGCGAGGTGTTATGGGGAGTTCTTATGCCCAAATTCGAGTTGGTTAGCCCATACGCGCTCGCCGGGGATCAGCCCACGGCGACCGATGCGCTGGCCGCCGGCATCCTGAACGGGGACCACGCCCAGACGCTCCTCGGCGTCACCGGGAGCGGCAAGACGATGGCGATGGCGCGGGTCGTGGAGCTGGTCCAGAAGCCGACGCTCGTCCTCTGCCACAACAAGACGCTGGCCGCCCAGTTGTGCGCGGAGTTCCGGGACTTTCTCCCCCACAACGCGGTCGAGTACTTCGTCTCCTATTTCGACTACTATCAGCCCGAAGCGTATATCGCCCACACCGATACCTACATCGCCAAGGATTCCTCGATCAACGACGAGATCGAGCGGCTCCGGCACGCGGCGACCCAGGCGCTGCTGACCCGCCCCGACACCCTGATCGTGGCCTCGGTGTCATGCATCTACGGCTTGGGCTCGCCGGCGGACTACATGGAGCTTTCGGCCGACATCAAGATCGGCGACACCATCGACCGCGACGACTTCCTGCGCAAGCTGATCGGCATGCAGTATCGGCGCAACGACCTCAACCTCGTGCGCGGCACGTTCCGCGTGCGCGGCGACACCCTGGAGTTCGTCGGCGTCGAGGAAGAGCTGGTGCACCGCATCGAGTTCTTCGGCGATGAGATCGAGGCGATCAACGTCGTCAACATCCTCACCGGCGAGTACGTCGAGTCGAAGGACGAGCTGAAGATCTTCCCGGCCAAGCACTACATCACGCCCGAGGAGAAGTTGCACCGCGCGATCGACGCGATTGAAGAAGAACTCCTCGACCGCCTGAAATTTTTCAAGGACAACGGCAAGCTGCTCGAAGCGCAACGGCTCGAACAGCGCACACGCTACGACCTCGACATGTTGCGCGAAGTCGGGTACTGCAACGGCGTTGAGAACTACTCGCGCCACTTGAGCGGCCGCGAAGAAGGCTCGACGCCGTTCTGTCTGCTCGACTTCTTTCCCAAGGACTGGCTGTTGTTCGTCGACGAGTCGCACGTCACGATTCCGCAAGTCGGCGGCATGTATGGCGGCGACCGCTCGCGCAAGCTCTCGCTCGTCGAGCACGGGTTCCGGTTGCCGTCGGCGCTCGACAACCGTCCGCTCACGGCCGATGAATTCCAGGACCACCTCAACCAGGTGGTCTACGTCTCGGCGACGCCGGCGAACTTCGAGATCGCGCGCTCGGCGCACGTGGTCGAAATGGTCATCCGGCCGACCGGTCTGGTCGATCCGGAAGTCGAGGTTCGGCCCACGCGCCACCAGGTCGACGACTTGATGGACGAAATTCGCAAGCGAACCGAAAAGAACGAGCGCGTCCTGGTCACGACCCTGACCAAGAAGATGGCCGAGGACCTGACTGATTATCTGCTCGAGAACGGTCTCAAAGTGCGCTACCTGCACAGCGAGATCGAGACCCTCGAACGAATCGCGATCCTGCGCGATCTGCGCAAGGGCGAGTTCGACGTGCTGGTCGGGATCAATCTGCTGCGCGAAGGCCTCGATTTGCCGGAGGTGTCGCTCGTCGGGATCCTCGATGCGGACAAGGAAGGCTATCTGCGGAGCGGCACGGCGCTGATCCAAACGATCGGGCGCGCGGCGCGCAACGTCGAGGGCAAAGTGATCATGTACGCCGACGTCGTCACGGAGTCGATGGCGCGGGCGCTCGGCGAAACGAAACGCCGCCGCGAGCGGCAGGTCGCCTACAATCTCGAGCACGGCATCGAGCCGACCTCGATTCGCAAGGAAGTGCGCGATATTCTGGCGCTCGTGGGCGAAGCGAGCACGGCCGCGGCGGGCTTGCGCGGCGAGAAGTTGCCGCGCGACGTCGCCATGGCGATGTCCAACGATATCGAGCGGAAAATGCGCGAGGCTGCGGCCAACCTCGAGTTCGAGAAAGCGGCTGCCCTGCGGGACGAACTTATCGAGCTGCGCAAGCAGGTCGGCGGCAACGAATCGGTGCTTTTCCAGGGCAAAGCGCCCAAGATTTTCCAGCACGCTTTACGCGAACTTGTCGGTAGTTAAAAGCGCCGGTTGAGACAAATGCAACTGACAAGTAATGTTACGTTACGATATAATTAGCTCATGGAACCGAACAAAAAACTCTCGCACGACGCGATCGACGCGTTCGTGGCGACGCTATTCCGCTGGTGCGACAACCTGCGGCCGAGCGATGCGAACGAAACGCACGACGTCGCCTTCTCCGATGAGTGGGAACGCAAGCAGATCGCCCGCGAGCTGCACTGGAACTAACCTAGGGGCCCCCGGAGGGGCCCGTTGACGTGGCGCGTCGGGGTCGATGTGGGCGGAACGTTCACCGACCTCGTCGCGCTGGACGCGACCGGCGCCATCATCCGCGCCAAGGTCGCCACGACCCCGCGGGCGCCTGAAGAAGGATTGCTCGCAGCGCTACGCACGTTGCTGCAACGCGTAGATCCCACCGAAATCGTGCAGCTGAGCCACGCGAGCACGATCGCCACCAATGCGCTGTTGGGGCAAGTGCATCTCGAACTGCCGCGCGTCGCCTTCATCACGACCGCCGGTTTCCGCGACGTGCTCGAAATCGGCCGGCAAGCGCGCAGTTCCGTGTACGACCTTCACGTCGTGCGGCCGGTGCCGCTTGCGCGGCGCGAAGACCGGCTGACCGTGCGCGAGCGCATCGATTACGACGGCAGCGTGCACGAGCCGCTCGATGCCGGCGACGTGGCGGCCGCCATCGCGGCCATCCGCGAGCGCGGCATTCGGAGCGTCGCCGTGGGGCTGCTCAACAGCTACGTCAACGACGCGCACGAACGCGCCGTCGCCGACGCGCTGCGCGCCGCGCTCCCCGGCGTCGCGGTCACGGCCTCGTCGGCGCTGGTGCGCGAGGAGCGCGAGTACGAGCGCTTCTCGACCGCCGTCGTCAACGCGGCGCTGCAACCGATCGTCAGCGCCTATCTGGAACGGTTGGCCGGCGGGGTGCGGGCGCTCGGCGTCGCGGCGCCGATTTTCGTGATGCAGTCCAACGGCGGAATTGCCGCGCTCGCATCGATCGTCGCGCGTCCGGCCATGCTGATCGAAAGCGGTCCGGCCTCGGGCGTCATCGCCGCGGCGGCACTCGGCCTCGCCGGCGGGGTGCGCAACGTGCTCTCGTTCGACATGGGCGGCACGACCGCGAAGGCGGGAACGATCGTCGACGGACAGCCCGAAATTGCGTACGAGTTCGAAGCGGCCGGTGCAACGCACAGCGGTCGCGGGCGCGCGGGCAGCGGCTACCCGG
>DASYOE010000408.1:0-4565 GCA_036008105.1 Candidatus Lustribacter sp. | reverse complement strand
TCGCCCACGTGCGCGAGAACGACAAGGTGCTGTGCCTGGGCGACATCGTGGGCTACGGTCCCAATCCCAACGAATGCGTCGCGAAGATCCGTGACCTGGCCACCGCCACCGTGCTCGGCAACCACGACGTGGCGGCGATCGACAACTTCGGCTTGGCGTACTTCAATCCGGCGGCGCGCGAGGCGATGCGTTGGACGCAACGCGTGATCAACGCCGAAAGCAAAGCGTGGCTGAACTCACTGGGCTACGAGTTCCGCGACCCGGCGTTTCTGCTCGTGCACGGCGCACCGAAGAACTACTTCGAATACATCCTCGACAAAGCCGGGGCCGGACGCGCGTTCGCGGCCACCGACGCGCCGTTGATCTTCATCGGCCACACGCACATCGCCGAGTACTACGCGCTCGAAACCGACGGGTCGATCAGCCACAAACACCTGCAGCAGGGTGGGGAGCTCGTCCTCGAACCGGGTATCCGCTACATCGTGAACGTGGGCAGCGTGGGGCAGCCGCGCGACCTCAACCCGCGCGCGTCGTTCGGCTTCTTCGACTCGGACGCGCGGACGGTCAACATCGTGCGCTTCGACTACGCGATCGCGCGCGTGCAGGAGAAGATCGCCTCGGCGCATCTGCCCGAAGCGCTCGCGCGCCGGCTGCTCGTCGGCCGATGATCTGGCCCGCGGCATTCGCCGCGCTCATCGTGGCCGCCGGCGGCGGCCCGTCGCCGTATGCCGACGCGGCCTTCGCAACGCCGCTCGACGGCGGGCTGCGCGCGTTCTACCAGCGCGACTTCGGCACTGCCCGGACGGATTTCGAAGCGGCGCTCGCCGCGGCGCCCGACAACACGCTAGCCATCGCTTTTCTCAACGCCACCGCGGCGCAAACGCCGGGTGACCTGGACGCGCTCATCGCGCAAGAAGAGAACCGGCTCGAAAGCGACCCGCACGGCTATACCACCCAGTTGCGCTTGGGCTTCTCATACCTGTTCTCGAGTTCGACCGGCCGCGACCGCGATGCCGACGCGCGCGAGGCGTTCGCCGCCGCGCTCGCCATCGCGCCCGATGCCGCCGGAGCGCACGTGGGCCTGGGTATTCTGCGCGAGAACGAGCGCAGCGCGAACCGCGCCAAAATCGAGTTTCTGGCCGCGCTCGACCGCGATCCCACCGACGTGCTGGCGCGCGAATATCTGGCGACGATCTATCAGGTCGACTTGCGCGATCCGCAGCGCGGACTCAGCTACGCGATCGAGGTTCCCAACGTCGTGCCGCACTACGCCGACATCGACTTCCACATCGCATCGCTCTTGCACGATCTGCGGCAGCTGCCGGCCGCCGTCGACTATGCCACCCGCGGCCTCGAGATCGACGTCGGTCACGTCGGTGAAGCCGGGCAGCACGGGTACACGCTGCTGGCGCGCATCTACGTTGACGAGAAGCGCCCCGACGATGCGCGGCGCGTGCTGCGCGCGTCGATCGCCGCCGGCGTCGACGTGGAATACGCGCAAGCGCTCTTGGCGAAGCTGCCGAAATGAATCCCGCCCCTTCGACAAGCTCAGGGCAGGCTCTCGTCGACGACCGCCGCTGCTTTGCGTGCGGTCCCCACAACGCCGACGGGTTACATCTGGAGTTCGCTCCGCTCGGCGACAACGGCGCGATCAGCCGCGTGACCCTGCCACCGCGCATGCAGGGCTGGCGCGACGTCGCGCACGGCGGCATCGTGATGATGCTGCTCGATGAGGCGATGGCCCACGCGTGCCGCTTCATCGGCTACCGCGCCGTGACCGCGGCCAGCAACGTGCGCTTTCGCAAACCGGTGCCGTTGGGCGTTCCCCTCGTCATGCGCGGGCACGTCAAGGAGCGCCGCCGCAACGTGATCTATCTCGAAGCAACGCTCGAATTCGAAGACGGCACCGTGCTTGCAACCGGCGACGGCACGTTCGTGTCCCAGGGAAAATTGTGAAAAGCAAGACGCTGCGTAAAGCGGCAGCGGCCGGGGAAGCAAAGTCGGCTGCCAAGGAACCGACGTTCGACAATCGTAGGGCGCGCTACGAGTACGAGAAGCTCGAGTCGCTTGAGGTCGGCATCGCGCTCAGCGGCACCGAGATCAAGTCGATTCGCAACGGCAACCTCAGCCTCAACGAGGGCTTCGCACGTCTGCGCGACGGCGAGTTGTGGCTGGTGAACTTCACGATCCCGCCCTACAAAGAGGGCAGCATCTTCAATCACGAGCCGGGCCGGCCGCGCAAGCTGCTGTTGCACAAAGAGCAGCTCGAGCGTTTGACCGGTCGCGCGGCCGAAAAGGGCCTGACGTTGATTCCGCTGCGGCTGTACTTCAAGCGCGGGAAGGTGAAGCTCGAACTCGGTTTGATGCGCGGCAAGAAGCTGTGGGACAAGCGCCGCACGATCGCCGAGCGCGACGCGAAGCGCGACTTGGAGCGCGTCACCAGCTAATGCGCGGCGCGCGACCGGGCGCGTTTCTGGACGGCCGCGTGCGGCGCGTCCTGCGCGTGCCGCCGCACGCGACCGTGGTGGCCGCCGTTTCCGGCGGACCGGATTCCGTGGTCTTGGCCGCGGTGCTCGACCGGATCGGACGCGCCGACGACTTCTCCGTCGTGCTGGCGCACGTCAATCACGGCCTGCGCGAGTCGGCCTGGCAAGATGAATGCGTGGTGCTCTCGCTCGGCGCGCGCCTCGAGCGGCCGGTGCGCGTCGCGGCGGTGCAGGCGGATGCCGGCGAGGCCGCGCTCCGCACCGCGCGGTACGCCGAGCTCGAACGCATCGCGCGGGAGTGCGGCGCGGGCGCGATCGTGACCGCGCACTGCGCCGAAGACCAAACCGAAACCGTGCTGCTCGCGCTGTTCCGCGGCAGCGGGCTCGACGGCCTCGCCGGGATGCCGCCGCGACGGCAACTCACCGACGGCATCGATCTCGTGCGGCCGTTCCTGCGCGTGACCCACGCCGAACTCCACGCCGAGCTGCGGCGTATCGGTCTGCCGTACGTGCTCGATCCGACCAACGCGCAGCAGCGCTACCGGCGTAATGCGTTGCGCGCGCGGCTCGACGACTTGCGGGCCGACTTCCCGCACCTCGATGCATCGGTCGCGCGTTGCGCCGAGATCGTGCGCGCCGAACGCTCCGGCGACGAGCGGGCGCGCGCCCGCAACGACCTGCGCGAGCGCTTGCGCAAGCGCGACCTGTTGCGCGACATCCCGTTCGAACGCATCGAGGCCGCGCTCGACGCGGGGCCCGACGCGCGCGTCTTCCTCAAACCCGGCGTCGAAGCGGTCAACGGCGAACTAGAAACGGGCGAATGAACACGCCGCGGTACTGGCTGGCGAGCTTCGCGCTGCTGCTCGCCGGCTTCGCAACGTTCGCCTCGCTCTACGACGTGCAACCGCTGTTGCCCGCGCTCGCGCGCGAGTTCGCCGTCACGCCCGCCACCGCGAGCCTCGCGCTGTCAGCGTCGACGCTGGCGCTGGCCGGCGCGCTGTTCGTGGCCGGATCGCTGTCCGAAGCGCTGGGGCGAAAGCTGCCCATCGTGGTCTCGCTCGCCGTCTCGAGCGCGATCACGTTCCTGTGCGCCTTGGTGCCGAATTTCGGGTCATTGCTCGCGCTGCGTTTGCTGGAAGGCGCCGCGATCAGCGGCGTGCCGGCGATCGCGATGGCGTATATCAGCGAGGAGGTCGCGCCCGAAGCGCTGGGCTTCTCGATGGGGCTCTACGTTGCGGGAACGGCGCTCGGCGGGATGTCGGGCCGGTTCATCGTCGGCTTCGCGGCCGACGCGCACGGCTGGCGCGCGGGGTTGCTGGCGATCGGCGCGCTCGGCGTGGTGTGCGCGGTCGCGGTGGCGCTCTTGTTGCCGTCCTCACGCAATTTCACGCCGCAGCCGCAATCGCTGCGGCTCGCGGCCGGCGCGTATTTCGCGCACGTCACCGACGCCGGATTGCCGTGGCTCTATGCGACGAGCTTTCTCATCATGGGCGCGTTCGTGACGATCTACAACTACATCGGCTTCCGGTTGGCGGCGCCGCCGTTCGGCCTCGGTCAATCCGCGATCGGTGCGATCTTCGCGGTGTACCTCGTCGGCAGCGCGGCGTCGGCGATCATGGGCCGGCTCGCCGACCGGTACGGACGGCGCAACATGCTGTGGTTGAGCGAGCTGATCTTTCTCGCCGGTGCGCTGATCACGCTGGCCGGCGACTTGGTGACGATCGTCGCCGGGATCACGGTGCTGACGTTCGGCTTCTTCGGCGCGCATTCGGTCGCGAGCAGTTGGGTTGGGCGCCGCGCGATTCGCGACCGCTCGCACGCGACCGCGCTGTACCTGTGCGCGTACTATCTCGGGTCCAGCGTGCTGGGCTCGCTGGGCGGGGTCGTGTACGGAACGGCCGGCTGGAGCGGCACGGTCGTCGCCGTCGTTGCGGTGCTGATCGTCGCGTTGCTCATCGCGATCGTGGTGCTGCGCGTCGTGCGGCCGGTGGCGCAACCGGCCCAGGCTTCGCACAGCTAGGTTCGCGAAGGGGCGCGGTATGAATTCGGCGCGTGCGCTTCACCCCGATCTCGAAAGCA
>DASYOE010000407.1:0-2485 GCA_036008105.1 Candidatus Lustribacter sp. | reverse complement strand
CTCGACGATGAGTTCGTCGCCCGCGAGCGACGTCTCGTAATAGCCGGTAATCAAATCGGCCACGTCGATCCAGCGTTCGCCGCGCGGGGAGACCGTGCGCACGCGCGCGCCGAGCGTGATGAGGATCGGGGGCAGATCCATGTGCGGATCGGCGTGCGCGAGATGTCCGCCGATCGTGGCGACGTTGCGAACCCGGACGTTTGAGAGGGTGTGCAGCGCTCGAGAAAGCACGGGTTCGGCGATGGCCAGTACGGGCGAGCGCTCGAGTTCGGTGAGCGTCGTCAGCGCGCCGATCCGCAATCCCCCACCCGCATCGACGTGCACTCCGCGCAGCGATCCGTTGAGACGGCGTAAGCTAATCAAACGCTGTGGTTTGAAAATCCGCGTCTGCAGCAAGAGCGACAACGCCGTGCCGCCGGCGATCGCGCGAACCGCGGTGTCGTCGGCATCGAGTAGCCCGACCGCTTCGTCGAGCGTCGCCGGTTCGAGGAGGTCGAAGCTCACGCGTGCACGTTCGCGAGTCGTTGCAGCAGCGCCGCGATGCGCTCCGGAATCTCGATCGGCGTCAGGTGCCGCGCGTTCGGCACGATCGTGAGATGCGAGCGCGCGGTCCCCGCTTCCAGCGCGCGCGCCATGTCGGGCGGGGTGGCGTAATCTTCTTCTCCGACGAGGATCTCGACCGGCACGCCGATCGATGCCAGCTGCGCGCGCAGGTCGAAGTTGCCGAGCATGTCGCACGTTGCCGCGTACGCGGCGACGTCGTTCGCCAGAAAAATCTGCTCGAACCGCGCGGCAACCGCCGGTGACTGCGTGCGAAAGACGTCGCTGAACCAGCGCGTCTGCTGAAACGCGACCATGCTCGCAAGCCCTTCGGCGCGCGCTTTGTTCGCGCGCTCGCGCCACGCCGCGTGCGCATCGGCACCGTACCACGCGGTCGTATCGATCGCGCCGAGCGCCTCGACCATGGCCGGATAGGAGATCGCGAACTGCAACGCCACGCTGCCGCCCATCGAGGCACCGGCTACGATCGCGCGCTCCCACCCGAGCGACGCCAGCACGTCCCGCAGGTCGCCGGCAAACAGTTCGGTCGTGTACGGGCCGGGCGGCTTCTCCGAGGCACCGTGCCCGCGGCAATCGTACGTCAGGACCTCGACGCCGCCGCCGAGCGCGGCCACGACGCCGTCCCAAATCGTGCGGTCGAGCGCCAGCGAGTGGACGAGCGCGAGGCGCGGAGCGCCGGGCTGGGCCGCCTCGTGCAGCGTGTAGCGCAGTTTGGCGCCGTCACGCGCGGAACACTCAGCTTTTTTGGGCACGGAAAGAGTATACTGGCCGCATGAAACATGCCCTTGCCTGTGCCATCCTCGCGGTCGCGCTCGCCGCTCCGCCGGCAGTCATGGCGCAACCGGCGCCGGCCGCGGCGACGGACCAACTCACCGCGCTCACCAACAGCTACTACAACGCCATCCTGCACAACGACGCCGTGGCGCTGGCCGCCATCATTTCCCCAACCTTCCATGCAATCGGGCCCGACGGCACGCGGCAAGAGTTCGATGCGTTCATGTACGGCGTGAGCACCCAATGGTTCCGCATGCAGCCGCCTAACGGCATCGACGTCAAGATCAAGAACAGCGCGTTAAGCGCTGCCGGAGCGACCGAAGACGTCTCGACCGTGTTGTGGTACTCGGGCGTAAGCAACATCGATCCCATGAGCGGCCCGACCCTCGAACGCGACTACGGCACCCACCAGCTAACGTGGATCAAGGCGCCGGGCGGCAAGTGGCTGCTCGACGAGGATCACACCACGGCGCTGCAGCGCACCTGAGCGACGATCGCCTCAGCGAGCGCGTCGGTCGAAGCACCGGTTGCGCCGTCGAGATCACGTGTCCGCGGGCCGTTGACGAGCGTATCCGCGACCGCGCGTTCGATGGCGGCGGCGGCGGACTCGTCGCCAAGCGAATAGCGCGCCAGCATCGCGGCCGAGAGGATCGACCCGATTGGGTTCGCGATGTTTTTGCCCGCGATGTCGGGCGCCGTGCCGCTGATCGGTTCGTATAACCCGAAGCCGTTCGCATCCGGCGCGCCGCCCAGCGCGGCACTGCTGGCGGTGCCGATCGTTCCGGTAATCATCGCCGCCTCGTCGGAGAGGATGTCGCCGAACATGTTCTCGGTGACGATCACGTCGAACGCGCGCGGATCGCGCACGAGTTGCATCGCCGCGTTGTCGACCAGCATGTGGTCGAGCGTTACGTCCGGATAGTCGTAGGCGACGTCGATCACGACGCGGCGCCACAGCTGTGAGCTGATGAGCACGTTGTTCTTGTCGACCGACGTCAACCGTTTGCGGCGCATGCGCGCGAGCGAGAACGCGAACCGTGCCACCCGTTCGATCTCGTCGTCGACGTAGACCAACGTGTCGCGCGCGACCTCGTGACCGTGCTCGTGCGTGAGCGTCTTGTGCCCGAAGTATAACCCGCCGGTCAGCTCG
>DASYOE010000406.1:0-2599 GCA_036008105.1 Candidatus Lustribacter sp. | reverse complement strand
CACGGTGGACGCGTTACCGTCTACTATCGCAACTCGGCAAAGATGAAAGAGATCCCGTACGGCGGCGGCGTGATTCGCTTCTACGGAACGGCGCGCATCGCCACCGATCCGGCCGTTCGCGAAAAGATTTGGAACAACACCGTTCCGGCCGAACAAGAGAAGGACAAAGACAAGTCCGGCCTCGGCATCCTGATCGACGTTGACCTCATCGAAGAACTCAACGGCAAAGTCATCATGGACAAGAACAGCTAGCTAGGGCATACTCTCGCGCCCGTGGGGCGACATCAGATCGAGGAGCGGACCGATCGGCACGATGCGGTTCGGGTTCACTCGGGGATGCGTCATGTAGTAGTGGCGCTTGATGTGATCGAAGTTGACCGTTGAGGCGACGTCGCGGAACTGGTAGAGGTCGCGCACGTACCCCCACAGGTTCGGGTAGTCGACGATCCGGCGCAGGTTGCACTTGAAGTGCGAGTAGTAGACCGAATCGAAGCGGACGAGCGTCACGAAGAGGCGCCAGTCCGTCTCGACCGGTGATGCGCCGAAGAGGAAGCGGCGCCGGCTCAACATGTCCTCGAGCCGGTCGAGTTCGTCGAACACGCCTTGCGCGGCGCGCGCGTACGTGTCTTGTTCGGTCGCGAAGCCGGCCCGGTAGACGCCGTTGTTGACTCGGGGGTAGATCTCGTCGTTGAGCGCATCGATTTCGGCGCGCTGCTCTTCGGGATAGAAATCGAGATCGTTGTTGCGCGCGAAGGCATCGAATTCGACTTCGAACATGCGCATGATATCGTCGTCGTTGTTGCTGACGATGCGCCGCGTTTCTTTGTCCCAGAGCGCCGGGACCGTCACGCGACCGGTGTAGGCCGGATCCGTCGCGGCATAGGCCTGAGCGAGGTACTCGAAGCCGTTGACCGGATCGGCGCCCATATCGGGCCCGTCGTGAAAGGCCCAGCCGCGTTCGTCGCGGATTGGATCGACGACCGTCATCCCGATCGCCTCTTCGAGGCCTTTGAGCTTGCGCACGATGACCGTACGGTGGGCCCACGGGCACGCCAGCGACACGTAGAGATGATAGCGGCCGGCGGCCGCGGGAAAACCCGAACGGCCGTCGGCCGTGACCCAGTTGCTGAATGCATCCGGTTGACGGGCAAAGTTGCCGCCGGAGATTTCCTTGGGGAATTGCGCGGTCGTCATGGTCGTTGCTCCGTTACGCAGCGGGTTTGGCGAGTTCGGCGTCGATCGCCGCGAGCAGGGCCGGATCGTCGGGTGTCACCGTCGGCGCGAAACGCGCGACCACGGTGCCGTTCCGGCCGATGAGGAACTTCTCGAAATTCCACCGGATGTCGGCCGGCTCGGGCTGCGCCGCGATCAGTTCGCGGTAGAGCGGATGACGGTCGGCGCCGCCGACCGAGATCTTCTCGAACATCGGAAACGTCACGCCGTACGAGTGCGAACAGAATTGCGCGATCTCCGCGTTGGTGCCGGGCTCCTGAGCGCCGAAATTATTGGCGGGGAACCCAAGCACTTGCAGCCCGCGTATTCGCGCAGCGCGGCCGGCGTGCCGTCGATCTTATGGATGGGAATCTCGTAAAGCGTACTCACGTACCGTGGGACCCGCGCGCGGCCGCTGCGTATGCGCCGGCGGTCCGGACGATCGTCCCACGCGGGGCGAGGCCGATCAGTTCGCTGCGTCCGATGGTGACGCCGCGGCGCTCGGCCGCCAGCCGGACCAGTTCGCGCACCCGGTAGAGCGGGATCGCGTCGACGTCGGTAAGGTTGAACGAGACCTGCACGACGTCCGGACGAAGGCGAATCCCGAGCGCGCGCAGCGTGCGCAGTCCGCCGTCCCGCTCGCGCAGCGAACGGGCGATCGCACGTGCGATGGCCAGATCGGCTGAGGCAAGCTCGACATTGAAGGCCACCAGAAGCGG
The DNA here is from genome assembly GCA_036008105.1 of Candidatus Lustribacter sp. Taxonomy (GTDB): domain Bacteria; phylum Vulcanimicrobiota; class Vulcanimicrobiia; order Vulcanimicrobiales; family Vulcanimicrobiaceae; genus Lustribacter. Next base: position 668 of record DASYOE010000406.1, on the reverse strand, counting down.
CCGTGCGCCCACGGCGATCGCCCCGGCGCTAACGTGCGGCTGCTCGCCGTAATCGAAACTCCAGCGCGCATCGCGCGCGCGTTCCGCCAGCCCCTCGAACTCGCCGCGGCGGACGTCGGCCAGATTCGCCCGGTGCGGTGCGCTCGCCGCCGCGCCGTAGAGGATGGCCGGAATGCCGAGCTCGCGCCAGATGCGCGCGGCAGCGCGGTGCGCGAGGATCACCGCATCGTCGAGCGTCGCACTCCCCAGCGGAACGAACGGCAGAACGTCGAGCGCCCCGATGCGCGGATGTTCGCCGCGGTGCACGCGCAAGTCGATCCGTTCCAACGTAACGCGTGCCAACGCAACGGCCGCCGCAACGACTTGTGATGCCGACCCAGCCGCCGTAATGACGCTGCGATGATGCACCGCATCGCTGGTGCGATGAATGACGCGCGCCCCCGCCGCCGTTATCGCAGCCACTGCCGCATCGACCGTCCCCGCGTCGCGCCCTTCACTAATATTAGGAACGATCTCGAACAGCGCCATCTGCTGAAGGTTCAGCGCGCGAGGGCGAGGTCGATGGCGGCTACGAGGGTTTTGGCGTTTTCGGGGGCGATCACGCGTGTGAAACCGAGTTTGGTGGCTTCGGTGGCGCGGCGGATCGTGTGCGAGACGGTGCGTACTTC
>DASYOE010000405.1:0-10378 GCA_036008105.1 Candidatus Lustribacter sp. | reverse complement strand
CTCGCCCGGCGCGCAGCCCGCGACGACGAGGCCCCGGTAGATCCCAAGCGGTTGCAGATTGCGACGCTCCGCCTCCCGGCCGTCCATTACGACGACCGCCCCCGCGCCGTCGGAGAGTTGCGATGCGTTGCCGGCCGTGATCGTGGATTTCGGATCGAGCACGCCCTTGAGCGCGGCGAGACCAGCCAGCGTCGTGTCGGGACGGTTGCCCTCATCCCGCGTCAACGTCACCGCTTCTTCCGAGAACGTGCCCGCTTCTTTGTGTTCGACGTACTTCCACGATTGCAACGGCACGATCTCGGCATCGAACTTGCCCGCGGCTTGCGCGGCGGCCGTGCGCTGCTGGCTCTGCAGCGCGTACTCGTCCTGCGCCGCGCGCGAAATCTTGTAGTGCTTCGCAACCGCGTCGGCGGTTTGGAGCATCGGCATGTAGATGTCCGGCTCGTGCCGCAGCATCCACTCTTCGGTGAAGTCGTGCACGTTCATCACGTTCTGCACGAGCGAGATCGACTCGCAGCCGCCGGCGACGATCACCTTCGCGCCGTCGGCCACGATACGTCCGGCCGCGGTTGCGATCGATTGCAAGCCCGACGCGCAATAGCGGTTGAGCGTGACGCCGGGAACCGTCACCGGGAGTCCGGCCCGCAACGCGGCGACGCGGCCGAGGTTGTTGCCGGTGGCGCCTTCGGGCAGGCCGACGCCGAGAATCACATCCTCGACCTCGCCCGGTTCGACGCCGGCGCGCGCCACCGCGTGCGCGATCGCGTGCCCGGCCAACGTCGCGCCGTGCGTCTGATTGAAGGCCCCACGAAACGCACGTCCGATCGGGGTGCGCGCCGCCGAAACGATCACCGCCTCAGGCATGAGCAAGTTCCTTAGCCCCGTACCACATCGGGCCGCCGCGATAGGGTGGGAAACCGTAGCCGTACACGTAGACGATGTCGATATCGCCGGGGCGCAGCGCGACGCCGGCGCGCAGCAACTCCTCGCCGGCCGCGACCAGCGCACCGACGAGGCGCTGTACGATCTCCGCATCGCTAACAACGGTTCGCGGGACGATGCCGGCCTTGGCCGCCTCCTCACGAATGAGTTCGACCGCGACCGGATCGGGAACCGGCTCGCGGCTGCCTTTTTCGTAACGGTAGATACCGGCCCCACTCTTCTGACCGAATCGGCCTTCACGGTACAAGCGATCGACGATCGCCGAACGGCTGCGCACCTCGGGGTTCCCTTGCTCGATGCGCCAAAACACGTCGAGGCCGGACAGATCGAACATCGCGAACGGGCCCATCGCCATGCCGAAGTCTTTCATCGCGCGGTCGATGCGTTCGGGCGCGATGCCTTCCTCCGCCAGGCCGATCGCTTCGCGCGCGTAGTCGAAGAGCATGCGGTTACCGATGAAGCCGAACGCATTGCCCGAGGGGACGCCGACCTTGCGCAACGTCTTGGCGAGGGCGATCGCGGTCGCCAGCGTTTGCGGCGACGTGTCGCGGGCGCGCACGATCTCGAGCAACTTCATGATGTTGGCCGGTACGAAGAAGTGCAGACCGCAGACGTGGGTTGGGCGTTTCGTTTGGGCGGCGAGCGCGTCGATGTCGAGCGTCGAGGTGTTGCTGGCGAGGATCGCCGAGGGCTTGCAGATCGCGTCGAGCTGCGCGAACACGCCTTTCTTTACGTCCATGTTCTCGAAGACGGCTTCGATCACGACGTCGGCGGCGGCAAGTTCGGCGTAGTCGCTCTCGAAGCGAATCGAACGGCCGCGCTGCCACGCCTCTTCCTGGGTCAGCCGGCCGCGCTGCACTTGGTGCGCGAACATCCCGAAAACCATCTGCTTCGCGCGCTCGATCTGATCGTCGTTCGGTTCGACCACCACCACCGGAAGGCCGGCGTTGGCAAAGGCGATCGCAATCCCGGTGCCCATCGTTCCGCCCCCGACGATGCCCGCGCTGCGGATCGGCAGCGATTCGGCCGGCGGCAGGCCGGGGATCTTGCCGAGTTCGCGTTCGGCAAAGAACACGTGGCGCAGCGCGGCCGACGGCGCCGAGGCCGCGAGTTCGCCGAACAGCCGGTATTCGCGCGCTAGCCCGCGCGGGAAATCCAATTCGATCGATGCTTCGACCGCGTCGATGAGTTTGTGCGCGGCCAAGCCACCGCGCTCTTCGGGCGGAACCAGCTTGTGCGCTTGCGCGACCACGAACGGCAACGCGAACAACCCGAGCCCGACGATGCCCAGTTCGGTGCGGCGTTCCGAGATACGGCGCTTCGGTGCCGACGCGCGCACGCGGTCAACGAGCGCGAGCGCGGCGCCGACGGCATCGCTCGCCACGACCTCATCCAGCAAGCCCTTCTTGAGGGCATCCTCCGCGCCGAGGTTGTCGCCTTTGAGCATCAGCTGCAGCGCATCTTGCGCGCCGATGAGGCGCGGCAGACGCTGTGTGCCGCCGGCACCGGGAATAAGACCGAGTTTGATCTCGGGAAAGCCGAGCTGCGTTCCGGCGACGGCGATGCGATAGTCGCACGCCAGGGCGAGTTCGGCGCCGCCGCCGAGCGCGGTCTTCTCAAGTGCCGCAACGTAGGTCTTCGCGCTGCGCTCGACCGCCGCGATCACGTCGCGAATCGTTTGGGCGCCTGGTTCCGGGTGAACGGTGAAGTCGCTGATGTCGGCGCCGCCGCTGAAGAGGCCGTTCGCGCCCGTCAGCACGACCGCGTGCACGCTCGCATCGGCCTCGGCCGCGGCGAGTGCCGGCACCAGTTGCGCTGCGTATGCAAACGAGATCGCGTTGACCGGCGGGTTGTCCAGCGTGACGATGCGGACGCCGGCGCGGTCTTCCGTGCGAACGTTCACCGTCGGGCGACGAGTGCGCGCCGGTCGAGATCGTAGCCGTCGTCGGCCAGCCGCATCACGCTCGCCGAGCCGTGGACGATCTCGTGCTGCAGCCACGCCGATTGGCTCAGCACGTGATCGGCGTAGAAACGCGCGGTCGTCAACTTGGCCCGATAGAAGTCGGCTTCGGGGCCGCCCGCAGCGACGTGCGCCGCGGCGATCTGGGCGGCGCGCGCCATCTGCCAGCCGCCCGCCACAATACCCCACAGCTTCAGATACGGGACCGAGCACGCGAAGGCCGCGTTCAGGTCGCTCATCGCGTTCATGCCGATCCGCGTCGACGCGTCGCCGAGCGCGGCCACGCCCTTTTCCAGCTCGGCTTTGATCGCGATCACGTCGGGATCGTCGCCGCCGAGCGTCTGCGCGAACGCGGCGATGTCGCCCACGACCTTCGTCGCCGTACTGCCCATATCGCGAATCAGCTTGCGCCCGACGAGATCGAGCGCTTGGATCCCGGTCGTGCCCTCGTAAATCGCGGTGATCTTGATGTCGCGATACTGCTGCGCGATACCGGTCTCTTCGATGTAGCCCATGCCGCCGAAGACCTGCACGGCCGTCGAGCATAGTTCGGTCGCCGTTTCGCTCGACCACGCCTTGACGATCGGGATCATGAACTCGGCGAAGGCTTTGGCGCGCCGGCGCGCCGCGTCGTCCGGCGATTTGTGCGCGGTATCGAGCGCACCCGCTGTGACGTACGCCAGCGCGCGCATCGCCTCGATCTGCGCCTTCATCGACATGAGCATCCGGCGCACGTCGGGATGACGCATGATCGGGACCGGTTGCGGACTGCGCGCGGCGACATCGCGTCCCTGCACGCGCTCGCGCGCGTACGTGAGCGCGCTTTGATAGGCCCGATCGGCGATCCCGATCGCCTGCACGCCGACCGCGAAACGCGCGGCGTTCATCATGATGAACATGTACTCGAGGCCACGGTTGGGCTCGCCGAGCAGATATCCAACCGCGCCGCCCGTCTGCTCGCCGTAGTTGAGCGTGCACGTCGGGTTCGCGTGCAGGCCGAGTTTGTGCTCGATGCCGGCACATGAGACGTCGTTGCGCGCGCCGAGTTCGCCGCCGGGTCCGATCAGCATCTTGGGCACGATGAACATCGAAATGCCCTTCGTCCCCTCCGGCGCGTCCGGCAGCCGCGCGAGCACGAGGTGAATGATGTTCGGCGTCCAGTCGTGCTCGCCGAACGTGATGAAGATCTTCTGCCCGCTGATCGCGTAGTGGTCGCCGGCGGGCGTCGCTTTCGTACGCACCGCGGCGAGGTCCGAGCCGGCCTGCGGTTCGGTCAAGCACATCGTGCCGGTCCACTCGCCGGATACGAGGCGCGGAATATACGTCGCCTTCTGTTCCGCGGTGCCGACGAGTTCGAGCGCTTCGATCGCGCCCTGATTCAGCAGCGCGCCGTTGGCGAAGCCGACGTTGGCGCCGTTCCACATCTCGAGCACCGCGCCCAGTACGGCCTGCGGCAAACCTTGACCGCCGAATTCGGTCGCGACCGGCAAACCGATCCAGCCGGCTTGCGCAAAGCGGTGGTAGGCATCTTTGAAACCGGGCGGGGTCGTGACCGCGCCGTCGTGCCACGTGCAGCCGATGCGGTCGCCGGCCACGTTCAGCGGGTCGAGGACGTCGCGCGCGAACGTGCCCGCTTCGGCAAGCACCGGCTCGAGCATCGTGCCCGCGTCTTCGAAACCGGGAAACTTCGCGATCTCATCGATCGCCGCGAGCTCGCGCAGAACGAACGCCATGTCGCGCAGCGGTGCCCGGTAACTAGCCATGCATCGTTCTTCGGAACCGGCGGCGAATAGACCAGCAAAATGCCGACACGACGGAAATCACGGCGACGCGGGCGGTCGCCCGTCTTCATGTTGCTCCTACTGGTCGGCTTCGCGTGCCTTGCCGTCGCGGCCGCGATGTGGCTCTGGGCGCCCGACTCCGCTCCTCCGCAGGCAGCCGTGGCCACGCCGCCGCCGTCCGCACCGCCGGAGGTCCCGAAGCTGCCGCCCGCCGTCGTGCATCACGCGGTCGCCGTCGCCATCGCGACGACTCCCCCGCTGCCCGCTGGAACGCGCGGGCGCCTCGCGATCATCATCGACGACTGCGGCCAGTGGCCGGTGACCGAGCGCGCCTTCGTGGCGTTGCCGTTTCCGGTGACGCTGTCGGTGTTGCCGCACGTCCGGTTCGGCAGCGCGATCGCGCGCGATGCGAGCGCCGCCGGCCAAGGCGTGATGCTGCATCTGCCGATGCAAACGGTGTCCGGGCGCTACCCGGGACCCGGCACGATCACGACCTCGATGCCGGACGCGGCGATTCGCAACGAAGTCGCAAGCGACTTGGCCGAACTGCCCGAAGCGCAGGGCGTTAACAATCACGAGGGGAGCCTCGCGACCCAAGATGCGCGCGTGATGGGTGACATCGCCGACGTGCTGGCCGCCGACCGCCGCTTCTTCATCGATTCGCGCACGAGCAGCGCCAGCGTCGGCGAAACCGTGGCCCGCGAACGCGGCGTGCCGAGCGCGAGCCGCAGCGTCTTCCTCGACAACGTCGATAACGAGGCGGCGGTGCGAGCGCGCCTGCTCGAAGCGATCGCCGACGCGCGCGATACCGGCAGCGCGATCGCGATCGGCCACCCGCGCCCGGCGACGCTCGCCGCGGTGCGCAGCTTGGGACCGCAAGCTGCGGCCGACGGCGTCGTGTTGACGCTCGCGAGCGCGCTCGTCCACTGAGCCGTCGCGCCGGACAGCGCTTCGATGCCACGCACGGGATCACGACCGAGGCGCTGATCTTCCTCGGCGAACTCGATCCCGATGCCATCGGACCAAGCCTCGCGTTCGCCACGCATTACGAGCCGACGCCGGTCGCCGACATCGACCGGTTGCTCGACGCGGTGCCGCTGGCACCGGAACGGGCCACGCTGGTCGACGTCGGTGCGGGACTCGGCCGGGTCGTCTTGCACGCTGCGCGCCGTCCGTACCGCCAGATCGTCGGCATCGAACTATCGCCCGCACTGATCGAGGTCGCGAAGGACAACCGGGCGGCCTACCGAGGCGAGCTTGCGTGCCGCGACATTCGCCTCGTGCGCGCCGATGCGGCCACGTTCGCGTTCCCGCGCGGCAACCTGGTCGTCTACCTCTACAACCCATTTAGAGCCGAGGTGCTCGCACCGATACTCGACCGGCTGAGCGCCGGCCCGCGCCGTGAGGTCGTCCTCGTCTATCACACGCCGATCGAGCGAGCGACCGTCGATGCCCACCCGGCGTTCGAGCTCATCGCCGACCTCGGGTTCGGCCTCATCTACCAGGCTCGCAGAGAAGTCTATGTCCCGCGGCGTATCATCGGCCGAGCATGAAAAACGCCGTCGTCCTTCCTTTTGGCCTTCTCCTCCTCATGGCCGCGGTCATCGCCGGCTGCGGCGCCTCGCAGAACGCGACGGCGTACAACAGCCTCCCCACGCCGGTACCGACACCGACGACGCCATGCACGTCGCCGCCGGGCTTCCAGATCCAAATGGTGTTTCCGCAGAACAACGCGACGTCGCAGCCGAACCTCCAGGGCGTCGTCTTCGCCGTTGCGCCCAGCCCGTTGCCGACCAATTGGTTCGTCTACGCGACATCGATTTACGGCAACACGTACGGCAGCAGCTCGATCGGATTTCTCGCCACGGCCGCGCCCAGCGCCACCCCGTTCCCGACACCGTCGGACACGCCGCTGTTCCCGCCCGCCGTCTACGAGAGCACGAGCATCGGGACGTTCGCGAATGCGAACAGCACGTTTACGATCCTCTTGGCCAATTCGACGTGCTATCCGGGTGTCACCGAGGGCACGTTTACGACCTCCCTCACCGATTCGCCCACGGCAACGCCTTCGCCAACCGGGACGTGAACAAGTGGATCGCGGGAGCGCGGCTCCCGACGCTGCCCGCCGCGATCGTGCCGGTTCTCGTCGGCACCGCCGCGGCGGGAATGCCCTACCGTCTCGACCGCGCGATGCTAGCCGCGCTCGTCGCGCTGGCGATTCAGGTCGGCTGTAACTACGCTAATGACTACAGCGACGGCATTCGCGGCACCGACAAGAACCGCACCGGGCCGTTGCGCCTCGTCGCCTCGGGCCTAGCCGCACCGCGTGCGGTGCTGCGCGCCGCCGTTATCTCGTTCGGCATCGCTGCTGCGGCCGGCATCGTGCTCTCGCTGCAGGTCGATCCGTGGCTGATCGCCGTCGGCTTCGCCGCGATCGCCGCCGCGTGGTTCTATACCGGCGGACCGAAACCGTACGGCTACGCCGGCTGGGGCGAAGTGTTCTGCTTCATCTTCTTCGGCTTTGTGGGGACGCTCGGCTCGACGTACGTGCAGCACGGTTCGTTCAGTCTCGTCTCCGCGCTCGCTTCGCTCGCGGTCGGCTCGCTGACGACCGCGTTGCTGGTCGTGAACAACCTGCGCGACATTCCGGGCGACGCCGCGCACGGTAAACGCACCCTCGCCGTCAAGATGGGCGACGGCGCGACGCGCCGTCTCTACTTAGCCCTCCTTGCCGCCGCCGCGCTCGCCACGCTGGCCGTGGCGGTGTTGCGTCCGTGGGCGCTGTTGGCGCTCGTCGCAGCGGCCGGCGCGATCCGCCCCGTGCAGCTCGTTCGCAGCGGCGCTACCGGACGCGCCCTGGTCCCGGCGTTGATCGACACCGGGCGATTCGAACTCGCCTTCGGCATCATCTTCGCCGTCAGCGTCGCCGCGAGCCGTTAACGGCCGCCGCGCGCCTTCGCTTCGTAACAGGCTTTATCGGCTTGCGCCAGGACCGCGGCGGCGCTCTCGGCGTTGTGGTCGAGCGGCGCCAAGCCGATGCTCGCGCTGAGCGAGATCGTTTGCCCGTTCAGCACGACCGGCAACGATTCAACCGACTGACGGATCTTCTCGACCACGCGCTCGGCGTTGGCGGGGGTGCACTCGTGCAACAGCAAGGCGAACTCATCGCCGCCCAGACGCGCGAGGATATCGTTGCCGCGCACGTTGAGCGCCATGCGATGCGCGACGTCGCGCAAGAAGCGGTCGCCGGTTTCGTGGCCGAACGAATCGTTGACTTGCTTGAAGCGGTCGAGATCGATAAACGCGATCGTGTGCACGATGCTGCCGTGCCGCGCGCTGACCAGCGCGCCCTCGATCATCTCCTCGAAGCGGCGCCGATTCGGCAGCCGCGTCAGCGAATCGTGACTGGCCTCGTAGGCGAGCCGTTTGGTCAGCCGCACCTGCGCGGTCACGTCGCGCAGCACGATGACGTAACCGAACGGGGTGCGCGGGTTCAGCACGCCGCACATCGGGGAGCTCACGAATGCGATTTGGGTGTTGCGTTCGGGCCCGTAGAGCAACCCTTCGCCGCGCACGTCGCCGGCTGGATCGAGCGCGATCTCGCACGGCGCATCCTGCTCGTCGCGCAAGTCGACGATCGAGCGCAACGGCATCCCGTAAGCGTCGGAGAAGCTCACGTTGAGCAGCCGCTGCGCCGCCGCATTGATGAAGTCGATGCGCCCGTCGGGGAGGGCCGTGATCACCGCGTCGCCGATCGCCTTGAGCGTCACGCTCAAGCGCTGCTTCTCCGAAGCGACGGCCGCTTCGAATTCCTTGCGCGCCGAGATATCGCGCAGCGTCGAAACGTAGTACGTCGGCTGGTCGTGAGCGTCGAACGCCACGCGCGAGGTGATCTCGATCCACAGCGGCATGCTCTCGCGCGTCTGCAGTTCGAGGATACCCCGCACCGGTTCTCCGGCGGCAAGTTGATCGCGCATGTGCATCACGTTGTCCATAGTCGTCGTATCCATGAACAGCAGGTCTTCGGTCAGCCCGGCCAGATCGCGCGATGCGTAGCCGAAGAGCCGCTCGAAGGCGCCGTTGACGCAGGCGAAGCGCGCGACTTCTTCGCCCGGCGTGGGCGGATGAAAGACGGCTACCGGATCGGCCAGCGTTTCGATGCTAGCGGCCAGCGCGGTCAGTTCACCGTCGAAGACCGCCGCGCTCTCGAGCACGGCGTGGCCCAATTCGTTCGCCAACGCCATCAGCGCGGGATCGCCGGCCGTCGGGCGCGCCGGCTCGAGCAGTACCAGCGTCATCGGCGTTACCGGGGTGCGGCAGTCGATGTAGGCGCCGGAGCCGTCGCGCAACGCGATCGCCGCCGCGCCTTGGCTGCACCCCGTGAAAGCAACGGGGCGATGATCGTCGTCGTAAGCGACGATCGCTGCCGAGGCACCCGCGATGCGAATCGCGGCCCGAAGAAGAGCCGATACAGCATCCATACGACGAGGATACTATGCTCGCCGCCGCTCCGGGACGCCTCTGTATTTAGGCGGCGCTGGAATCCGTGAGCCGGTCGCTTCTCCGCAACGCCGGGAAGAGGCGCGCCCACAGTATGACGACGGCCAGCGTCGCCAGTCCACCGAAGACGACCGAGTTCACGGCTCCGATCAGTTGGGCGACGGTTCCGGACTCGAAGGATCCAAGCTGCCCCGACGCTCCGATGAAGACGTTCTCGACCGCGTTGACCCGCCCGCGCATGTCGTCGGGGGTGTTCAGGGTAACGAGCCCCCGCCGGATGACCACGCTGATCATGTCGAACGCACCGGACGCCGCGAGGGCCGCGATCGATAGCCACAAGCTGCGCGAAAAAGCGAAGACGAGCATCGAAACGCCGTATGCGGCGACCCCCAGCAACAACGTACGGCCCACGTTCCGGCTAGGGGTGTGACGCGAGAGAAATACCGCCATCACCGACGCACCGATGCCGCTGGCGCTGCGCAGCAGGCCAAAGCCGAACGCGCCGACGTGCAAGATTTGGGCCGCGAAAATCGGCAGCAGCGCCGTCGCGCCGCCGAATAACACGGCGAAGAGGTCGAGCGACACCGCGCCCAGCACGATCGGACGCGAAGCGATGAAGCGCAACCCGTCGACCGCGGAACCGGGGTCGAGCTTGCGACCGACTCCGCGCACGGTGGCCGGGATGCCCAGCGGCAGAAATGCGACGACCGAAACGAGCGAAAGCCCGCCGGCGACGAAGAATGCGGTGACGTCGGAGACCGCTAAAAGCGCGCCGCCGAGCATCGGGCCGGCCACGACCACGACCTCGCGCACCGAATTGTACTGCGCTTGGACGCTGAGGAAGCGGTCGGGGCCGACCATGTTGACCAGCACCGTCGACTCAGCCGGTGAGCCGAACGCGCGCGCGACGCCGAGAAAGAAGACGACGGTCAAGATGAGGCCGAGATTGTGCACGCCGGCCACGGCCAGGGCGGCCAGTGTGAGCGACATCGCGCCGCGCAGCAGGGCGGCTCCGATGATGATCAGCTTGCGATTGTAGCGATCGACCGCGTGACCGGTCACGAAAACGAGCAACAGCATCGGCGCGAAGCCGGCCAAACCGACGAGACCGAGGTCGATCGCACGATGATTGATGTTATAGACGGCCCAGGCAACCGCGACTTGCTGGACCTGCGAAGCCGCATCTCCCGCCAGA
>DASYOE010000404.1:0-10942 GCA_036008105.1 Candidatus Lustribacter sp. | reverse complement strand
GGTCGAAGCCGCGTTCGTCGATCGCTACGGTCCGCGCGTCATGGTCGCGATCGGCGGCGTGCTGGCCGGCGTCGCGTGGATCGTCGATTCGGTCGCCACGACGTTGCCGATGCTGTACTTCGGTGGCATTCTGGCCGGCATCGGCGCCGGCATCGTGTACGGCACCTGCATCGGCAACGCGCTGAAGTGGTTCGGCAATCGCCGCGGCTTAGCGGCCGGGTTGACGTCGGCCGGCTTCGGCGCGGGTGCGGCGCTGACGGTCATTCCGCTGTCGCAAATGGTGAAGTCGAGCGGATATCAGCAGACGTTCTTAGTGTTCGGTATCGTGCAGGGACTGATCGTTCTCGCTGCCGCGATGATGCTCGTGACCCCGCCCGCGACCGGACCGGTCGAGGTCGCGAAGCCGCGGACGTTGCAGGGCGTGAAGGATTACACGCCGGGCGAGACGTTGCGGTCGCCGGTCTTCTGGATCATGTACGTGATGTTCGTCCTGGTGGGTGCCGGCGGACTGATGGCCGTCGCGCAACTCGGGCCGATCGCCAAGTCGTTCGGGATCGCCAACGACCCCGTCACGATCGGCGGCATCACGCTCGCGACCCTGACCTTCGCGCTCTCGCTGAATAATGTCATGAACGGCATCACGCGCCCGCTGCTCGGTTGGGTTTCCGACCGCGTCGGTCGCGAGATGACGATGTTCGTCGCATTCATGGTCGAAGGGCTCGGCATCTTCGCGTTGATGGTGTTCGGCCACTCGCCGGTGTCGTTCGTGTTGCTTTCGGGCCTCGTGTTCTTCGCGTGGGGTGAGATCTACAGTATCTTCCCATCGACCGCGCGCGACCACTTCGGTCAGAAGTATGCGACCACGAACTACGGCATGCTGTACACGGCCAAGGGCACGGCGTCGCTCGTCGTTCCATTGGCCGCGGTGCTCAGCGTGGCCACCGGCAACTGGACGGCGGCGCTGAGCGTGGCGGCGTTCTTCAACATCATCGCCGCGGTGATGGCGATTGCCGTGTTGTATCCCGTGCGCTTGCACGAGATTCGCCGGGCAAGCGCGGGCGCACCGGTTGTCGGGGAGGCCGTTCCCGTCGTGTAGTACCCATGCCCCGTGACGGAACTCATCGTCGCGGCGGCGGGCCTCGGCATCGGCATTCTCGGCACGTTGATCGGCGCCGGCGGCGGATTCCTCATCGTTCCGCTGCTGGTGCTGCTCGAACCGGGGTGGAGCACGGAACAGATCACCGCGTTTTCGCTCGCGGTCGTGACGGCGAACGCGACGATGGGCGCGGCCAGCTATTGGTGGCAGGGCCGCGTCGATCCGTTTACCTTTCCGCTCTACACGCTGGCCGCGGTGCCGGGCTCGATCCTCGGCGCGCTCGCCACCGCGTATATCCCGCGCGCGTTCTTCGATCCGGTCTTCGGCGTCGTACTGATCGTCATCGGCGGGTGGCTCTTCTGGAAACCGGGTTCGAGTGAAGAGGGCGGTCACACCGGCTACTTCGCGCGGGTCCTGGTCGATCGCACTGGCCACCGCTACGCGTGGTCGTTCGATCCGCGCATCGGCTTTGCGGGCAGCGTCTTGGTCGGCTTCGCGTCGAGCGTGCTCGGAATCGGCGGCGGGATCATTCACGTTCCGCTGCTGGCAACGGTCTTGGGTTTTCCGGCGCACGTCGCGACCGCCACCTCGCATGCGGTGTTGGCCGTTACCGCCGGCCTCGCGACGGTCGTGCACCTCGTGCACGGCGACTATCGCGCGATCTGGCCGTTGACCCTGGCCGCGGCGGGCGGCGCGCTCGTGGGCGCTCCGCTCGGCGCGCGGCTTTCGGCGTACGTCCGCGGCGCGGTGATCCTGCGCATCTTGGCCGGCGCACTTGCGTTCGTCGGACTACGGCTGCTATTCTTGCGCTGATGAAACGCATTCTGTCCACCGCCGCCATCGCGGTCGCTGCCTTTGCCGGCGGCCTGCTCGCGGCGCACGAACTTCAGCGCGCGGACGCAGCGACGCCCCCATTCAAAGCGCAAATCGTCAACGTCGTGGCCCTCAATTACGCGGATCTACCGTCTTCGAAGCCGGGCACGGTGCGCAAGCAAATGTTCGTCGACGACGGCGAGGGCATGACGATGGGCGTGTACATCGGCCCCACGCCCAGGCATTATCACGCCAAATCGAACGAATTTCAGTACATCGTCAAGGGTTCGGGCAGCGAGTGGTTCGGCGCGAAGCGCGTGGCGCTCAAGCCCGGCCTGCTGTTGCTCATTCCCAAAGGCATGCCGCACGGCGGCGTGACCGGCGACGTGAGCATGCTGGAGATGAAGAGCCCGCCGCAAGATCCGGACGACAACATCCGGATCAAATAACGCGCTAGTGCGCGTCCGCTGTGTAGGCTTCGGGCAGGTTCTCGGGGTCGAGCAGGGTTGAGGTGTTCGGTTCGCCGGGTTTGAGGCGGGCGATCAGTTCGAAGTTGCGCAGCGGCAACACCTTGCCTTTGACGAACACCGGCGTGAGCTCGTTGACGATGAAGTGGTCCTTCACTTCGTTGTACGTCGCCTCGCTGATGATCGTCTGACCGCCCTTGGCCACGTTGTAGAGCCGCGCGGCGGTGTTGACGTTGTCGCCGATGACCGTGTAGTTCAAGCGGTCGCTCGACCCAAGATTGCCCATGACGACTTCGCCGGTGTTGAGCCCCATCCCGACGGTGAAGAGTTGCCGGCCTTGGGCCTGCCACTCGGTCATCATTTCGACGATGCGTTCTTGCTGGCGGAACGCGGACTCGGTGGCCTCGACCGCGTCGATCGTTCCGGGCCGCGGATCGGGCGCCGAGAACACCGCCATGAGGCAGTCGCCGATGAACTTATCGACGTAGCCGCCGTGCTCGAACACGATCCGGCACATCTCTTCGAAGTACTCGTTGAGCTGACCGTAGATCTGTTCCGGCGTCATCTTTTCCGACATGGCGGTGAACCCGCGGATATCGGAGTAGAAGATCGTCACCTTGGCGCGTTTGCCCGAGAGGTCCAGCGCCTTGAGCGGATCGTCGTGCGAGAGCATCCGCGAGACCAGCGCCGGGCTGACGTGCTTCCCGAACATCTCGGTGATGACGCGTTTGTCGGCGCCCTCGGTGATCGTCCGGTAGAGCGCGACGAAGAGTGCGGAGAGAATGATCGCGCCGTCGACGTGAATCAGGTCGATCCAGTGCAGCGTGTAGGCGTAAAAGCCGACCGCGAAGGCTGTATAGACGAGCGCGACGCCGACCGCCAACGCGACGCCGAGCGTGGCGCGCAGCTGCGTGACGATGAAGCCGATCACGAATGCCAAGACGATGATCAGCACGACGTCGATCCACGGCTGCACGCGGCGGATGAAGCGGTGGCTCATCAGCTGGTCCATCAAGCGGACGTTCGAGAACACCCCGGGATAACGTCCGTTCGGGGTGAGAATGAAGTCGCCCGCGGCCTGCGCGGTGTATCCGACGACGATCACCTCGTTGTTGGCGAACGCCTTCATCGTGTCCGGATCGAACTTGAGCGCGTCGATCATCGAGACTTCTTGGATCGCGGGCATCGAGAGATCGGCCGTGCCCGCGCGCGACGCAACGCCGTTCGTTTCGGCCTGGTCGACGTGTTCGGAAACGTTGAACGGCAGCATCAAGAGTTTCCCGCTGCCGTCGAGCGGCACGAGATAGTCCCCCAGCTTGCCGTGCCAATCGTCGATCGCCGAGTAGGTCGTCCCCATCCAGTAGGATGCGGTCGCCAGGGCGAGCGTCGGATAGACCGTGGTTTGGCCGGTAGAATTCGTCGCCGTGATCACGTACGGTTGACCTACGAGCCAGCCGCCGGGGTTGTCGACGGTCGTCGAACCGAGGTGCACGAGGCTCGCGATATCCGGCGGCGGCTTTTCGAACGACAGGATGCCGCCCTGCGTCACGTCGAGGGTCATGCCGAGCACCGTGGCCTGTTTGCGTAAGCCGTCTTTGAACGACACGTCGACCGCGGGGTCGTGCGAATGCTCGAAGAACTCGATATCGAAGGCCACGATCTTCGCGCCGCCCTTGGCGAGCTTACGCAACAAGTCGCCGATCGCGGTGCGCTGAACGGGGTAGCCCAAGCCGACCGGCGGATCTTGGAGCGAGGCCTCGTCGATCGCCACCAACCGGATGTTGTCGTTGGGTGGATCGGTGTCGGGGAAGTGCAGGAGCTTGGTGAGCCAGGTCTGGCCACGCACCGCGAACAGCGCGTCGTTGATGGCCACGAAGTCGCCGATCGAACTGACCGAAGCGAACGTCGGCGGCGCAAAGAAGAGTCCGACCCCGATCGCGGCGGCAAGCGCCGAGAGCAGCATCGCGATGCCGAAAATACGCAGGCGCCGAATCTTGATGACCGGGAACTTCATCTGTAACTTCTCCCGCGCGGTTGTTAGCTCTGCACGCGACCGATGTACCGGCGGTCGCGCGTATCGATCCGGATCATGTCACCCGGATTGACGAAGAGGGGGACCTGTACGGTCGCCCCGGTCTCCAGCTTCGCCGGTTTCGTCGTCCCGGTCGCGGTATCACCCTTGAAGCCGGGGTCCGTCTCCTCCACCTTCAGCTCGACGTGGGCCGGCAAGTCGACACCGATGGCCGTCCCGTCGTGGAACTGGACCGCGATCCGCATCCCGTCTTTGAGGAAGTCGGCCGGGTCGCCGATGAGGTCGCGCTGGAGCGTGACGTTCTCGTAGCTCTCGGTATCCATGAAATGGTAGCCGTCGGCATCGTTATAGAGCATCTGCATGTCGCGGTTGTCGACGGTGGCGCGCTCGAGCTTTTCGCCGGCCCGGAACGTACGTTCGACGGTGGACCCGGTCTTGACGTTCTTGAGCCGGGTCCGTACGAAGGCCGAGCCCTTCCCGGGCTTCACGTGGAGAAATTCAATGACGGTCCACAGCTGACCGTCGATGACGATCGTGACGCCGTTCCGGAAATCGTTCGAGGAGATCATGTCCGGCCCGGAGTTAGCTCACCCGGGCGGTCTGCCCTTGACGGACCGAAAAAGGGGCAGCGTGCTTTCCGTTCCGGCCCGCAACCGGGCGATATTTCCGCGGTGCATGAAAATGATGAGCAGCGCCGCGGCGAGTGCGTAGATTCCGGCCGCGGGCCCGGCCAGGAGCCACAGCGCCGGGATCATCACGAGCGCAGCCAGCAGCGAGCCGGCGGACGAGAAGCCGCTGAGGAGCACGGCGGCCAGCCACACCGCGGCGAAGACCAGGCCGGCCGGCCACGCCAGCGCGATCACCGCACCGAAATTCGTCGCGACGCCCTTGCCGCCGCGAAAAGCGAGGAACGGCGAGAAACAGTGGCCGAGGATCGCCGCAAACGCGAGGATCGCGGCCAGCGGCGGTCCTTCGAGTGCAAGCCCCACGACGATCGGCAGCGCACCCTTGAGGCCGTCCAGCACCAGCACGGCGATCGCGCCGCCCGTGCCGAGCGTGCGCAGCGCATTGGCCGCGCCGATGTTGCCGCTCCCTTCGCTGCGGAGGTCGCGCCGGAAAAACAGCCGCGAGACAACCACCCCGAACGGAATCGCACCCAACAGGAACGATGCGGGGATGAGGACCAACGCGGCGACAATCGTCGCTTCGAGATTGCCCAGCCTCAACGGCGATGCTCGTCGCGCGGGCGTTCGCGAAAGTCGAGCGTCAGCGGCACGCCCTGGAAATCGAAGTTCGAACGGATCACGTTTTCGATGAAGCGCTTGTACGAAGGCTGCACGAGCTTCGGCTCGTTACAGGAGAAGACGAACAGCGGCGGATGCGTCGAGACCTGCGCGCAGTAGAAGATCTTGAGCAGGCGGTCTTGCGCGATCGGCGCGGGATGCGCGATCACCGCGTCCTGCACGACGGTGTTGAGCTTCGACGTCGCGATGCGCCGGTCGAGGTTCTCGGCGACCTGGTTCACCAGCGGCATCAGGCTGCCCAGCCGGCGTTTGGTCAAGGCCGACAGGAACGTGACCGGCGCGAACGCCGCGAACGGCAGTTGCTCGTGGATGCCTTCGATCAGTTCGTTTTGGCTGAACTCGCCCTGATCGCGCACGAGATCGTACTTGTTGCCGACGATGATCAGGCCTTTCTTCTCTTCGATCGCGATGCCGGCCAAGCGGCGGTCCGCGTTCTGCGGGCCCTTCATTCCATCGACCAGCAAGATCGCGATGTCGCAGCGCGCGATCGCGCGCAGCGCGCGCAGCATGCTGTAGTATTCGATCGCGCCGTGTTTGTCGGCGCGTTTGCGCACGCCGGCGGTATCGATCAAGCGCAGCGTGCGGTCGCCGTACGGCAGCAGCGTGTCGATCGAGTCGCGCGTCGTGCCGGGCACGTCCGACACGATCGTGCGGTTCTCACCGAGGATCGCGTTGAGTAACGACGACTTGCCGACGTTGGGCTGCCCGATGAGCGCAAGCGCGAGCTCGGCGTGCGGCTCGGCGGCTTCGCTCTCGGGCGGTAGCCGCTCGACGATCGCATCGAGCAAGTCGCCCGTGCCCTCACCGTGGATTGCCGATACCGGAAACGGCTCGCCGAATCCGAGCCGCGAGAACTCGCCGTGCACCGAAGCTAAGGCGTTGGGCGATTCGGTTTTGTTGGCGACCAGCAGCACGGGATGCTGCGTGCGCCGCAAGATCGCGGCGACGTCGATGTCGACCGGGTTGAGCCCGTCGATCGCGTCGACCACGAACACGATGACGTCGGCGTCGCGGGCGGCGGTCTCGGCTTGTTCGCGCGTGCCGAACGCGATCGCGTCGTTGGGATCGACGTCGAATTCGATGCCGCCGGTATCGACGCAGGTGAACGTCCGGCCGCGCCACT
Source organism: Candidatus Lustribacter sp. (assembly GCA_036008105.1). GTDB lineage: Bacteria > Vulcanimicrobiota > Vulcanimicrobiia > Vulcanimicrobiales > Vulcanimicrobiaceae > Lustribacter. Next base: position 4,107 of record DASYOE010000404.1, on the reverse strand, counting down.
CGGCCAACGCGTAGAGCCGGTCGCGCGTCACGCCCGGCGTGTCCTCGACGATGGCCAGGCGCTGACCGATCAAACGGTTGAAAAGCGCGCTCTTGCCCACGTTGGGGCGCCCGACGATCGCGACGGTTGCGGGACGGAGCGCTTGTCCTTCGACGAGCTCAGGAGCGATCTCGGCGCTGTCGAATGGGAGTTCGGTCATGGGGAGTTGGTCGTTTCGCGCGCCGTCGGCGAATCTTGCCGCTTTGGCGTTCGCCGCGGTCGCTCTGCTCGGCGCAGCGCCGACGGGAGCTGTTTTCATCACGACCTTACCAAGCGGCGCCGACGTCTGGCTGGACGGGACGTACGTGGGGCGTTCGCCGGTCGTGGTCGACGCGCTGGCGGTCGGCGCGCATCACCTGACCCTCACCCGGACGGGCTGGACGCCCGAAGATCTGGCGATCGCGGTCGCGCCGGCGCAAACGCAGACGACCTCGGTCGTCTTGGTTCGCGACACCAAGATCGCCGAAGATGCCGGGACGATCGCGATTCATTCCACCGACAAGCTCGGAACGGTAACGATCGACGGCGCGCCGGTCGTCACCGCCAAGGACGGAACGATTGCGGTGAGCGCGGGGACGCACGACGTCACGATCGTCGAGCCGCAGGGCAAGCAGACGCGAACCGTAACGGTGTATCCGCAGACGCGAACCGACGTCGTCCTGGGTACCGACGCGGCGCCCCGTTCGATCGTGATCGCACCGGCCGACGATTATCTCCCGGCCACCGCGTTCCACCTCGACGGGATGCGCCTGAACGTGCGCTATGGCGGTCACGACGTCATCGCCCATCTCGGAACGACGACCTATACCATCGACGGGCACCCGGCTTCCTACGACGCGCCGCCGACGCTCATTCGCAACCGCGTCTACCTGCCACTGGAACTGCTCACCATGCTGACCCTCCGCGACAAGAAATAGAATGGCTGCGATCTACATCGAGACGCACGGCTGTCAGATGAATGAAGCCGACTCGCAATACATCGTGCGGCGCGCGACCGGTGCCGGCTATACGCTTTGCGAGCGCGCGGAAGATGCGTCCGTGCTCGTGCTCAACACGTGCACGGTGCGCGACAACGCGGAGAAGCGCGCGTACGGCCGGCTCAATCACTGGAAGGCGATCAAACGGGCCGACCCGTCGGTGCGGGTTGTCGTCGCCGGGTGCTTGGCCGAACAGGACCGCGACCGCATGGCCGGCCTCGTCTCGCACGTCGACGGCATCTTCGGCACCCGCGAGCTGCGCGCGCTCGGCGATCAGCTCGAAGCCTGGCGGCCCGAATTCACCGACGCCGGCGAACTCACCGAACGCGAGCTCGAAACGGTCATCGGCGGCACGAGCGACGGCGTTGCCGGTCCGTACGATGCGCTGCGCGCGTTCGTCAACGTCCAACGCGGCTGCTCGTACTACTGCACGTTCTGCATCGTGCCGCACGTGCGCGGCCGCTTCGACCACCGCCCGATGGGCGAGATCCTTAGCGAGGTGCGGACCAAGGTCGCCGCCGGCGCGCGCGAGATCATGCTGGTCGGGCAGACGGTGAACGCGTACAAGGAACCGGCCAACGGCGCCGATTTCGCCGATCTGCTCGAAGAAGTCGCCGCGATCGACGGGGTCGAGCGCATCGCGTTCGTCTCGTCGCACCCGAAGGATCTGGTCGAGAAGCTGGCGCGCGTCGTCGCGACGTTGCCGAAAATGAACCCGCGCTTTCATCTGGCGGTGCAATCCGGGTCGAATGCGATGCTGCGGCGTATGAACCGCAAGTATTCGGTCGAAGAGTTCCGCGACCGCATCGCGATGTTTCTCAGCTACAACCCGAACTGGGCGATCACGACCGACATCATCGTCGGCTTCCCGGGCGAGACCGAAGCGGATTTTCAGGCGACGCTCGACCTGTGCGCGGCGGAAAAATTCGCGCAAGCCTACATGTTCGTCTATTCGCCGCGGCGCGGAACGCCGGCCGCGCACTGGGAGCCCGTCGCCGCGGAGGTCGCGCGCGAGCGCTTCGCGCGGCTGGTCGCGCTCCAGGACGGGCTCGTGCGCGATTATCACGACCGCAAGCTCGGCACGACCGTGCGCGCGCTGATCCATGGCCCGTCGCGCAAAGACCCGGCCCGCCTCGCCGCCAAGACGACCGACAACGTCACCGTGCATTTTCCGCTGATCGAGACCGTCCCGAACCTCGCCGAACCGTGGGTCGACGTCGCCGTCGACCACGCCGCGGTCTGGGGTGTCGCGGGGATCGCCACGGGCCGCGCGGGCGGCTTCGATGCGCCGGCGCGTCCGCTGAGCGCTCCGGTCATCGATCTGGTCGGGATGCGGTAAGCAGCCGTTGACGGGAGTCCTCGGTTGGTCGCCGATGCTCGAGCAGTATTTCGGCATGAAGGCCAAGCATCCGGATGCGATCCTGCTCTCACGCGTCGGCGATTTCTACGAAGCGTACGGTGACGACGCCGAAACGATCGCGCGCGCGCTGCAGATCGCGCTGACGTCGAAAGACGCCGGCGGCGGGAAGAAGATCGCGATGGCCGGCGTGCCGCATCATGCGCTCGACGGCTATCTGGCCAAGCTCGTGCTGCAGCGCCGCGTGGTCGCGCTGGCCGAGCAACTCGAAGCGCCCGTTCCGAACAAGCTCGTGCGGCGCGACGTCGTACGCGTCGTGACGCCCGGGACCGTGATCGAAGAAACGATGCTCGAACCCGGCGCGCACACGTATCTGGCGGCCATCGCCGCGGTGGACGACGTGGTCGGGTTGGCGCACGCCGACGTCTCCACCGGCCACGTGATGGCGACGGCGTTTTCGGGCGAGTCCGCGTTCGATGACGCGCTCGGCGAAATCGCCCGGCTCGATCCGGCCGAACTGGTCGCCGACGTGCCGTCCGATGCGCGCTCGGCGCTCGAGCGAACGCTCGAGAACGCCCGCACGCGCGTCGTCGCACCGCCGTTGGCAGCCGTGACGAGTACCGCCGTGCCGATCGACGGCTTCTCGCATGACGAATCGCTCGCGATGCAGCGCACGCTCGACGCGCTGGGCGCGTTCGTACGGCGCGTCGGCGTTCCGCAAAGCGCCGGCGATGCGTTCAAGCCGCCGCAGTACTATTCGCAGAACGCGTTTCTGGCGCTCGACGCGAACGCGCGCAAGCATCTGGAGTTGCACCGCGCGCTCGGCAGCAACGCGAAGGCGACGTTGCTGGCGACGATCGACCGCACGCGCACGGCCATGGGCTCGCGGCTGCTGGCGCGCTGGTTGTCGGCACCGCTCATCGCCGCCGGGGCGATCGGCGCGCGGGCGGACTGCGTCGAGGCGTTCACCGGCGACGGCGGCCGCCGGGCCGCGATCGGTGACGTGCTCCACGCCTGCTTCGATCTAGAGCGCATCGCGCAGAAGATCCGCTTCCGGCGCGCGCTCCCGCGCGATCTCGGCTCGCTGCGGCGCACGCTGGCGCTGCTCGATCCGCTCGTCGACGCCTTGAGCGCTGCCACGCTGCCGGCCCTGCTGGTCGAGATGCGCGAGCGGCTGGGCGGCTTCGATGAGGCGCGTGCCGATCTCGCGGCGTCGATCGTCGACGAGCCGCCGGCGACGCTGGCCGACGGCGGCGTCATGCGCGCCGACGCCTCGCCCGAACTGACCGAGTGCGTCGCGTTACGCAGCGACGCGCGCGCCAGCCTGAACGCGCTCGAGGAGCGCGAACGCGAACGCAGCGGGATCAAGGGCCTCAAGATCAAGTACGCGTCCGCATTCGGCTACGCGATCGAAATCGGCAAAGCGCAAACCGCCAACGTCCCGGCCGACTACGTGCGCCGTCAAACGCTGACCAACGCCGAGCGTTACGTCACGCCGGAGCTGCGCGAACTCGACGCCGCCATCGCCGGCGCACAGGCCCGGCAGTTGCGCCTCGAGGGCGATCTCTTCGGCGCGCTGCTCGAACGGTTGGCGGTGCGCGTCGACGACCTGCTGGCCGCGGCGGACGCGCTCGCCCATATCGACGCGCTGGTGTCGCTCGCGCAGGTTGCATCGGAACGCGCGTACGTGCGGCCGGTTTTCGTCGATACCTCGACGATCGACATCGTCGACGG
>DASYOE010000403.1:0-2089 GCA_036008105.1 Candidatus Lustribacter sp. | reverse complement strand
GACCGGGCACGGTTTCCCCATTTTGAGATACTTGTCGCGATGAATGCGGCCTTGCTTCCCGTTCGAGATGTAGGAAGCGAGCGTGCGTGGGCCTTTGACCATCACGCGATACGTGCCGACGTTGATGCGGCCGGTATCGGGATCGCGCGTCACGACGCCGCACGCGGTGCCGATGTAGCGGCCGCCGTCGAGCTCGTGATGGATCGGTACCGGGAACATTTCGACGTCGATGTCGTCGCCGCGCACGATGTTCTCGCACACCGGACCGTCCTCGACGATGACCGGCGGGATTTGCTTGTACGCCTTCTTGATGTTCTTGCGAAAGTAGTCGAGCTGCGCTTTGCGGTCGTCGGCCAGCGTGGATTCCATGCCCAGCACGAGACCGAGCCGGTACGGCGAACCGAACATGCCGTACTCGCAACGATAGCCCGCCGGGTAGCCGGGAATGTCGTCGAACATCAGCATCGGCGCCTTCTCGACCTTTTGCCGGTACAGCACTTCCGTGACGGCCCCCAGTTCCTTGTCCCAATGCGCGCCGCGGACTGTCGCCAGCTCGCCATGCGCTTCAACGCTGGCGATGAACGTTCGCAAATCGTTCTGCGGCGTGTTCGGGCCCAGGCCTTTGGCCGAGCCGGTACGTTCGATCGTCGTCGTCATGTTACGCCTTCGCTGCGGCCTGCTTGCGAAAGTATTCGCTCTTCGTGGCGGGGTTGGGCCCCTTGCCGGTGGTGTACGCAGCGAGCGCGCGCGTGTAGAGGAGGTTCTGCTGAGCCTTGGTCAGTTCGGCCCACGGGAGGTCGAGACGCGGCTTGGGAGGGGTAATTTTACGTTTAGCGGCCATACCCCGAATTTGCGTTGGCTACGAGGTAAACACCTCGCGCCGGAGCCTGTGCTGAGCGAAGCGAAGTGCGCTCGCATCTCGAGGCAACGTTACCCCTGATTAGCGCGGCGACGCCCTTACTGTGTCACCCCGAGCGGTGTCGAGGGGCGCGCCACGATCGTGCCCGATCGCCAGGGCAACGCCACGGAAGCTCGAGGTCGTGACGCGTCCCTCGAAAAACGACCGAAGTCTAGACGATCTCCATCACGTCCGGTGGGGCTTCGCCGTTCGTTGAGATGATGTCGGTTGTGGGCGGAAGCGGGGTGTCGATGTTGGCGACGATGCCCTCGATCAAACGCGCGACGTCGGCCGCTCCGCGTTGCGATGCAGCGATCACGGCGGCGTGCGAGGTCGCCTCGCCGGTGAGGTGCACGTTGGTCACGAGGCTGAAGCCGACGACCGACATGCCGAGCGCGCGCGCGGCGATCGTCTCGAGCACCGTCGACATACCGACCGCGTCGGCGCCCATCGAACGCAACAGCCGCGCTTCGGCCGGCGACTCGTACGCGGGGCCGACCAAACCGGCATAGACGCCGTCGTGCATCACGATCGAATACTGCGCCGCGATGTGGCGGGCGAGTTCGCACATGCTGGGATCGTAGGCGTCGACCATGTCGACGAAGCGGTCTTTCACGCCGGGGATCGGCACCTTGCCGACCAGCGGGCTACGTCCGGTCAGGTTCAACTGATCGACGATCAGCATGAGGTCGCCCGCCTGATAATTCGCGTTGATGCCGCCGGCCGCGTTGGTCAACACGATCGTCTTGGCCCCGGCGTGCGCGGCGACGGCGACCGGGTACACGACGTCGAGCGGCTCGTAGCCCTCGTACAGATGAAAACGGCCGCTGAAGGCGACGATGCGACGGCCGTGTAGCTGGCCGACGAGCGCTTCGCCGGCGTGCCCGGGCACCGTCGGTTCGGGCATGCCGCCGATTTTCTTGTACGGCAGCGGGGTTGCGTCGATGCGGTCGCGCAGCACGCCGCCGAATCCCGACCCCAGCACGATCGCCGCATCGAGCGTTCCGCCGGCGCGTTCGCGCAGCAGGTCGGCGGCCTCGTCGAGTTTCTTGCGCTTCATGCCGGCGCCGCGGCGGGAATGAGCAGATTCGTGCCGGTCATTTCGGCCGGCACCGCGAGGCCGAGGAGCGGCAGCAAGGTCGGCGCGATGTCGCCGAGTCGTCCACCCGCTTGCAACGTACCGACCGGCGG
>DASYOE010000402.1:0-3428 GCA_036008105.1 Candidatus Lustribacter sp. | reverse complement strand
ATCGCGAACACGAGCGCATGCGTGCGCGGCCTTCGCCGGCGACCCACCGCGGCTCGACGCGCTGGTGGCGGCGCAACATTACCGGCCCGCGTACTGGCGCGTGTCTTCGGATGAGATCAACTACCGGCGCTTCTTCGACATCAACGATCTCGCCGGCTTGCGCGTCGAGGATGCGGAGGTGCTCGCGCGCACGCATGCGCTCGTGTTCGCGATGATCGCCGACGAGCGCATCCAGGGCTTGCGCATCGACCACATCGACGGGCTCTACAATCCGGGGGGGTACGCGAACTTGCTCGTCGACCGCTCGGCGGCGCTCGGACAGCCGCTGTACCTCGTCGTCGAGAAGATCTTGCTGGGCGCGGAACGGCTGCGCGCGGATTGGCACGTCGCCGGCACGACCGGGTACGATTTCCTCAACCTCGTCGCCGGGCTGTTCGTCGACGGCGCGGCCGAAGCGGGCTTCGAACGCATTTACCGCCGCGTGATGGGGCGCGCGACCACGTTCGCCGATGAAGCGTACGAGGCCAAGCGGCGCGTCATGCGCATCGATCTGGCGGGCGAATTCGGCGTGCTGGTCGACCGGCTGGTGCGCATCGCGCATTCCGACCGCCGCTCGCGCGATTTCACCAGCATCGGCTTGCGGCGCGCGCTGATCGAGGTGATCGGCATGTTCCCGGTCTATCGGACCTACGTCGTGAACGACGTCATCGAGGCCGACGACCGGCTGGTGATCGATTCGGCGGTCGCGGCCGCGCGCGCGCGGAGCGAGTTCCCCGACGACGCGATGTTCGACTTCTTGCGCGATGCCCTGAGCGCTCAACTGGTCGGCTTGCCGGGCACGAGCTACGACCGCACCGACGTGCTGCGCTTCGCGATGCACTTCCAGCAATACACGGCGCCGGTCATGGCGAAAGCGGTGGAAGATACGGCCTTCTACCGCTACGTGCGGCTCGTCGCCCTCAACGACGTCGGCGGTCAACCGCAGCGCTTCGGCCGTTCGGTGGCGGAATTTCACGCCGCCAATGCCGAGCGCGCGCGAACCCATCCGCACGCGATGCTGGCCACGGCCACGCACGATCACAAGCGCGGCGAGGATACGCGGCTGCGCATCGCCGCGCTGACCGAGTTCGCGCCGGAATGGAGCCGCGCCGTCGCGCGTTGGTCGCGCATGAACGCGGTGCTTCACGCAAACGACGCGCCCAGCACGACCGACGAGTATCTCTTCTATCAGACCGTCGCGGGGACGCTGCCGGCCGTGTGGCTCAACGGCGCGGCGATCGGCGCGGACGCGCACGCCGACTATGTTGAACGCCTCGTCGCATACGCGCTCAAGGCGGCGCGCGAAGCCAAGCTGCGCACGAGTTGGACCGACCCGCAAGCGGCGTACGAAGACGGGCTCGAAGCGTTCGTGCGCGGCGCCTTGGCGCGCGAGCGGCCGTTCTTCCGCGACGCGTGCGCGTTCGCGGCGTTACTCGGGCCGGTCGCGGCGGTTGGGGGCCTGGCGCAGGTGGCGCTCAAGCTCGGCGCCCCCGGCGTTCCCGACGTCTATCAGGGGTGCGAGTTGTGGGACTTCTCGCTCGTCGATCCGGACAACCGGCGCCCGGTCGACTACGCCGCGCGCAGCGCCATGCTCGCGTCGTTCGAGGCGTGCGGCGACCGGCCGGCGCTGCTGGCCGAGATGCTCGAGCACTGGCCGGATGGGCGCATCAAACTGTACGTCACGTGGTGTCTGTTGCAGTTACGCCGCCGGCGCCGCACGACGTTTCTCGATGGGCCCTACCGCGCGCTCGAGATCTCAGGTCCCCACGCGGCGGCGGTCGTCGCGTTCGCGCGCGACGACGTCGCCTTCGTCGTGCCGCGTTTGATCCGTTCCCGGTTGCGCGGTGGTTTGCAGCTCGCGTTCGACGACGAGCGCATCGCGCTGGGGCCGCCCGAAGCGGTGTATCGCAGCGTGCTCGACGATCGCACGATCGTCGCGGGCAGCGACGGTATGATTACGGTGCGGGAGGCGTTTCGCGGCGCGCCGCTGGCGGTGCTGACGGGCGCGGCTTCGACCGCAGACGCCACACGATCAACCCCGCCGCGATAACGCCGACGAGACCGGCGACGATCGCGACGGCGAAGTCGTGAACGTAGGCCGTGATCGCATCGACGTTGTGGCCGGCATCATCGCCCAAGAGCGCTAGCCCGAAGCAGAAGATTCCGGAGCCGAGCGCGGTGTAGGTGAGGAAGTAGCGCTTGGGCATGCGCGAGAGGCCCGGCGGCAGGGCCGCGACGCCGCGAACGAACGGGATGAAGCGACACCAAAAGACCATCGGCCGGCCGTGTTTTTCGTAGAAGGCGTGGACGCGGTCCAGTTCGTGCTCGCGAAAGCGGACGTACTTTCCGTAGCGGTGCACGAACGGCAGCCCGCCGTAGTAGCCGATGTAGTACAGCACCAATCCACCGCAGAGTTCGCCCAACGTTCCGACGGCACCGACGATCACCCAACCCGGCAGCGGGCCAATGCTCGGCAGGTGGCCCGTCGCCGCGAGCGCGCCGGCGCTGGGCATGACGATTTCGGTTCCGGTCGGCATGCCGATGTTGCCGAGGAACATCACCACGAACAAGCCCGCGTAACCGAAGTGTACGACCAGCGAGTGGAAAAATGTGCTCAGATGCTCCATGCGACTCGGCTCTACCGGCCCGCGCCGGTGGAGTTGCGCGCGCGCAGCAGAATCTCGGCCGCGATGCCCCCGCCTTCGTCGCGGATCGCTTCGAACAGATCGATGGGCTCGATGTCGCGGTCCCCGGCGAGCGTGCCGGCCAAGGCGATGATTTTGCGGACACGCGGCGTTAGCAAGATACCTTCCCAGATGCGGCCTTCGCCCGTACCAAGCGCCCGCTTAACCTCGGCATGGACACCGGCGACCGATGCGTTGGCGGCACGAAGCGCTTCTTCGATCGCGGGGTCGCTCTCTTCGAGCAATGCGAAGAGCATGTGTTCGACGCCCACGTAATAGTGATCGTGGTTGCGGCACTCTTGTTCGGCGGCCCGTAACACGCGTCGCGCTGCCGGGCTAAAGCGGGAAAACAATCGGCAAACGCTTGCAAAGGAGAGTGGTCGGGATGGCAGGATTTGAACCTGTGGCCTCTGCGTCCCGAACGCAGCGCTCTACCAAGCTGAGCTACATCCCGTTGATTTACCTTGATATTTACCTGTAGCGGGCAAAGACGGGTGAATTCCCAACTGGGCCCTTCGCTCCTGCCGCGGGAACTGTGCCAGGTTCGTCTAAACTCCCGGACGGTTCATTATGCGCTACTTAATCGTTGGGTGCGGCCGAGTTGGCTCGACGCTCGCCAAGCTGCTGGTCGCCGAGCACGACGTCGTCGTCGTGGATGAGAACCCGGCGGCGTTCAAGCGGCTGGGGGCCCGGTTCGGCGGTGGG
>DASYOE010000401.1:0-24407 GCA_036008105.1 Candidatus Lustribacter sp. | reverse complement strand
ATGGTTGACCCGGTCGCGCTATCCGGATCTTGTCCGATTCGGATCGCTCGAGTAGCGAATCCCTTGTAGGGAGAAGCTACGTCGCTCTCACGGCCGTTGGGCCGTGAAGTCGACTGCGAGTGAACCGACGGTTCGGTCGGCATGAGTGCACTCCACAGAAGGTAAGCGTTTTGCAGTAAATGTCCAGCGTTCATGATGGACCTGGACGAACGGGCGGTCTACGATTTTTCCCGCGCAGGGACCTCCTTTTTCGTCGTGCAAGCGAGCGGGAACGCGTTTTTCCGGAGGATCGCCATGGCCGTCAAGCCCACGATCGACCTAACGACGATGATCTCGCGCGCCGTGTCGGGGCTACGCCTCGGCGAGCGCATCGGCAAGGTGCCGAGCGTGACGTCGAAGCGGACGCAGGAGCTGGCGGGCCGCGTCAAGGGCGCGAAGCCCGTGGTGAGTCTGTGCGGCTACTGCGCCGTCGGCTGCAGTTTGCTGGCCTACGTCAGCGATGAGGGGAAGTTGCTCGACGTCGAGGGCAACCCCGAGAGCCCCGTCAACGAAGGTCATCTGTGTCCCAAGGGCTCGGCGATGTTCGGTCTGACCGTCAACGACCAGCGCTGGACCACGCCGAAATACCGCGCGCCGTACAGCAACGAGTGGGTCGACGTCACGATGGATTGGGCGCTCGATCGCATCGCGGGAAAATTCAAGGCCGTGCGGGACGAAACGTTCGTGACGACCGGCCCGGACGGGAAGCGCCGCAATCACACGCTCGGCATCGCGTCGCTCGGAGGCGCGACCTTCGGGCTCGAAGAGAACTACCTGCTGCAGAAGCTCTTCAAATCGGCCGGCGTCGTCTCGATCGAGAACCAAGCTCGAGTTTGACATAGCTCGACGGTGCCCGGTCTGGGTGCCTCATTCGGTCGCGGCGGTGCCACGACGTTCGTGCAAGACTTGGTCAATGCGGATTGCATCTTGATCGAGGGTTCGAATTTCGCCGAATGCCACCCGGTGGCGTTCCGCTTCGTCATGACGGCGAAGGAACGCGGGGCCACGATCATCCACGTCGATCCCCGTTATACGCGCACGTCGGCCGCAGCGAACCTCTACGCTCCGATTCGCAGCGGCACCGATATCGTCTTCCTCGGCGCGCTGATCAACTGGGTGCTGACGAACGAGCGCTACTTCAAAGAGTACGTCACCGCGTTCACCAACGCGCCCTATCTCGTGCGGGAAGACTTCCAAGACACGGAAGACCTCGACGGCCTATTCTCCGGCTGGCGCGAGGCGGGCACCTACGACACGTCGACCTGGGCGTTCGAGATGGAAGAGGTTCCGCGCTTCGACGGGGAGGGAACGGTCAAGGTTCCCATGCGGGACGAGACGCTCGCGCATCCGCGTTGCGTGATCAACGTCCTGCGCCGGCACTTTTCGCGCTACACGCCGCAGATGGTCGAAGACGTGTGCGGCATGCCGGCCGCGACGATGGAGCAGATCGCGAACCTCCTCGCCGACAACAGCGGCCGCGAGCGCACGACGGCGTTCGCGTATGCCGTCGGCTGGACGCAACACACGGTCGGCGTGCAGTACATCCGCACGGCCGGCATCCTGCAGACGCTGCTCGGAAATATGGGCCGCCCGGGCGGCGGGATCATGGCGCTGCGCGGACACGCGAACATTCAAGGCGCGACCGACATCCCGACGCTGTACGATCTGCTGCCCGGCTACTTGCCGATGCCGTCCACGCTGCGCGACGAGCAGACGTTCGCGGGGTATCTCAAGAACGCGACCAAGCCGGGCTGGTGGTCGAACGCGCCGAAATATATCACCTCGCTGCTCAAGGCGTACTACGGCGAGGCGGCCACGCCCGAGAACGACTTCTGCTTCGAGTATCTGCCGCAGATCTCAGGCGACTACTCCGTCTTGCCGACCCAAATTTCGATGAAAGACGGGAACGTCAAAGGCTACTTCGTCATCGGTATGAACCCGGCGTCGTCCGGTCAGAACGCCGAACTCGCGCGCGCGGCACTCGAACGCTTGGAGTGGATGGTCGTCGTCGACTCGTATGAAACCGAAACGGCGTCGTTCTGGCGGCGTGAAGGCGCCGACCCGGCGAAGATCGGCACCGAGATGTTCTTCTTGCCGTGCGCGACCGTGCTCGAAAAAGACGGCACGATGGTCAATACGAACCGCATGCTGCAGTTCCACGACAAGGCCGTGCAGCCGGCCGGTGACGCCAAGTCGGATCTGTACTTGATCTATCAGCTCGGTATGCGGCTCAAGACGCTGTATGCGAATTCGACCGACCCGAAAGACCGTCCGATTCGCGATCTCACCTGGGAGTATCCGCACGAAGACGAGCACGAGCGCCAGCGGGGCGAGCCGTCGGCGGTCAAAGTGCTGCAAGAGATCAACGGCTACAAGGTCGAGCCCGGCAAGCGCGGCTACGAGTGCGAGCAAGTGGCGGCGTTCGCCGATCTCAAGGATGACGGCTCCACGGCGTGCGGCGCGTGGATCTTCTCCGGCGTGTTCCCGGACAAGGCGACGAACCGGGCGCGCAATCGCGTCAAAGACGACTGGACGTCGCTCGGCTGGGGCTTCTCATGGCCGGCGAACCGGCGCATGCTCTACAACCGTGCCTCGGCCGACCCCGACGGTAAGCCGTGGAGCGAACGCAAGAAGTACATGTACTGGGACGAGGAGGCGAAGAAGTGGGCCGGTCCCGACATCCCGGATTTCCCGGCGACGAAGGACCCGCGCACGCCGCGCAAACCCGGTGCGACCGGCATCGACGCGCACGCCGGAAGCGACCCGTTCATCATGCAGCCCGATGGGCGCATGCAGATCTTCGCGGCGGGAACGCTGAAAGACGGACCGTTGCCCGCGCACTACGAGCCGATGGATTCCATCGTGCGCAACCACGTCTACGGACAGCAAAACAATCCGGCGTTGCGCGAATTCGATCGCGACGACAACCGCTACAACGGGCCCGAGAACCCCGACTTCCCCTACGTGCTTACCACCTACCGGTTGACGGAGCACTCGGGCATCATGACGCGCTACGTGCCTTGGCTAGCCGAGCTGCAACCGGCGTTGTTCGTCGAGATCGACCCCGAGCTGGCGGTGCTGAAGGGCATCAAGAACGGCGGCTGGGCCACGATCAAGACGCGCGTCGGTGAGATCGAAGCGCGAGCGCTCGTCAGCGGGCGCATGCGCCCGCTCCGGCTCGGCAAAGGACAACGCGTGCATCAGATCGGTATACCGTATAACTACGGTACGCTTGGATACACGAGTGGTGACGTCGTGGGCGATCTCATTCCGCTGGCCATGGACCCGAACGTCTCGATTCACGAGGCCAAAACGTTGACGTGCGACATCCGGCCCGGCCGCCGTGCTTCGTACGGCCGGACGGACGTCGACGCGGCCGTTCCCGTGTCGCAACATACGACGGCCGGCGAGTCGCACGCCCACGGGGTCGATCACGGCGGTGACCGTGGCTAACGGTTTCTTCACCGACACGACGCTGTGCATCGGCTGTAAAGCCTGCGAGGTCGCGTGCAAACAGTGGAACCAGTTGCCGGCCGACGGCTACGAATTCTCCGCCACGTCGTACGACAATACGCACGAACTCGGCGGTACGACGTGGCGACACGTCGCGTTCGTCGAACAGGCCGCGCCCTTGGATGCGCCGGCGGCCGATACGAAGTGGCTGATGATGAGCGACGTGTGCAAGCACTGCACGAACGCCGGCTGTCTCGAAGCCTGTCCGACCGGCGCGATCATCCGCAACGAGTTCGAGGACGTCTTCATCCAACCCGATATCTGCAACGGCTGCGGCTACTGCGTGCCGTCGTGCCCATTCGGTGTGGTCGACCTGATCGCGCCTGCCGACTATGATGCGCCGCGCGGATTCGTCTCCGACGGCCGCACCAACGACGATGCGACGCAGCATCACGGCGGCATCGCCGGCAAATGCACGCTGTGCTACGACCGCCAGAAACTCGGGCTCACGCCGGCGTGCGCGAAGGCGTGCCCGACCGAATCGATCCAGTTCGGCAACGTCGACGAATTGCACGCGCGCGCCAAAGAGCGCGTCGAAGCGCTGCAAGCGCGCGGCGTCCAAGCGTACCTGTACGGCGTCGACGATAACAACACCGTGGGCGACCTCAACGCGTTTTTTCTGCTGACCGACGCGCCGGCGGCGTATAACCTGCCGGAGCGCCCGGTGTTGCCGTCGACGCGTCAGCGCGCCGGTTACACGGCCGCCGCGTTGACCGCGGCCGCCCTCGCGCTGGCCGGCTGGGCCGTCCTGCGGAGCGGTGATTGAGCACGGCGCAGCTTCCGCCGCAGCCCAACGACTCGGATCGCGGCGCGTCGCGCGGCGACGGGCTTCCGGCGCACGCGTCCCCGACCTATTACGAGCAGCCGCTGCTCAAGAAGCCGCACTGGGAGTGGTCGGTCATCACCTATCTCTTCCTCGGCGGCATCATGGGCGGTTCGGGCATGCTGGTGATGATCGCGGACGAACGCCCCGAACGCGACGCCGACCTTGCCCGCAGCGCGCGCTACGTTGCGTTCGCGCTCGCCGCCGCGTGCCCGCTCGTGCTGATCAGTCACTTGGGCCGCCCCGAACGCTTTCTCAACATGCTGCGCATCGTGAAGTTCAAGTCGGTCATGTCGATGGGCGTGTGGGGCCTGATCGCGTATAGCGGTCCCTCGACGTTGGCGGCGGCGGCACAACTGTCGCGCGACGGGGTCTTGCCGAAATGGATCGCTGCGCTGGAGCCGCGGCCGCTGATGAAGCTGCTGCAGGGCCTCATCGGCGCGTTCATGGCCGGCTACACGGGCGTGCTGATCAGCGCCACCGCCATTCCGCTCTGGGGAAAAGGGAAGCGCTATATCCCCGCGTTCTCGGTGTGTTCGGGCTTCGCCGGCGCGTGCGCGCTCAACGCCGCGATCGTCGCGCTCACCGGCAGCGATCGCACGCGGCACAAACTCGAACGGCTCGAACTGATTGCATCGACCGCGGAACTCGTCTTGCTCGAATCGTTTCGGCGGCACGCGGGCAGCACCGGCGATCCGATGTTCGCCGGCGAGCGCGGCCGCAGGCTGCGCACGTATACGCAGATCGGCGGGATTATCGGGCCGGCCTTGCTCGGACGCTTGCCGTTCGGCGGACGGGCCAAGACGTTGCTGGCCAGCGCGCTGACCCTGGCCGGCGGCTACATCCTGCGCGAAACGCTCATCGAGAGCGGCAAGGACTCGGCCGACGACCCGCGCGCCGCGTCGCGGCAGCCGGAATGATTTCGGACGACCGTCCCGGCTCGACGGTCGAGATGCAGATCGTCGGGTACGACGGCGCCGTCGCGACCCCGCGCTACGATCGCCTGGCGACCGAGGAGCCGCTCGAGATCCGCATGCGCGCCGGTTCGCACACGCGCACGGTGGCGATCACCATGCGCACGCCGGGTGCGGACTTCGAACTCGCGGCGGGGTTCTTGTTCGGCGAAGGCGTCCTGAAATCGCTCGACGCTGTGAGCGGCATCAGCTACTGCGTCGACCGCGACGTCGCCGAAGAGCAGCGCTACAACATCGTGAACGTCGACCTGCGCGGGAGCGAGCTGCCGCCGCTCGACGCGCTCGAACGGCACTTCACGATGACCAGCGCGTGCGGCGTGTGCGGTAAGGCGAACATCGACGCGCTGCGCGACCGCGGGCTCGTCCCGGTGCGGTCGACATTGCAGGTCGACGCGGCGACCGTCGCCGCGTTGCCCGATCGCCTGGGGAAGGCGCAGCGCGTATTTGCGTCGACCGGCGGCCTGCACGCTGCCGCGCTCTTCGACGCGCGCGGCGAGCTGGTCGCGATCCGCGAAGACGTCGGCCGGCACAACGCGCTCGACAAGCTCGTGGGCTGGGCGTTCATGGAGGCGAAGCTGCCGCTCGACGATCACCTCGCGTTGTTTAGCGGCCGCGCGAGTTACGAATTATTGCAGAAGGCGATCTCGGCCGGCATTGCGGTCGTCTGCGCCGTATCGGCGCCCAGCAGCCTCGCCGTCGACCTGGCGCGCGAATTCAACGTGACGCTGGCCGGCTTCGTGCGCGGCGGGCGCTTCAACGTGTACGCCGGCGCCGAACGGATTTCGTTCCCGCCGCCCTAATCGTTGCCGCGGCGCCCGGTAATCGCAATCGCCTCACCGTTGATGCCGCTCGCATAGTCGCTGGCGAAAAAGGCCAGCGCGTTCCCGATTTCTTCCGGCGTCACGGCCATCGCGCGCGCCTCTTCCGAACGGAAGTGATCCGCACCCGGGAAGGCGACGCCGCCGGCCAACAGCGCGTTGACGACGATGCCTTTGGATTTGTATTCGGCGGCGAGCGCCGCCATCAGCGCGTTGACCCCGGCCTTGCCGGTAACGTAGCCCGCGAAGTTGGGATTCGGGTTGCGGGCCGAGATGGCCGTCACCGTCGCGATGCGCCCGCGCGAGCGCGCACCCTCACGGGGCGTTTGGGCCAGCATCGCGCGTATGGCCGCTTGTGAGATGTTGTAGGCCGTCTCGATGACTTCGGCCAGCGTCTCGCGCAGATCGTCGAGCGTCGAGTCCGCGAACGGTTTGCGCCGCCAACCGGCACCGGCGAGGTTGACGAGCGCATCGATGCGGCCATGGGCTTCCACGCACGTCGCGACCGCCGCCGCGCACGATGCGGGGTCGTTGAGATCGCACGCCACCGCCCGCGCGCGCGCGCGTTCGTGCGGTTCGAGCACCTCATCGATCTTCGCTTGCGCCCGGGCGCGGTCGCGTGAGATGACGACGACGTGCGCGCCTTCCCGCACGAAGACGGCGAGCGGCGCGCCGCCGACGCGTCCGGTCACGCCGGCGAGCAGTACTGCGTTGTCGTTGACGAGGTTCATTTAGCTCTCCCGCGAAGCCACTTGGCGCAGATGGCCGCGATCCCTTCGGTCGAAACGTTCCAGTGGCTAGACCCGCTAATTTTCGACGAGTTGCTAACCGACGAAGAGCGTTTGATTCGCGACACGACGCGCGAGTACGCGCAGTCCAAGCTGATGCCGCGCATTCTCGAAGCGAACCGGCACGAGATCTTCGATCGCGCGATCCTCAACGAGATGGGCGCGCTCGGACTGCTCGGTTCGACGATCGCGGGCTACGGCTGCGCGGGAACGAATTACGTCGCCTACGGTTTGATCGCGCGCGAGATCGAACGGGTCGACAGCGGGTATCGCTCGGCGCTGAGCGTGCAGTCGAGCCTGGTGATGTTTCCGATCTTCACCTACGGCAGCGACGAGCAGCGCGCGCGCTTTCTGCCGCGCTTGGCTACCGGCGAACTCGTCGGCTGCTTCGGGCTCACCGAACCCGATCACGGCTCGGACCCCGGCAGCATGACGTCGCGCGCCGCCAAAGTCGACGGCGGCTATCGCCTCAACGGCGCCAAGAACTGGATCACGAACTCACCGATCGCCGACGTCTTCATCGTGTGGGCGAAAGACGACGACGGCAAAATCCGCGGCTTCATTCTCGAAAAAGGCATGACCGGGCTCAGCGCGCCGAAGATCGAGGGCAAGTTCAGCCTGCGGGCATCGAGCACCGGCATGATCAGCATGGACAACGTGTTCGTTCCGGATGCCAACCGCTTACCGAAAGCGAGCGGGCTCGCGGGTCCGTTCGGTTGCCTCAACCGGGCGCGGTACGGCATCGTCTGGGGCGCGCTGGGCGCGGCCGAGTTTTGCTGGCACGCGGCGCGCAAGTACACGCTCGAGCGCACGCAGTTCGGCCGTCCGCTGGCGGCAACCCAACTGGTTCAGATCAAACTGGCGGACATGCAGACCGAGATCACGCTCGGGTTGCACGCGGCGCTGCGGCTCGGCCGGCTGATGGATGAGGGCCGCGAGCAGCCCGAGATGATCTCGCTGCTCAAGCGCAACTCGACCGGGAAGGCGCTGACGATCGCCCGCGTCGCGCGCGACATGCACGGCGGCAACGGCGTGTCGGACGAGTATCACGTGATCCGCCACGCGATGAACCTCGAGGCCGTGAACACCTATGAGGGCACGCACGATATCCACGGCCTGATTCTCGGCCGCGCCCAAACGGGAATTCAGGCGTTCAATTAAACGCCCAGGTTAGCCGGTTGGGGGTAGGTTGCGGGCTAAGACGCTTGTGAGGTGAAGTGCTGGGCGCTGCGCAGCCGGTCGACGGCGGCAGCGTACTCGGCGAACCATTGGTCGAGTAACTCGTCGTCGGCAAGCTGGCCCTGGAGGTCGGCCGGAAGCGCTCCCCGGAGGGTAGCGAGAATCCGCCGATTGCTCAAGCGACCGAACTTATGGCGCAGCGTCCGCCGCGCCACCTCTTGGGCGTCGGCACGCAAGACGGCTTCGAGCCGCCGTTGGGTATCCGAAGCTTCCATCTCCGCTCCAATTAACGAGTGGAAAGCACAGATTATAGCAGGTCGTGACACGTGCTGCAAATACGAACAGTGCAGGGTGTGAGATGGACCGCCGTGGACAAATTGAGTATGCTCAATTAGAGGGCGCTCCGGGGAGGATGCCGCGGACAATTCCGTTCCAGAGAGCAAGGTAAGCGAGCGTGGCGCGAATCGGCCGGTGCCGAAGACGCCGGGCATCTCGCTGCCCTTCGCGCTGTTGCTCCAGCCGTTGCTCCGCCCGAACCGGCTGTGGTACCGGCTGGCCGTGTGGCTGGAAGCGACGCCCTGGGCGTACCGGCTGTTCACCGCCGTCGAGCGGCGGGTCAAAGGTGGGCTCTTCGGCTGCCGGATGTGCGCCCAGTGCACGCTGCCGTCCACCGCCTACGCCTGTCCGATGAGCTGTCCCAAGGAGCTTCGCAACGGTCCCTGCGGCGGGGTCGGGGCGAACGGCGACTGCGAGGTCTACCCCGGCATCCGTTGCGTGTGGCTCGTCGCCTACGAACGCGCCGCAGGCGCCGGGCGCGCCGCCGATCTGCGGCGGCTGCAGCGGCCGATCGACCAGCGCCGCTGGGGCCAGAGCTCCTGGGTCAACTACTGGCAGCACCGCGACGACGGGCTTTGGAGCGCCGATACGTCGTTTGCCGCCGCGCCGCCGATCGATCGCCCCTTCGACTCCGCTCAGGGCAGGCGATGACCGTGCTCGGAACGCGCCTGCGCGACGCCGTCCGCGAGCATCGCTTCGCCGTGACCGCCGAGCTGAGTCCGCCGCGCGGCGCCGATCCGGAAGCGATTCGCGCCGGCGCCCGCGCGCTGCACGATTGGGTCGATGCCGCCAACGTCACCGACAATCAAGGCGCGATGGTGCGTCTTTCGAGCCTGGCCGGCTGCGTGCTCGCGCTCGATGAGGACGTGGAGCCCGTGATGCAGTTGCAGTGCCGCGACCGCAACCGGTTGGCGCTGCAATCCGATTTGCTGGGTGCCGGGGCGCTGGGCATTCCGAACGTGCTGCTCCTGACCGGCGATCATCAACGCTTCGGCGATCATCCCGATGCGCGCGGAGTTTTCGATCTCGATTCGGTGCAACTGCTGTGGACCGCGCGCACGATGCGCGATCACGGAACGTTGTTGTCGGGGAAGCCGTTGAAGACGCGTCCGTCATGGCTGATCGGCGGGGTGGAGAACCCGTTCGCGCCGCCGCTCGCATTTCGGGCCGAGCGGCTCGGCAAGAAGGTCGCGGCCGGCGCCGAGTTCGTGCAAACGCAATACGTGTTCGACGTCGCCCGGTTCGCCGAATGGATGCGCGCGAGCCGCGAGCTCGGACTCACCGCACGCTGCGCGATCCTGGCCGGCGTCGGGCCGATTCCCTCGCTGCGCGCGCTCGAGCGCATGCAGCAGATTCCGGGAATCGTCATCGCGCCGGCGGTCGAGAAGCGGCTGCGCGGCGTTCCGGCCGACCGCGTGTTGGCCGAAAGCATCACGATCTGCGTCGAAATCATCACCGAGCTGCGAGCGATTCCCGATCTCGCCGGCGTGCACGTGATGGCCTTCGGTGCGGAGCGGCTGGTACCGGAAATTGCCGAACGCGCCGGGCTTGGCCGGCGAGCCCATGCAAAGGTGAACGAACGTGTTGGTTGAGCTGCGCCCCACCGAACGCTTGCGTAAGGGCGACGGTGCGGTCGTGCAGAGCGTGCTCGGCTCGATCTTGCATGCGGTCAGCGACGAATCGCTCGATCTCGACAAGCTGCGCATCGTGTGCGATTGGGTGCAGTACAAGAACAATTTCCGCGATGAGGTCGAGATCCGCCCGATCCTCAACGGCAGCGCGACCGAATACCGCATGGAGATCGGCGTCGACTTGCGCCGCGCGTCGGCGGCGAATCACGACGTTCGCGCCGAGATGGCGCGCGCGTTGGCCCGCCGTAACGAACCGGACCGGCACTATCTCGAACCGTGGTGCCGGACGACGGCGAGCATGGTCTGGAGCTTCAACGCGTTGTACTGGAAGGCGCTGCCGCTGTGGGAAGCGGTGTCGGGACGTCCGTACGAACAAGCGCTGCCGGGCGGCGAGAGCGACGCGCGGAACGCCGCGGCGGCGCGCGATACGATCGGGCGACTGTTCGCGATGTGGGATCGCCTGGCCGAACGGCGCGCGCTGCCCGACCAGCTCCACGTGCTCGAAATCGGCGTCGGCAACGGCAATCAAGCCCGCGTCTGGCTCGACACCTTCCTCGAAATCGACCGCGAAACCGGCCGCGAGTACTATCGGCGTTTGCACTACCTGATGGGCGACTACTCGCCGCATCTGCTCGAGGTCGCGCGCGCTCAACTGCAGCATCACGAAGAGCACATGAGCACGATCGTGCTCGATGCGACCAAACCCTTGAACACGCTCGGTTTCCTCAAGTACAAGACGTTCTTCATCTACATCTCCAACGTCTACGACAATCTGCCGACCGACGAGATCGCGCGCATCGACGGCCACCTCTTCCAAGTCGAAACGCGCGCGTTTCTCGGCGCCGAAGCGGCCGCGACGATTGCCGCCGGGATCGGCGCCGGCGTGGCCGATCTGCCGGACCTGATCGCGCGGTTGCTGCGCCTGGGGCCCGAACTGCTGGCCGACACCGAGCCACGCCGGTTTGCCGATGCGCCCGCCGCCGTGCGCTTCTGGATGGCCGTGTGGGAAGCGCTGGGTCTCGAGGAGCGTTACGTCGCGTTGCCGCCGCTCGATGAGTACGAGTTCGCGCCGGGAATCAACGGCGAGGTGCTGCGGCCGCTGATGGAAGCCAACGGCGACGTGCGCATGCACGTGAGCAACGGCGCCGCCGCCAGCTTCGTCGATACGCTGCCGCTGCTCCACCCGCACGGCATTCTCGAATGTCACGACATCTTCGTGACCACGCTCGACGGTTACAGCGGCAATTTTCGCGGGCCGGGCAAGTACGAGGGCTCGGTGGTGAACTGGGTCAACGGCAACGTGCTCGCCGCGCTCGGCGGCCGGCGCGGCTTCGACGTCGTGTTCCGCAAGTTCGCGTTCCGCAGCGGCTCGAACATCACCACCATGACCGCCGAGGTGCGCGAATGATCAGCGACGAGCTGCTGCCGACGACGGTCGTCGGCTCGTACTCGGTGCCGGAATGGCTCGAGCGCGCCAAGACCGATTTTCACGAAGGCCGCATCAGCCGCACGTCGCTCAACGAGATCTACGAAACGGCCATCAAGGCCGCCGTCAAGGATCAAGAGCGGGCCGGCATCGACATCGTCTCCGACGGCGAGTTGCGGCGCGACAACGACATCGACTACTTCCTCGAACGCATTCCCGGGATCGTGCTGCCGAAGCTAGCCAAAGTGCACTACTACGACTACTACGACTGCGCCGTCACCGCACCGCTGCCGCCGGCCGGCGACCGCGCGGCGCTTGGCCTAGCCGGCGATTTCCGCTTCACCAGCGAGCAGACGGACCGGCCGATCAAGTTCTCGTTCTCGGGACCGTTTTCGCTGGCGAAGCGGATTCGCAACGAGGGCTACGCCGATGCCGAAGGCCTCGTGCTCGACATCGCGCGGCTGCTCAACGCGGAAGCGCGCGAACTGGCCGCAGCGGGTGCCGCGCTCCTACAGATCGACGAACCGTTTCTCGCCGGCTATCCCGAGGCGGTGCCGCTGGCGGTGAAGGCGGTCAACCTCGTCGTCGAGGGCGTCGACGTCGAATGGGCGCTGCACATCTGCTACGGCAACCGCCACGCACGTCCGGCGTGGGAGGGGCACTACGATTTTCTTTTCCCGGCGATCATGGACGCGCAGGTCGATCAGCTGGTGCTCGAGTTCGCGCGCAAGGGCTACGACGACGTGGCGTTGTTCAAGAAATATCACCCGTCGTTCAAACTCGGCTTGGGCGTCATCGACGTGAAGAGCGATGTGGTGGAGACGCCGCAACAGGTCGCCTCGCGCGTCGAGCGCGCGCTCGCGCTCGTCGAACCCGAGAACGTCGTCGTGAACCCCGATTGCGGGCTGCGCTATTTGCCGACCAAGATCGCGCAGGCAAAACTGCGCGCGATGAGCGCCGGCGCCGCGCTGGTGCGCGCCCGCGTGCGCGGCGAGGCGGTCCCGCAGCTCAGGTAGTTCGGCCGCGCCCGTCGATCGGCCAGCGGTCGACCACGGTTCCGCTGCGGTGGACGACATATTCGTTGTGGAGATTGATCGTCGTGTCGCAGTGGCTGGGCAAAATCCGGACGGTTGCGCCCAACGCCACCGTCGGCTGTCCATCGAAGAGCAACTTGCCGTGCTCGTCGCCGGCGATGCGAAACTCCGCGTTCACGCCGGGCACGCGCGGTGCGCCCGCGTCGCTGCTGAGCGATTTGTGACCGGCGTCGACGATGGCCCACGTATCGCGCACGCTGATCACCGCGGCCAGCACGGTCAGCGCCGATTCGAAGCCGACGCCTTGCACGTCGCCGTACTGCGCATCCATCACCACGTACGATCCCGGTTGCACGTCGGTGATGCGCTCGAACCCGGCTGAGAAGAGCGCCGTTCCCGTGCCGCCGGTCGTCACGATGCCGGTCGCCAAACCGGCGGCTTCGAAGGCCGCGGCGGTCGCGCATAAGAGCGACATCGCGACGGCGTTCGCGGCTTGCCGGTCTGATACCGCAGCGACGTGTTGCACGTGTCCTTCATAGCCTTGGATTCCGCGCAAGCGCAGCCCGGGCAATGCGGCCACGGCCTGCCCCAACCGCACGGCCGCATCGCCCGGCGTCACGCCGGTGCGGTGCTGGCCGACGTCGACGTCGACCAGCGTGTCGATCCGCAGTCCGGCCGCAACGGCGGCAGCGGAAATCGCCGCGGCGGCGCCGGCGTCGTCGACGACGGTGATCACGCCGGCGCGTGCGGCGAGCGCGATGAGCCGCGCGATTTTTTGCGCGCCGACGATCTCGGTCGTGATCAGGATGCCGTCGATGCCGCCGTCGGCCAGCACCTCGGCTTCACCGAGCTTCGCGCAGCAGATGCCGATCGCGCCGCGTTCGAGTTGCAGCCGGGCGATCCGGGCGGTCTTGTGCGTCTTCGCGTGCGGCCGCAACTTCACCGGAGTTGCCGCGACGAGGGCGGCCATGCGATCGAGGTTGCGTTCGACCCGGTCGAGGTCGAGCAGCAGCGCCGGTGTGTCGACCTCGCTAACGTTCACTAGAACGCAAGGGCGTACGACTCGCGCCGGGGATCGGCGCCGGCTTCGCGGACGCCGAACTCGTTGATTCGCGCGATGCCCGCGCCGCCCATCGCCGTCGAGAGCGGCGGGTCGTCGGCCACCACGTGACCGCGCCGGCTCAGCTCGGCGCGCACCTCGGCCGGGACCGACGTTTCGATATGCAGCACGCCGTCCGGCGCGACGAACCAGCGCGGGGCTTCGACGGCTTGTTGCACGCTCAACCCGCGCTCGATCAGGCGCATGATCAAAAGCGAGTGCGAATAGGTTTGGCTGGGGCCGCCCGGCGTGCCCAGCGCGGTCGTGACGCGGCCGTTCTTTCGGATCATGTGCGGATTCAGCGTGTGCAGCGTTCGCTTGCCGGGCGCGACGACGTTCAGCGATGCCGGATCGAGCGAGAAGCCGGTCATGCGGTTGTTCATCAACACGCCGGTGCCCGGCACGACGGCGCCGCTGCCGAACACCGAGAAGACGCTCTGCAGCATCGATACGGTATTGCCGTCGCCGTCGATGACCGCGATGTAGCTGGTATCGCTCGGCACCTTCGCGCCGAGGTCGCCGGCGGCGTACTCGTGCGCGCGTTGCGAATCGATTTCGCGGCCGCGCCGCGCGGCGTAGCCGGCGTCGAGTAACGCCGCGATCGGCGCCTGCGAGCTGAAGGCCGGATCGGCGATGTGACCGCGCATGTCGGCGGTCGCGATCTTCATCGCTTCAACGTGGGTGTGAATGAAGTCGGCGCTCGCGTCGGGATACGTCGCGATCGCCGAGGACTCGAGAATCTTCAGCGCTTCGAGCACGACGAGTCCGACCGATACCGGCGGCTGCGCGATCAGCTCGACGTCACGAAACGCCATCCGCAGCGGCTCGCGCCATTCGCTCCGGTACGCGGCCAGGTCGCTCGCCCGCAGCAGCGCGCCTTCGGCGCGGGAATACGCCTCGAGCGCGAGCGCGAATTCGCCTTCGTAGAACGCGGCCGCACCGCCGTCCGCGATCGCTTGCAGCATGCGGCGCGCATCGGGTTGCACGAGCACCTGACCGGCGCGCGGCGCCGCACCGCCGGGCTGGAAGATGGCCGCGGTCGCGGGGAAATTGTTCATGATGCGGCCGTAGCGGGCGATGGTCGCGGCGAACAGCTGCGAGACCGGCATGCCGTTGCCCGCGAGCACGATCGCCGGCGCTAACGCCTCGGCCAGCGTTCGGCGACCGAAGCGCGCGAGCGCGTTTTCCCAACCGTGCACGGCGCCGGGCACCGCACTCGTCATCAGCCCGGTCTCGGGCATCCCGTTTTTGTAGGCCTCGGGTGTCGCGCTTTGCGGCGCCGGACCGCTGGCGTTGAGCGCGTACGTGTCGCCGGTTTTGCCGTCGGCGTACAGCAAGAACAAATCGCTGCCGAGTCCGCACGCGTCGGGCTTGAGCACCGCCAGCGCCGCCGCGGCGGAAATCGCGGCATCGATCGCGTTGCCGCCGGACCGGAGCATGTCGAGCCCGGCTTGCGCGGCGAGATGGTGTCCGGCGACGACGCTGCCGGTGCGCCCCATGACGATCGGTCGCGTGACTTGCGCGCCGACCGGAAGAAACATCACCGCGTTTGCTTTAGCGCTAGCGCCGCACGGACCTCGCCCGGTTCGAGTTCGTCCAGTGCGCGCGGATCGCGCGGCGGAACGTCGAGCGCACCGAGCGCGCATTCGAAAAACGCGACGTCGTGCCAGCGGTCGAACTTGAAGCCGGCCGCGTGCACGACGCCGGCTTCCGTAAAGCCGACGGCGCGGTGCAAGGCGATGCTCGCATCGTTCGGCAGCGCGATGCCGGCGAACGCGCGCCGATACCCCTGCGCCGCGAGCAGCCGCAGCAGGCTCCGATACAATGCCAGGCCGACGCCGCGCCGGCGGGCCGCTTCGGCGACATAGACGGTGACCTCCACCCCGAACCGGTAGGCCGGCCGTCCCCGGAAGTCCGACGCGTAGGCGTAGCCGCCAACGGCGCCGTCGAGCTCGGCCACGATCCACGGCTTCGTGGCGGGCTGGGCCGCAAGGCGCGCCCGCATGTCGGCCGCGCCTGGCGCAACGAGCTCGAACGAGATCGCCGTCGAGGCGACGACCGGGGCGTAGATCGCCGCCAGGGCGCTGTCGTCGCGAAGCGAGGCAAGCCGGAGGACTATTGACATACTACGCGAGTGCTGTGTATACTTAGCACACCCTCCACCCCATCTAGCCCAGAAAGCAGATCACCCACCATGGCCGCCACCTACTTCGAGATCCTCGCCGAGATGCAAGAGCAGGGCCTCGAGTCCCTCAAGACCGTCCAAAGCGCGTACCTTCAATCGCTGACCTCGGCCCGCGAGATCGTTGAGAAATTGCCGACCACGCCGAAGCTGCCCGTCATCGAAGGCATGCCGACGTTCTCCGAGCTCGCCGAACTGAACACCAAGTTCGTTGAAAAACTCGTCGCCCAGCAAAAGGCGTACGCGAAGCAGCTCGCCGACGTCTTCACGCCCGCCGCTTCCTAAACCAACACGCTCCGGCCTGCGACGCTAGGTAATCGTCGCAGGCCGTTGTATTCCGTCGTGAAAGATCGTGCCTCCAAACGCGAAGGGCGGAGCAGATGGCTTTCAACGGCAAAGTAGCGATTGTCACCGGTGGCACGCGCGGTATCGGCGCTGCGATTACGTCGCACCTCGCGCGCGGCGGTGCCACCGTCGCCGCCGGATATAGCCGCGACTCCGCGACGGCGGACAAACTGCGGGCCGAACTCGGCTCGAACGTGACGCTCCATCAAGGCCGCGTCGACGATGCCGACGACAGCAACCGCGTGGTCCGGGAAGTGCTCGAGAAACACGGCCGGGTCGACTTCCTGATCAACAACGCCGGCATTACCGTCGACAAGACCGTTCGCAAGATGACGGTCGACGACTGGCAAACGGTGCTCGGCGTCAACTTGTTCGGTGCGTTCGCCATGACGAAGGCCGTGATCGAGCACATGATCGAGCGCGGCTCGGGGCGCATCGTCAACATCAGCTCCGTGATCGGGGAAACCGGCAACATCGGCCAAGCCAACTACGCCGCTTCCAAAGCGGGCTTGGTCGGGCTCACGAAGAGCTTGGCGCTGGAGATGTCGCAGCGCGGCATCACGGTCAACTGCGTCGCGCCGGGCTTCATCAAAACCGAGATGGTGGCCGCGATTCCGGCCGCGGTGTTGGACAAGATCGTCGAGAAAATTCCGCAGCGCCGGCTGGGTTCGCCGGACGAAGTCGCGCGCGTCGTGGGTTTCTTGCTCGAGGACGAATCGAGCTACATCACCGGAGCGGTCTACACGGTCAACGGCGGCCTGGACATGTAATGATCCCACCCGAAGAACTCCATTACGGCTTTCACGCCGTCGGGATCGACGCGGCCGGGCTGGGCGAGGCGCTGCAAGAAGTCATGCGCGAGGCGATGAGCGACCCGCTGCGCATGACGATGTTGATGTCGCAGGCTGCAATCGCGCAGCAAACGGCCGGGATGAACCTGCTGCAGCGCTTGAACTCCGGCGTCGAGCCGGAGGCTTCGACGGCCACCGGGGACAAGCGGTTTGCCGATCCGGGCTGGAAGCGCAATCCGTTCCTGTTGGGCTTCGCCGAACTCTATCTCGAGCAGACGCGCGCCGCGATGGCGCTGGTCGAATCGTCGCGTTTGCCCGAGCACACGCGCCGCAAGGCCAAGTTCGCGATGGAGCTGCTGTGCGATGCGCTGGCGCCGAGCAACACGCCGTGGTTGAATCCGGCCGTCGTGCGCGAGGCCATGGAAACCGGCGGCCTCAGCCTCGTGCGCGGCATGCAGAACTTCCACGACGATCTGCGCGACAACGGCGGGATGCCGCGCCAGGTCGACGCGTCGGCGTTCAAGCTGGGCGTCAACCTGGCGGCGACGCCGGGCCGCATCGTGTTCCGCAACGCGCTGATCGAACTGATCGCCTACGAACCGCAAACCGCGCAGGTGCACGAGATTCCGCTGCTGTGCAGTCCGCCGTGGATCAACAAGTACTACGTGATGGATCTTGCGCCACGCCGCTCGTTCGTCGAGTGGGCCGTCACGCACGGG
Organism: Candidatus Lustribacter sp.; assembly: GCA_036008105.1. Lineage (GTDB taxonomy): Bacteria > Vulcanimicrobiota > Vulcanimicrobiia > Vulcanimicrobiales > Vulcanimicrobiaceae > Lustribacter. Next base: position 6,710 of record DASYOE010000401.1, on the reverse strand, counting down.
CATCAGACCTTCGCGATCAGCTATCGCAATCCGGACGCGTCGATGGCGACGCTGAACTTCGAAGATTATGTCGAGCAGAGCCTGCTGGCCGCACTCGACGTCATCGAACGGATCACCGGCCGCCGCCGCACCAACCTCGCGGCGCTGTGTCTGGGCGGCACGCTCTCCATCATGACGATGGCTTACCTGAGTGCCCGTGGCGAAGGCGACCGCATCGCGAACGCGACGCTGACCAACACGCTAGCCGATTTCAGCGAGCCCGGCGTGTTGGGCGTGTTTGCCGACGACGAATCGATCACCAAGCTCGAAAACAAGATGAAGGAGCAGGGCTACTACCCGGCCGACGAAATGGCCGGCTCGTTCACGTGGCTGCGCCCCAACGATCTGGTGTGGAGCTACGTCGTCAATAACTGGTATCAAGGGAAGAAGCCGCCGGCTTTCGACATCCTGGCCTGGAACGCGGACTCGACGCGGATGCCGGCCGCGATGCATTCCGAATACCTGCGCACGTGTTACCTGAACAACAAGCTGGTACGGCCGGGTGCGTTCAGCGTCCATGGTGTGCCGATCGACTTGCGCGCGATCAAAACGCCGCTCTACGTCGTCGGTGCGGAGAACGATCACATCGTACCGTGGCGCTCGGCGTATCGCACGCTCGGGCTCGTCGGCAGCGATGACGTGCGCTTCACGCTCACCAACGCGGGTCATATCGCCGGCATCGTCAACCCGCCGGGCGGCTCGAAGTCGAATCACTGGACGCTCGACCACCCGCGCAAGGATCAAACGGCCGACCAATGGCGTGACGTCGCCGAACACCGCGCCGGCACGTGGTGGGAAGATTGGGCCGTGTGGGCAGACGCGCACGCCGGTCCGTTGACGACGCCGGCCGATTTGCCGCCGGGCGAACCCGCGCCGGGACACTTCGTACGCAACGAGACCGCGCCGCCGTACAACCCGATGGCGCGCAAAAAGGCGCCGGCGCGTAAGCCGGCCGCGCGCAAAGCCAAGCGCGCGTGAACGACAACTGGAAGACCCTCGGCGAGTTCATCAAGGCGCAGCGCGAGCTGGCGAATCTCTCGTTGCGTCAGCTCGCCGACATGGCCGATATTTCGAACCCCTACCTCGGCCAGATCGAACGCGGGATGTACAAGCCGTCGGCCGACGTGCTCAAGAACCTCGCCGGCGCGCTGCGCATTTCCGCCGAAGCGATGTACGCCCAAGCGGGCCTACTCGACGAGACCCCCGCCGCGGCGGGCGACCGGAACGTCGAAGATGCGATCAAGCTCGATCCGAAACTCACGACCGATCAAAAGGAAACGCTGATCCGCATCTACCGCGGCTTCACGGAACGCCCTCAGTAGCCCATGGCGCCGGGCAGCGGATAGAAGAGGTCGTCGATCGGGATCGCCTTCGGGATGAAGTCTTGCTCGACCATGTACGTCATCAGCGCTTCGAGCGTCGCGCGGTTCGGTTCCACGCCGTAGGGCCACGGATCGCCGCCGAATAGCTCGTCGATCTCGTCGACGTCGGGATTCTGCCACGGGAACATCGTGTTCTGCGAGCCGGTGAAGTGCATCCTCGCCAGCGCCCACTGCTTCGCTTCGAGAAACGCTTTGTAGAGGCTATTGGCGAGCCACGGATTGCGTTCGTGGACGTCGCGCCGGATCGCGACCATGTGCATGATCGGAAAGATGTTCGTTTTCCGGTAGAAGTCGCGCTCGACGGTGCGGTAATCGGGGAACAGACGCGCGACGTTGGGATCTTTTCCCAGCGTCAGCGGCTGGCGCGAACCGATCAGCGCATCGATCTCGCCGCGCGCGAGCAGCTGGCCCAGCGAGTGCGCGCTCTCGTTTTCCTCGATCGCGACCGGCTTGAGCAGCGGCAGCGCGTGCGGTTTGCCGTGCGTGCCCGCGAGTTCCACCCCGCCCTGAACCCAGTGGAACGTGTTCGTGTCGACGCCGTACTCGTGCTTGAGGTGGCCGCGGATCCAGATCGCCGCGGTTTGCGTGTACAGTGCGACGCCGACCCGTTTGCCTTCGAGATCCGCAGGTCTGGTGATGCCCGACTTCTTGTTGATGTAGATGAAGCCGTGGCGAAACATGCGCGACGGGAACACCGGGATCGCGATGAACGGACATTTGCCGGCCGAGGTCAAGCAGATGAACTCGGAACTCGACAGCTCCGAGGCGTCGAACTCGAGACCGCCGACCATCCGGTCGAAGATCGCGCGCGGCGATTCGATCGGAATGTAGTTGAGGTCGACCCCTTCGACTTGGACTTCACCGGTGCGCAGGGCTTCGGTGCGGTCGTACCGGCCGCACGCAAAGCTGAGATTCAGACGGCTCACCCGCTTAGTGTGCGGCGGGCGCGAGACGGTCGACGTCGTCGGTGACGCCGAAGGTGATGATCTCGTTGATGGCCGGATCGCGAATGACGCCGACCGGTTCGCCGCCCGCTTCGACGAGATCGATTTGTTCGCGCAGGAGCTTGCGCAACATCGTCACGCCGCGGTCGGACGCACCGAGCAATTCGCCCGAGCGGTCGTAGCGGGGTCCCTGTGTCTCCCACGCCATCAGATCTTGGTTGATGAACGTCGTCAGGTCGTAGTCGCCGTCGGGACGTTTGGGGTGGGGCGCGTACGCGACCGGAATCTCGTTGTCGGGCTGGCGCACGCGAACGTGGCCTTCGGAACTCCGGAAGTCGACCCAGAAGATGCGGGTGTGCGTGTCGTCGACCGGCACGCGGAAGTGCATCACGATGCCTTTGCCCTGCGGTGCGACGAGGATGTTCGGAAAGATGGCCGGGTGACCGGTCTCGCGTTGCGGATGCTCGCCGCCGTACTCGCGTATCTTGCGGATGCCGGTGTACGCCGGCTCGTGCACGAGGTCGAAGTCGTAATCGGTGATCGGCCGGCCGAAGTACGCGATCGCCGATGCGTTCTCGCCGCGTACGTCGGGCGCTTGACGCCGTAAAGTCTCGGCGTGCAGGTAGTAGGTGTGAACGGGATCGACCGAATTTTCTTGCGCCTGCAGCCAGTTGCATTCGTGCAGCGGCAGCACCGTGATCTCGCGCGTGCCCTTATCGCTCACGAGCATTTCCCAGCGCGGCAACAACGGCGCCGGCATCGGGCCCATGTAGCCGAACAGCATTCCGGCCAGCGCTTCGACTTTGTACGGCGGACGGCATGCGAGCGGCTTCAACTTGTCGGCGTTCGGCTCGAAGGGCTGGTCGATGCAGGCGCCCGAGACGTCGAATTTCCAGCCGTGATAGGCGCACCGGATGCCGTCTTCTTCGACGAAGCCGAAGGCCAGCGACGCGTTGCGATGCGGGCACTTCTCGGGAATCAAGCCGTAACGCCCGGAGAGGTCGCGGTAGACGACGAGATCTTCGCCGAGAATGCGCAGCCGCCGCCGCGGCCGTTCGGCTGTCAACTCGGATGCCGGACACAGCGCCATCCAATACCGCCGCAGCAGGTTTCCGCCGGGGGTGCCCGGTCCAACCTGGGTGAGACGGAGGTTCATGTCCTCGGAAAGCGCCATGGAATTACCTCGGGAAGGTGGTGGTCGAGTCTTCGGCCCACAAGAACTAAAACTTGCCGGCGGAGGGCCTCGTTTTGGTGGCGGAATTCACGCGGGAAAGCACCCAGAAAATCGTTCAGACGAGCGAGTGGAAGGTCGAGATCAACGATGCCGGCAGCGGTTACCCGATTTTTCTGCTGCACGGTTCGGGCCCCGGTGCCACCGGCTGGACGAATTACGCTCCCAACATCGGTCCGCTCGCGCAAAAGTACCGCGTCATCGCGCTGACGTTCCCGGGCTGGGGGTTGTCCGATCCGGTCGAGCCGGGCCGGGAACCGCAGCGCAAGACCAACGCCCGCTCGGTCAAGCTCGTGATGGACGAGCTCGGCATCGAGAAGGCCGCCATCGTCGGCAACTCGATGGGCGGCGCGGCGCTGCAACAATTCGTCGTCGATTTTCCGGAGCGCCTATCGCACTTCGTCACGATGGGCGCAACCGCGCCCGGTACCGGCATTTTCGTTCCGGGCGGCATGACCGAAGGCATTCGCATCCTGAACGAAACGTACCGCGAACCGACGATGGAGAACTTTCGCCGGCTCGTGCAAATCATGGTGTACGACGCCTCGTTCGTGACCGACGAACTGTGCGAACTGCGTTCGAAGGCCGCGCTGGCGAACAAAGTTCACCTAGAGAACTTCTTGAATCCCAAGCGCAACGGCTTGCCCGGCGGCGACGAAACGATCGCGGCCTTGGCGGCGGCGAAGGTCCCGGCCTTGATCGTGCATGGCCGCGACGACCGCACGGTCCCGATGGAGAACTCGATGCGGCTCAACGCGATCATGCAGAACGCGCGCGCGCTGATCTTCAACCATTGCGGCCACTGGGCACAGATCGAGCATGCGGACGAGTTCAACCGGATGCTCGATAGCTTCATCTCGCACGCGTGATCGTCGCGAAGTCCTCGCGCGAGGTCACGCGCGTGCGTCATCCGGCCTTCCCGGCCGCCGGCGTCCCGGGGCTCTGGATCACGAGCTACCTCGGTCGTGACGCGACCTCGCCCAAGGAGAACCCGCCCTCGCCGGACGCGCTCTTTCCGTGCGCGTTCTTGATCGAGCACGATCCCGGCGTCGCGGGTCCGGCGCACTTTCACGAGGCGAACGAATTTCAAGTCGTCGTCGCCGGCGGCGGACGGTTCGGCAAGGAGCCGATCGCACCGCTGACCGTGCACTTCGCGGCCGCGTATTCGCCCTACGGCCCGATCGTCGCAGACGAACGCGGGTTGAGCTACATGACCTTGCGCGATACCTACTCGGACGGCGCGCAAATGATGCCGGCCAACCGCGAGCGGCTCAAGGCGGCCGGCGTGAAACCGCGTCAGTCCGTCGCGCACTCCGCGGCGGCCGGCCCGAGCGCGCTGCGCGCGTTAGCGGCACCCGAGCGCACGCCCGTGCTCGCTCCGGCCCCAGACGGCATGGCCGCGTGGTCGTATCGCGTCCCGCCCGGCGGCAGCGTCACCGGCGACGTTACGGACGGGGGCGGTGGCCAATTTTGGCTCGTCACCGGCGGTGCGCAGGCCGACGGCAATGCGCTGCTGCCGCCCCACTCGTGCACGTTTGTCTCCGCCGACGCCGGCCCGTTCCACGTGCAGGCCGGACCGGACGGCCTCGAGATACTCGCACTACAGTTTCCCGTTCGCACGCGGGAGAGGAAGAAGGACACCCCCATGAACGATGCGCCCCTGACGCGCCGCACGGCGATTGCCGGACTCGTTGCCGCGAGCGCGGCGGCGTCGTTCCCGACGCCGATTCGCGCCGCGTCGCCGCCGTTGCGGGTGGCGAAATCGGTCACCGGCGTGTTCGCCTATTCGCCGATCGACGTCGGCCTCGCGAAGGGCTACTACAAGAAAGCCGGCGTCGACCTCGACGTGCTGACCTTCAACGGCGCGGCGAAACAGCAGGAGGCGATGATCGGCGGCGCGCTCGACATCATGCTCGGTTCCGGCACGACGTTGATCACGATCCTGAAAGGCGAGCCGACCACGTGCGTCGCGGAGACGCTCGGGCCACCGTACGAACTTGCGGTGATGGTGCCTTACGATTCCCCCGTCAAGACGGTCGACGACCTCAAAGGCAAGACGTTCGGCGTGGCGACCACCGGCTCGGTGACCGAATGGATGGTCTTCGAGCTCGCGCGCGTTCGCGGTTGGGGCCCGAACAGCGTGAAGACCGTCGCGACCGGCGGCGGACCCGCCACGATCGCCGGGCTGCGCACGCACTCGTTCGATGCGGTGGTGGGCACCGCGTCGGCCGCCTACCAGCTCGACGGTCAGAAGGTCGTGCGCATCGTGCTGCCGTGCGGCGACTACGTGAAGAACTTCATCATGCACACGATCTATGCGTCGAACGATCTGATCAAGAACCGGCCGAACGATCTGCGCGGCTTCTTAGCGGGCTGGTTCGCGGCGGCGACCTTTATGAAAGCCAATCGGGCGGAGACGATCAAGATCGCGGCCGACGCCGACGGCATCGATCCGCCGGCGCAGGCGAAAGAATACGACTTGGTGGCACCCTATCTCTCGACCGACGGAAAGTTCAACCGCCAGGGGCTCGCGACGATCGCCCGTTCCTACGTCGATCTGAAGATGCTCGACGCCGTTCCCGATCTCACCAAAACGATCAACGAGGCGTACCTCCCGCACGCGCGATGACCGAACGCCGGGCGCAACTCGTCCAAGTCGCCTTCGTCGTATTGGTGGCGGTCGCGTGGCAGCTCGCATCGAGCCTGCATACCGTGAACCCGCTGCTCTTGCCGCCGCTCGACGCGGTCGGCACGCAACTCGCCGGCTTGTTTACCAAAGGCCTCCTGTGGCCGGCGTTGCGGGTGACGCTCTCCGAGGTCGCGATCTCGTTCACGCTGGCGGTGATCCTCGGCACCGGCGCCGGCTATCTCATCAGCCGCTCGGCGTATGCGGTGCGCGTGTTCGACCCCTTGCTCGCCGCGCTCTACGCGGTCCCATCCATTCTGCTGTTTCCGTTGTACGTGCTGTTTTTCGGCCTCGGGCCGGGTTCGAAGATCGCGCTCTCGACCTCGATCGCGTTCTTCCCGATCGCCTTGAGCACGATTGCCGCGTTCTCCAACGTCAGTCCGACCTTGCTCTCAGCCGCTCGTTCGATGGGCGCGTCGGCCTGGCAC
>DASYOE010000400.1:0-5129 GCA_036008105.1 Candidatus Lustribacter sp. | reverse complement strand
TGAGAGAGGTAACAACCGTGGGTCAAACCGTCAAGTTTGCTGCAAGCGGCATCGGGTCGTTCTGGTATGAGGGCGGGCTTCGGCTCAAAGAACTCATCGCTCCGATGGGTTACGATCTGAAGCTCGACGAGACCGTGAGCGACTTCAAGAACGTCTTGTCGGTTGCCGACGGTACGAACGAGATTGGCATCACGATGCCGCAGTTCGTCGACTGGGCACTGCGCGGGCACAGCGCTTTCAAAGGCAAGAAGATTCCCGACCTGCGCGTGATCGCCGTGCTGAATCTCCCCGTGTGGCTGGCCGCCGCCGTCGATCGCGCGAGCGGCATCACGTCGCTGCGCGAAATCGCGGAGAAGAAATATCCGTGGCGCGTCGTTCTGCCCGCGCCCGCGAATCTGGTCGGCGAATACATCGAGTACATCATGAAGGGCCACGGGATCACGCGCGAGAGCATCATCAGCTGGGGCGGCGCCGACCTGCGGCCGACGCTGCAGAAGACGCCGGAGATGCGCGCCAAGCTCATCCGCGAGACGGGCCGCGACGAAATGATCAGCGTCACCAAGGATCTCGCGAAGAACGGCGAGACCGACGGCTTCTTCCTCTACGTCAACGGCAACTCGACGTGGGGCCGCGACCTGACGACGATGCTCGACCTGCGCTTCCTCACGTTCGACGAGAACGTGCTGGATGCGGTCAATGCCGAGTGGGGCGGAACGAAGATCACGCTGCCGGCGCGCCTCTTCAACGGCGTGGACGCCGACATGCCGGCCACCGGTTGGCGCCACCACTACATCTATGGTGCCGCCGACGTTCCGGACGAACTGGTGCGCGCGGTGCTCAAGGCCTTCGAAGACGAGCGGTTCCTCGACAACGCGCACGGCTTCTCATACTCCGCCGTCCGGCCGCAATTGGTGCCCAACATGAAACTGCATCGGGCCACCGAGGAGTACTACAAGCAGCTCGAGCTTGCTTGAGCGGCCGACCATCCCCCGGCGAGCAAGGAATGGCGCGCCGTAGTAAACGAAAAGGGGAGACGGCCCGGGCGCGTAGCTCAGTGGGAGAGCACCACATTGACACTGTGGGGGTCAGAAGTTCAATCCTTCTCGTGCCCACCATATAAAGAAAACCCTGAACGCTCAGGGTTTTCTCTTTTTGGGGCAATCGCAGCTACGCTAAGGCGAGGCGACTCGCTGCGTCTACGATCGAATTCGCGAAGGCCATGCCATCGAGAAAGGCTCTGCGCACGGCTACGCGCAGGTCGGCGGTATCTGGGTGCTCCGGAAGTATGATCTCGCAGGCATAGCGGGTCGGGACTTTTCCCGGCGTTCCATCTAAGCCCGTGCCCCAGATGATCAAGCGTTCAATGAGTTGGTCTTCCATGCGAACACACCCTCGATTCTTGAACCTCCTGTGCCCGTCAGATTAGAAGTAAACCTAAATCGAGCTGCTCTGTGACCGAAAAGTGTGATGTGCCGGCAACCAACCGCTTAGGGCTTATGCGTATGCGAATGCTCTGAATCGGGAGCATGGTCGTGCGTGTGCTCGATGTCCCCGTGGACGTGATAATGGGTATGTTCGCCGGCGACCGGCGCGTCGTGCACGTGATCGTGGTGCGGATCGTCGTGCCGGTGCACGTGCTCGTGCTGCTCAGCGTGATGATGGTGGCGATGCACGTGCCGCTCGGTGGCGTGTAAGTACACGCCGGCGACCATGGCCGCGAATGCGATGAGAGCGGTTACGTTGGGCGACGTTTCGCCGGCGAGCACCGCAACGGCGGCACCGATGAACGGCGCCGTCGCGAACACCGACGCCGTTCGCGCGACGCCGAAGACGCGCTGCGCCTGCAGATACAGAACCAGGCTGGCGCCGTAACCGATCGCGCCGACGGCGAGCAACGCAATCACCGTCCCTGCACTGCCCGCTTCTTCTCCGAACATGCGTCCAGCGAGCAGCGATAGCGCGGCGCCGATGCCGCTCTTCCAAAACACCGTGATGCGCGGATCGAGATTGCGCAGACGCGACGACAGCGCGTTGTCGAGCGCCCACAGTGCCGTCGCCAAGACGACGAGCAACACGCCGGCATGCAACGCACCACCGGCGTCGCGCCCGACGCTCAAGATCGCGGCGCCGGTAACGATGGCGAGCATCGCCGCGACGACGCGGCCGCTCACGTGCTCCTTGAAGGCAACCGCGGCGATCGCCACGCTGAACGGTGCTTCCATGTTGAGCGCCAGCGACGCGAACAACGGGCCGGCGTCGCGCAAGCCGAGCACGTAGGCAGCCGGTGCCAGCATCCCGCCGACGATCGCGATCAGCGCGAGCAGCGGCGCGTTCTTGCGCACGCCGTCCAGGAGCGCCGCCGGCCTCCCGTCCGCGGCGGCCGCGAAGAGCGCGCTACCCAGGTACAGCCAGCCGGCGGTCGACCACGTCCCGGCGCCCCGCCCCAGCACCGCGATGAGGGGCGTGGTGACGCCGAACGCCAGCGCGGCGCAGATCGCGTAGGCGAATCCCCGCTGCAGCGCGCTCACCGGGGGGCGAGGCTTCCCGAGCGCGCGGCGCTAATCCAGACGCAATGACCCTCGACGAACTCCGCCATACTGCGGCGCACGTTCTTGCCTACGCGGTGCAAGATCTCTTTCCCGAAGCGAAGCCCACGATCGGGCCGGCGATCGACAACGGGTTCTATTACGATTTCCAGCGCGACGAACCGTTCACGGCGGACGACTTGAGTAAGCTCGAAACGCGCATGCACGAGATCGTCAAACGCGACTACGAGATGACCGGCCGGCGTGTCGAACGGAGCGAGGCCCTCGACCGCTATCAGAGCAACCCGTTCAAAGTCGAAATGGCGCGCGAGATCCCCGAGGGCGAACCGATCACGCTGTACACGATCGGCGAGTTCACCGACCTGTGCCGCGGCGGACACGCGAAGTCGACGGGCGAGATCGGCGCCGTCAAGCTGATGAGCGTCGCGGGCGCATATTGGCGCGGTGACGAGCACAAGCCGATGCTGCAGCGCATCTACGGCACGGCGTTTCCGACGCAGAAAGAACTCGACGACTATCTCGCCTTCCTTGAAGAAGCGGCGAAGCGCGATCACCGCAAGCTCGGCCCCGAACTCGATCTCTATTCGGTCGAAGAGGACGCCGGCGGCGGCCTCGTATTCTGGCACCCCAAAGGCACGCTGGTCCGCGGCATCGTGGAGAACTTCATCCGCGAAGGTCTGGCCGAACGCGGCTATCAGCCGGTGATCACGCCGCACATCGTGCACGAGAAGCTCTACGAAACCTCGGGCCACCTCGAGAACTTCGCGCACGGGATGTTCGGCCCGATCGAGGTCGAGGGCCAGCGCTTCCGGCTCAAACCGATGAATTGTCCGGGGCACATCCTCATCTACAAGAGCCAATCGCACTCGTATCGCGATTTGCCGATCCGGTATTCCGAGTTCGGCACCGTGTATCGCTTCGAGCGCAGCGGAACGCTGCACGGGCTAACGCGCGTACGCGGCTTCACTCAAGACGACGCGCATCTCTTCTGCACGCCCGAACAATTGCAGGGAGAGTTCGAACAGACGCTCGACGAGGCGCTGCGCTTGATGCGGGCCTTTAATTTCGACGACTTCGAGTATTTTCTCTCAACGCGCGAGCACCGCGGTCCGACCGACGACATCGCCGAGGCGGCGATTCGCAACGCGCTCGAGTCGCGCAACCTCCCCTACTCCATCGACGAGGGCGGCGGCGCGTTCTACGGGCCGAAGCTCGACATCAACCTGCACGACGCGATCGGACGCAAGTGGCAGCTCGGCACCGTGCAGGTCGACTTCATCCTGCCCGAACGCTTCGAGTTGAAGTATCGCGGTTCCGACGGCGCCGACCACCGGCCGGTGATGATCCATCGCGCGCTGGCCGGCTCGATGGAGCGCTTCTTCGGCGTGCTGATCGAACACTTCGGCGGCAACTTCCCGGCCTGGCTCGCGCCGGTGCAAGCGGTGCTGACGCCGATCTCCGAACACCAGCTCGACTACGCACACGAAGCGGCCGCGAAATTGCGCGCGGCCGGTTTGCGCGTCGAAGTCGACGAGTCCAACGAGAAGCTCGGCTACAAGATCCGCCACTGGAAGACGCAGAAAGTGCCGTTCATTCTGGTCGTCGGCAAGACCGAGGCCGCCGACGGCACGGTGAACGTAAACGAACGCGGCAACGAAACGAAGCGGACGGTCCCGATCGACGTCTTCGCTGCCGAACTGCGCGCGCTCGTGGACGAACGCCGCTAGCGTGCGTATGGACGAAGAGCACTGGCGTCCCTTCGAAGGACGATACCGCGACGGGATGCCGTTGATCGGCGCGGTCAGCCGGCTCTCGGCCGACGAGCGTCAGAGCTACGAATTTCCATGGTGCATCCATCTGATCGTGCACTGTGAGGATGTCGACGACGTGGGCTATCCCACGCCGGACGAGGACGTGTCGGTCGAAGAATTCACCGGCGCGCTACTGGCGCATCTGCGCCATATCGGCGGCGTGGTCGAAGCGGCGCGGCTCACCGGCCACGGTGCGCGCGAGTTCTGGTGGTACGTGCGCGAGCCCGATCCGATGCACGATCTCTTGACCGTGTACGCCGCGCAGCCCGAGCTGTATCGCGCCTTCGACTACGACATCTCGCTCGACGCCGACTGGGACGTGCTCGACCGGTTCACCCCGGGCTGACATGCTTTTACTCGGGATCGAAACGTCGTGCGACGACACGGCCACCGCCGTCGTGCGCGATGGCCGCGACGTGCTCTCCAACGTTTCGACCAACCAAGATGAGTTTCACGCCAAGTACGGCGGCATCGTGCCGGAAATCGCGAGCCGTCGCCACGCAAGCCTGCTTTCGGCGGCCATCGACGATGCGCTCGTGCGCGCCGGAAGCTCGCTCGATGCCATCGACGGCATCGCGGTTACCGCCGGCCCCGGTCTGATCGGGAGCCTCGTCGTCGGCGTCGCGACGGCGAAAGCGCTGGCCTTCGCGAGCGGCAAGCCGCTCTATGCCGTGAACCATTTGCACGGCCATCTCTTCGCGGCATTTCTCGACACCGACGTTGCCCCGCCGTATCCGTTTCTCGCGTTGCTCGTGTCGGGCGGCCACTCGCA
>DASYOE010000399.1:0-22353 GCA_036008105.1 Candidatus Lustribacter sp. | reverse complement strand
TGGAAGACGGGAAACTCGATGCAATCTTGTTTCACCCGCCGCCGGATGCCGGCAGCATCGACGAGAAACACGACGGCGGCCGCGCGCGTTTACGGTATCGTTCGCTTTTCGCTGATCCGGCTGCCGAAAGCGCCCGCTACTTCAGCAAGACTGGTATCGTGCCGGTCAATCACGGCGTCGTCATTCGCCGGTCGATCGTCGAGGAGCATGCCGGCGTCGCGCGAGATATCTACGACGCGTTTCTCAGTACTCACAACGGCAGCATCGCGCCGTATGGAGTCAAGGCCAATCAGCTCGCTCTCGAGACCTTACTGCAGTATCTGCACGAGCAGCACCTGACGCAAAGCTTGGTCGAAATCGGCGACGTGTTCGCCGGCGAGAGCCTGGAATGGTAGCCCGCAACGAAGGAGACTTCCGATGAACGTCAGCCGATCGATCCTGGCCGCCTTCGCACTCGTCCTTACGACTCTCTCGGCACCAGCTGCTCGGGCAGCGACGCCGACCGGTCCGCCGATCGAGATCCAGGCGATCCTATCGCTCACGGGGGCGGCGGCGTTCCTTGGCAAGAGCGAGCAGAGCGCATTGGCGCTCACCGAGGATCAGGTCAATAGAAGCGGCGGGATCGCCGGCCGTCCCATCAAGTTCATCGTTCAGGACGATCAGACCAATCCGCAGGTGGCGGTGCAACTCTTCAACGGGCTGACGGCGAAGGGCGTTCCGCTCGTGATCGGCCCGACGCTGACGGGTTCGTGCGGTGCGATCGCCGCGCTGGTGAAGGACGGGCCGCTGGTGTACTGCCTCTCACCCGGCTTTCACCCCGATAAGGGCACGTGGAGCTTCAGCTGGGGACCGATCACAACGGATCTCATTGCGATCAACATTCGCTACTATCGCGAACTCGGGTTCAAGAAGCTGGCGCTGCTAACGTCCACCGATGCGAGCGGTCAAGACGGCGAGCACGGCGTCGACGCGGCTTTAGCATTGCCGGAAAACAAGGACGTTACGCTGGTCGCGCGCGAGCATTATGCCGTATCTGATTTGAGCGTCGCCGCACAGATCAGCCGGATCAAGGAGTCGGGCGCGCAGGCGATGATTGCCTGGGGAACCGGCGCACCGATCGGGACGGTTTTTCACGGTGTCTCCGATGGCGGTCTCGACATTCCCGTCGGCGTAAGTGCCAGCAACTTGCTCTACACGATCATGAAACAGTACGGGGCATTTCTGCCCAAGCAACTGGTTTCGGCGGGCTTCGGCGCGGTCGCATACGATTCGTTGCCCAACGGAGCGGTCAAAAACGCCGTCCGCCAGTATGTCGATGCCTTCAAAGCCGTCGGTGTCCGCGCCGATGCCTCGCAAGTCATCGCCTGGGACCCCGCCTGGATCGTGATCAGTGCATATAAGAAACTTGGACCGAACGCGACCGCCGCTCAACTCAAGGACTACATCAGCAACCTCCGCGGCTATGCCGGTGCCACCGGGATGTACGACTTCACCGACGTGCCGCAGCGCGGCGTCTCCGGGATGGTTTCCGGCATCATGGTGCAGTGGGATCCGGCCAAGGATACGTTCGTCGCGATCAGCAAGTTCGGGGGCTTGCTGCGCTAAGGGCTTTGGTTCGCCGCCGGCGGGTCCGTCATCAGTTTGTATTTGTCGAACTGCGCGTGGGCGACCACGTGATAGCCGGGCACCTGAATATCGGCCTCTTCGCTCAACGGAACCGGATAGCCGTCGACCTCGACCGGGTTGATCTCGACGCGGATCACGCCGCCGTTTATGTACGACCACTGCACCTGGCGCAAGCCGTCGCCGTCGAGTTCGGCGTGGACGCCTTTGACGTGGCCGTCGGTCCGATCTTTCATCTCGAGGATCGAACGGTCGCCGTCGTGCGCGATGCTGACCACGTCGTAGGTTGCCGGCCACGTGACCGGTTCCAGCGGATCCATCTTGATGTTTTCGAACCCCTTGCCGAACCACGGGACGTTGCGGAAGTGGATCGAGTACAGGTTGGGGCGCTGGTAGCTGCCGGTACCGTCGAGGCGGAAGCGGATGTACGGAAACGTCAGCAACGCGAAATCGACGTGAAGAGCGAACGTGTAGGAACGCACCGCGGACGTGCGGGCGCCGGTCATCGCGAAGATACGGGCAGCCTCGTCGGGTGGTCCCTCGGCTAGGAGCGCAAGCGACAGAACAAGCGCCGCTGCACCCCGGAAGACGGGACCCATATTGACCCTCAAGTTCGGTGGAAGGCTCGGCGTCCCTCGACCGCGTAGACCCTCAATCCGAATTCAAAACAACGTTTTGATGGCAAAATTGAGGGTGTGCCGTGTCAGATTTGTTCCATCAGACCCGTCCCGATCCGCCCTACCCGGCCGAGGTGACCGCGTTTGCCGATCAGCTCGAGGCGATCATGGCCGACGGGACCCACGATCTCGCCGGCATCGCTGCGGCCTTGAATTCGCGCCGTGTCGTTGCGGGTGGGCACGACGCCTGGACGCCGGAAACGCTGAGCCGCTACTTCGCCGAGTTGGCGAACGCGTAGGGCAGCCTCGATGCATACGGTGTTTGAAATCGCGCGCGGTGCCGCGCCCGCAGCCGCCGGACGAGCGGCGCTCGAGGAACAGGTAGCCAACGAGGGTTTTCGCGGCCGCTGGTACGCGCTGACCGCCGCACGCAACGTCGGCTCCACTCCCGTCGCTATCGAACGCATGGGCGAACGCATCGTGCTGTGGCGCGACGCGCAAGGGCGGGTTCACGCCCAGGAAGATCGTTGTCCGCATCGTGGTGCGCGTCTGTCGCAAGGCCGCGTGCGCGACGAGACGATCGTGTGTCCGTATCACGGTATCGCGATCGATGGCGATGGGCGAATTGCGAGCGTTCCGGCGTTGCCGGGCTGTCCGATCGAAGGCCGTCTAGCGGTGCGCACGTATGCCGTGCAAGAAATTGCGGACGCGCTCTTCGCGTACTTCCCGACACCGGCCGGCGAAGCGCCGATTCCGCTCGGACCGCCGGTGGAGTTCACCGACCCGGCCTGGTCGTATTTCGTGTGCGAGACGACCTGGAAGACCAACTATCGCTACGCGATCGAGAACGTGATCGACCCCATGCACGGCCCCTACTTGCACGGTGATTCGCACACGATGCAGTACGGCGCCAAGGACGACGTGATGGAGATCGCCGACACGCCGACCGGCTTTCGGGTGTCGCGCAAACTGCAGAAGGACGTCGCCTTCGACTGGACCGAGTACGGCGAAACCGGCGCGCTGTGGATGAAGCTCGACATTCCGTATCCGGCGGCCAACGGACCGGGCGGACCGTTTCGCATCATCGGGTTCGCCACGCCCATCGACGAGCGGACGTCGCAGATCTTTTTCTGGCGACTGCGTCACGTCAGCGGCTGGCAGCGCGACTTGTGGCGCTTCCTCTATCGCGAGCGGCTCGAGGCGCGGCACTACGCCGTGCTCGAACAGGATCGCACCGTCCTCGAAGGGATGGCCGACGACGCGCGCGACCACGAGATCCTCTACCAGCACGACATCGGCATCACGCGCCTGCGCCGGCGTTTCAAAGCGCTCGCGCGCGCGGCGATCGACGCCGCGATGGAGCTGGCGGCATGAGCGAGGGTGTACCGGACGCGCGCTACAGCGTGCACTCGCTCGAACTCGGGCTGCGCATTCTCGAGAGCTTCGACCGCGATGCGGTCGACGAGATGAGTTTGAGCGAGATGGCCCGTCGCATCGGCGTGTCGCGCTCCTCGGCCTTCCGGTTAGTGCACACGCTGCAGCGGTTGGGCTACCTCGAACGCGAGGACGAGACGAAGAACTACCGGCTCGGCGCGCGCGTGATGTCGCTGGGCTACTCATTCCTCGCATCCAAAGATATCGCCGAGTTGGCGCGCCCCGAACTGCAGCGCTTGCGCACGGCGACGCGGTGTTCGACCCACCTCGGCATTCTCGACGGCGCCGAAGTGATCTACATCGCCCGCTTCGCCGCGAACAAGCCGGTGAGTGCGATGATCTCGGTCGGCGCGCGCGTACCCGCTCACGCGACGACGATGGGCCGCATCATGCTGGCTTATAAGCCGGCGGCCTACCTGACCGAACACTTCGCGGGCCGCGCGCTGGCAAAGTTCAGCGAGCAGACGCCGTTGACGCTCGACGCGCTCGTAACCGCATTGGACGGCGACCGGCGGCGCGGCTACGTGATCAGCCATTCGAACTTCGAGGCCGGCATCGCCAGCATCGCGGCGCCGCTCTTCGATGCAACGGGCGACGTGATCGGCGCGATCAACGTTTCGACGCCTGAGAACGCAGTCGACCTTCGAATCTTCGACACCGAGATCCGCGAGGAGCTGCTCGCCGCCGCGCGTCGCATTTCGGAGTTATCCGGGCATCGTGAGGCGGTGGCCGCTTCGTGAACCTCGAGTTAGCCGGACGAACCGCCGTCGTAACCGGCGGCACGTCGGGTATCGGGTTGAGCGCCGTGCGCCGGTTGCTCGATGAAGGCGCCTCGGTGGCGTTTTGCGCGCGCGACGCGGCGCGCGTCGCTGCGGTGACGGCCGAGTTGGCGCGCACCGCGGGCGAGCGCGTGTTGGGCGTTGCCGCCGACGTGCTCGATGTGCCGGCGTTAGATGCGTTTCGCGCGCAGGTCGAGCAACGGTTCGGCCGCGTGGACGTGCTCGTCCACAACGCCGGGCGCTCGCGCATGGCGCCGTTCGAGCAGACGGACGATGCCGCTTGGACCGAAGAGTTGGAGCTGAAATTCTTCGGCCTGCTGCGGCCGACGCGCGCGTTCTTGCCGTTGTTGCGCAAATCCGACGCCGCCAGCATGGTGTACGTCTCGTCGCTCCTGGCGCAGGAGCCGGAAACGCGCTTGATCGCCACCAGCGCCGCGCGGGGCGGCGCCTTGAATCTGGCCAAAACGCTCTCGCGCGAGTTCGCGCCGGCGATCCGGGTGAACTCGCTCTTGCTGGGCGTGATCGACACCGGCCAGTGGGAAGCGCGCCTCGCGGCGCGGCGCGCATCCGGGGAGGGGATCGAACGCGATGCCTACATCGCCGAGCTGGCGCGCGAGCGCGGGATTCCGATGGGCCGCATCGGCCGGCCCGAAGAGGTGGCGGCGGCAATTGCGTTTCTCGCTTCCCCGCTGTGCGGCTTCATGACCGGTGCGGTCATAGAAATTTCGGGCGGGTACAGTCATTATGTCTGAACGCGTGATTGCCGGCGACGTCGTCGCCGCATTCCTCGAAGCTGCCGGGGTGCGCGCCGCCTTCGGGGTGATCAGCATTCACAACATGCCGATGCTCGATGCGCTCGAGCGCCGCGGCGTGATTCGCTGCGTTCCCGCGCGCGGCGAAGCCGGCGCGACCAATATGGCCGACGCGTACGCGCGCGTGAGCGGCGGCCTCGGGGTCGTGTTCACGAGTACCGGCACCGCGGCCGGCAATGCGTGCGGCGCGATGGTCGAAGCGATGACGGCCGGTACGCCGCTGCTCCACATCACCGGGCAAATCGACGTGCCGTTCCTCGACCGCGACCGCAGCTACATTCACGAAGCGAAGGACCAGCTGGCCATGCTGCGCTCGGTTTCGAAGCGGGCCTATCGGGTCTGGTCGGCCGAGACGCTGCTCGGAACGCTGCGCGAGGCGGTCGCGGTTGCGATGACGCCGCCGCGCGGACCGGTCAGCATCGAGATCCCGATCGACGTGCAAGGCGCACCGATGGAGATGCCGCCGTTCGACGAACTACTGCCGCTGCCGCCGGCCGCGGTCACGCTGGACTACCGGTCGCTCGAAGGGGTCGCGCACGAACTGCGGTCTGCGAAACGCCCGCTGTTGTGGCTCGGCGGCGGCGCGCGCGGGGCGGCCGCGCCGGTGCGCGCGCTCGTGCAACGCGGCTGGGGCGTGGTGAGCAGCGCCGCCGGGCGCGGCGTACTGCCCGAAGACGATCCGGCGTCGCTTGGCTCGTACACCTCGGCGCCGCCGGTGGAAGCGCTCTATCAAACGTGCGACGCGATGCTGATCGTCGGCTCGCGCCTGCGCGGCAACGAGACCCTGCGCTGGAACCTGCGTTTGCCGGAGAACCGCTATCAAATCGACGCCGATCCGTCGATGCGCGACCGCTCGTACCCGGTGCGCCGTTTCGTCACCGGCGACGCGGCAATCGCGTTGGCGGAGCTCGTCGAGTTGCTGGGCGATGCGAAGGCCGATCCGGCGTTTCGCGCCGACGTCGTGCGCGCGCGCACGGCGGCCAACGACGAACTGCGCCGCACGCTCGGGCCGTACGAAGATCTCGTTCACGCGCTCGGCGTGTGGATGCCGGCGGACGCGCTCTGGGTGCGCGACGTGACCGTTTCCAACAGCTCGTGGGGGAACCGGTACCTGCCGTTGCGCGGCCCGCGCGACGGCGTGCATGCGATGGGCGGCGGCATCGGCCAAGGCTTGCCGATGGCGATCGGCGCGGCGCTCGCCGCCGGCGGACGGAAAACGGTCGCGCTCGCGGGCGACGGCGGTTTGCAGCTGTCGTTCGGCGAGTTTGTGACGCTCGTTCAGGAAGACGTCGACGTCCTCTTGATCGTGATGAACGACGGCGGCTACGGCGTGATCCGCAACATTCAAGACGAGAAGTTCGGCGGCCGGCAGTATCTCGCCAACCTGCACACGCCGGACTTCCAAGCCTTCGCCGCCTCGATCGGCCTGCCCAGCGCGCGCGCCGCCGACCCGGCGTCGTTCCGCGCGGCGCTTACGTCGCTGGGGGGGCGTAAGGGTCCGGCGCTGCTCGAGGTCGATATGGTCGCTTTTGGTCCCTACGCCTCGGCGTTTGCCGGTCCGCCCGTGCGTGAGGCGGCACCGGCATGACCTGGTCCGGGTTCTCGGGAAAGAAAAGCTCCATGTTTAAGGAGAGAATCTAATGGCTCGCGTGGTTGGTGCTTTCGGGGTGTCGCACGGTCCGTTGCTGACGACGCCGCCCGATCAGTGGTTTCAGCGGGCCAACTTCGACAAGCGCAACCCGCGTCACGCCTACCGCGGCCAGTACTACGATTTTCCGTCGCTCTTGGCGGCCCGCAACGGCGGCTTCGCCGATCAGCTCGATCTCGACATCAAGACGCGCCGCTTCGAAGCCTGTCAAGCGGCGATCGACGAAGTCGCGCGGCGCTATGCGGCGTGCGGTGCGAACGCGGCGATCATTCTCGGCAACGATCAGCGCGAGATTTTCAAAGACGATTTCACGCCCGCCTTCATGGTCTACGCGGGCAAAGAGATTCAAAACATTCATCCGGACGAAGAAGAGACCGAGCGGCTCGACAAGATGGGCCTCGCGCTCGCGCTTCCCGGACACGTTCCGCCCGGCGGCGCGGTGTATGCCGGTGCGCCCGCGATCGCCGAGGCGCTGGTGGACCAGTTGATCGAGCGCGAGTTCGACGTTGCGATCTCGTACGAGCTACCGGTGCACAACGGCCACGCGCACGGCATCCCGCACGCCTTCGGATTCATCTTCCGGCGCATCATGAACGACGCGCCGCCGCCGACCGTGCCGATCTTCTCCAACGTCGGTGAAGCGCGAAACCAGCCGCGCTTGCAGCGGATGATTAAGTTCGGTCACGCGCTCAAGGCCTCGATCGACGCGTTGCCTGACGACTTGAACATCGCGATCTTTTCGTCCGGCGGCTTCAGCCACTTCACGATCGACGAAGATTTCGATCATGCGGTGATGGCGGCCATGAAGAACGGCGATGAAGAAGCGCTGCTCAAGTTCCCGGAATCCTGGTTCTGGGGCAACACGTGCGAGACGAAGAGCTGGTACCCGATGGTCGCCGCGATGAATGATTACGGTCGCAAGATGGACATCATCGACTACGTCCCGTGCTACCGCTCCGAAGCCGGCACCGGCCACGGAATGATCTTCGCCAGCTGGAACTAGTTCGTTCTTAGGTCCGGCGCGCTCCCGATAGGATCTCGAGCACGCCGCCGGACGGTTCCTCGCGCTCGAAACCCATCGCGTCTTCCCACGCCTGACGCACTTCGTCGGGCTGGCCGACCTGGAAGATGTAGCTGCGCGCGACCGCGCTGTTGACCTTGTTAACGTAGGCGCTTTCCGGTAGCCCGTCGATGAAGATGTGCTTGTTGACGATCGGCAGGTCGATGCGCCGGTTGACCGCGGGATCGCGCACGACGGCTTTCGGATCCTCACCGCGCGCCATCGCGTCGATGTCGTCGAGATAGCGCTTGCGGATCATGATGACGCCGCGGTCGCTGGTTCCGAGATGCTCCTGCGTGCGATCCGCGATCGTGCCCTGGCCGAGCCAGGCAACGAAATCTTGGTTCATGACGTGGCTCGTGATCCACTTGCCGGTGAGCGCGTCTTTGATCGGGCCGTGCCACGTCGGGACCGTTCCCTGGACGTACGGTTCGCGTTCGTTCGGAACGCGGCTGAAGTGCCACGTTACGCTGAGCGTGTTGGCGTCGTCGATCGGCACGCGCCACTCGAAGTGGCTGCCGGTGAACAATGCGTTCGGCCACAAGCAGACGCGGCCGACGGTCCAGAGCGGATCGTCTTCCCCGGCATCTTCGGTCACGCGGCGATAGGTGTGTCCCCATTCGAACTCGTCGAAGGCGACCTTGAGGTGGCGCGGCGCGTACGGCCCGGTTTCACCGCGTAAGCGGATCGACCAATTGCGGTGCATCCACTCGAAGTGGACGGGATCGATCGAGTTTTCCTGACACTGGAACCAGTTACACGGGATCTCGGAGATCACGACCTGCGCGAACCCGTTCTCCCACAGGAACGGCTCCCAGTTGGGAACGAGCGGCGCGGGTTGCGGACCGAGATACGCCCACAGGATACCGGCTTTCGCTTCGAGGGGATACGCTTTGATGCGAACCTTGTCGCGGTAATGTGCATCGGGATTGGCGACGTCTTCGAACGGCTGTTCCAGCGTGCGGCCGGTGTGGTCGTAGAGCCAGCCGTGATAGTTGCAGCGCAGCCCGCACTCCTCGACAAAGCCGTACGAGAGATCCGCGCGCCGGTGCGGGCAATGGCGGTCGACGAGTCCGAAGTTCCCGCCGAGGTCGCGGTAGAGGACCAAGTCCTCGCCCATCACGCGCACCGCTTTGACCGGCGTCCGCTCGAGCTCGCTCACGCCCGCGATCGGCATCCAATAGCGCCGGATGAGCTCGCCCATCGGGGTCCCGGCCCCAACCTGACCCAGTAGCCGGTTGCGTTCTTCGGTTAGCATCGCCGCAACATTTTCGACGTTAGGGTCCGGATTGCTGCGCGAAGTGGAAGAAGTAGTTGAGCGACCAGCCGAGGATGCCGCCGAAGAGCAGCGCGCAGGCGATGGTCGCGGGCACGATGATGCGGCGGTCGTACTCCTGCGCCAGCGAGTTGCCGAGCATGATCGCGCAGGCCGCCCCGACCACGAAGCCGGTGCCGAACAAGATCGCGTCGACGTTGCCCGGCATTAGTGCATCACCATCCCGCCGTCGACGACGAGCGTTTGCCCGGTGACGTACGCTGCCGCGGGCGAGCAAAGAAATGCCACCGCGCCCGCCACGTCGCCGGGCGTTTGGTCGCGCGCGAGCGCCCGCCGGCTGCGATAGTCGTTCCAGCGCGACTCGGGGACGCCGGCCGTTGCTTCGACCTCGATCAATCCCGGCGCAACGGCGTTCACGGTGACGTGCTGCGGTCCGAGTTCCGCCGCCAGCGAGCGCGTCATCGCGATGATTGCACCCTTCGTGGCAACGTAGTGGAGCAACAGCGTCGCGCCCCACAGCGCCGTGTCGGAGGCGATGTTCACGATGGCGCCGCCGCCGCCGGCGACGAGCATTGGGCCGAACTGCTTGCACGCCAGCCACGTGCCCTTGACGTTCACGCGGAAAAGACGCTCCCATTCGGACTCCGGGATCGCGTCGTATGCTTTACCGCCGACCGAGTTCGCAATCGCCGCGTTGTTGACCAGGGCGTCGATGCGCCCGCAAGCGGACGCGTGTTGCGCGAGGGCCGCCAGTGATGCGGCATCGGCGATATCGGTATGCACGAACGATGCAACACCGCCCCCGGCGGTAATCGTGGCAGCGGCTTCGGCGCCCAGCTTCGCGTCGAGTTCGGCAATCACGACGTGCCGGCCGCCGGCGGCGAGCCGGTCGGCGATCGCGCGACCCAGTCCCCGACCGGCCCCGGTGACGACGGCGACGCAGCGTTCGCTCACGCGGCGCGCTCCACACCCGCGACGAACGTGCGCACGGCCGCTGCGAACGCGTCGGGCCGTTCGACGTTCGGTTGATGTCCCGCACCCGGAATCGTCACGAGCCGTGCGTGCGGAATGCGTTCGGCTATCGTCTTGGAGAGCGCCGTTCCCACGACCGTGTCGTGTTCGCCGCACACGACCAGCGTCGGCACGTCGATGCTCGCTAGCCACGGCAGCGCATCGGTTGCGGCGATAATGTCCGTGACGTAGCGATATCCGGCCGGACGCGCGCGTCGCATGTTCTGCGCGATCTCCGTCACCACGTCGTCGGGCGCGCCGGGGGCGGCGATTTCGCGCGCGCGGTCGGCGGCGCGCACCTGCAGGTCGGCCGCCAGCGCGTAGCGGCCCTCGACCCAACGGTGGAGTTCGTCGGGCGCGAGCATAGCGCGGCCGAGGGTCGTGTCGGAAAGCACCAGCGAGCGCACGAGCTGGGGATGCCGGCGCGCGAGCGCCAGCGCCGCGAGCGCGCCGAACGAAACGCCGATGACGTGCGCCGGCCCGGACAGCAACGCCGCCAGGTCGTCGGCGACCGCATCGAGTGAGGGCGCACCGGCCGGGTCCGGCGAGTCACCGTAGCCGCGCAGATCCGGTGCGATGAGCGCGTGGTCGCCGCCTAGCCGTTCGAACTGCCGCTGCCACGAGGTGGCGGACGAACCGATGCCGTGAAGCAAGAGCAACGTCGGACCGGCACTAGTGTTTTCCATATAAAACAGTGTTTTCCGACGAGAATTCTTCATGTTATACTTGGTTCGAGTTCGCTGCGCTAAGGGAGATCGCCGTGTCCAATCCTGCCGTCGATTCGGGAATCCGGGTCGGGCGCTACCTCGACAAGAGCTGGGACTGGGACGCGTTCCCCGCCAACGCCGGTTATCCCGAACTCGAGCGGGCGCAGATGCGCTACGTCGGTGCCGGCGGCTCGCCGAAATCGGACGATCGCAGCACGCTGCCGCCGGGCGCGTTCACCTGCAGCCTGATCTTTCAAGAACCGGGCCGCAAGGCGTCGACGCACCACCACAAGATCGAAGAGTTGTTCTTCGTTCATCGCGGGCGCTTGACGATGTCGTGGCAGTTCGGCGACGAGGTCGTCGACTTCATCGTCGGCCCCGGCGATGCGGTGCTGAATCCGACGAGCCGGCCGCACGGCTTTCGCAACGACGGCACCGAGGACTGCGTCATGCAGATCATGGTCGCAACCGCGGCGCCGATGAATCCGACGTACACCGATCATCCGGCCGAGCATGCGGTGAGCCCATTGCGCCCGGCCGCACCGGAGAAACGTGCGGAGTACATGCGCGAAGTGGAACGTTATCTGGCCCGCGCATCGGCGGTCGCACCGCATGCGGCGGAAGTCGAAGGCGGCACCTTTAGCGCGTCGCCGTACGTGATGGCCGCCGCCGCCGGCGGGCTCGTCACGCCGACGCACTTTACGTATGCCGTCGACACGCTGACGCGCGGCGCGGCGACACCGCCCTACGCGCTCGCGTATGAAGAAGCCCTGATGGTGCTGGACGGCGCGCTCGATGTCGAAACGATCGATGCCGCGGGCCACGCGAGCTCGCTGCGCCTCGGCGCGCGCGACCTGGCCTGGATTCCGGCCGGCGTCTCGCGCCGGTTGCGCAACCGCGATGCGGCGACGGTCCGGTTCGGTTCGATCGCCGGTTCGAAAGACGCCGTACCGATCGCGTGGCAGCACGCCCTGGCGGCGCACTGACACCGTTGCACGTTGCGGTCGACGCGCGTTTCGCCGTCCTCGATCAGCGCGGGATCGGACGCTACACCCGCGCGCTGAGCGCGCAGCTGCTGCGCGAGCCCGGCCTGACACTGTCGTTCGTCGCACCGGGTTTGCTGGCGCCGCGGCGCCGCATCGCGGCGGCGCTCGGGGTCGATCGCAGCAGCGTCGTCGCGGCGATCCCGGCCGGGGCGGCGGTGTTGTGGAGTCCATCCAACGGAACCGATTTGCCCACGTCGCTGCCGTGCGTGACGACCGTACACGACGTCGTGCCCTACCTCTTTCCGGCCGAGGGCTTCAGCGTGCGCGAGCGGGAACAGGCGCCGCTCCGCCGCACCGTTGCGCGCGCGCGGACGATCCTGGCGGATTCGCGTTTCATGGCGAGCGAGATCGCCCTGCGGCTCAAGGTGCCGCCGGAACGGGTCGCCGTCGCTCCGCTCGGCGTGACCGCGCCGTTCGTTGCCGCCGGCGAGCGCGGCGTGTTGCCCGACGGGCGCCCCTACGTCCTCCACGTGGGCGCGCACGACATGCGCAAGAACGTCCGCACCCTGGTGGCGGCGTGGCAAGCGGCTTTCCCGACCGCCGACGTTGCGCTGGCGTTCACGCGTAAGCCCGAACTGGTGCCGCCGGGCGCGGTAGTCATCGACGCGCCGTCCGACGAAGACTTAGCGAGATTCTATCGCGGTGCGATGTTTGTCGCTGTTCCGTCGCTCGATGAGGGGTTTGGTTTGCCGTTACTAGAGGCAATGGCGTGCGGTGCGCCGGCCGTTGCATCGCGCGTGGCCGCGCTGCCGGAGGTTGGGGGCGACGTGCCGGCGTGGATCGACGACCCCGACGCCGTTGACGAATGGGCGTTCACGTTCCGGCGCCTCACGCGTTCGCCGGAGGATCTTGCCGCACTCGGTGCGCGCGGGCCGGCGCAGGCGGCGACGTTCACGTGGGAACGCTGCGCGCAACTCACGCTCGACGTCTTGCGGAACGCCGCGTGAACGCTCCGCTGCACGTGGCGGTCGACGCGCGCGACCTGGCCACCGACTGGCGCGGCATCGCGCGCTACGTGCGCGCCGTGTTGCGAAATTTTGCCCGGCGCGATGACGTGTTCGTTACGCTGGTCCAGCAGGGACACTTCGGCATGCATGCTCCGCGCGGTGCCGATGTCTCGTGGCACCCGTGGAACGGGACGTTTTTCGCGTCGCGCGTTCCATCGGTCGTGACGTTTCACGACGCGGTGCCCTTCCGGTTCCCGGCGCCCGACGAACGCAAGCGCAAAAACGAACAGGATCCGTGGTTGCGGTCCGCGGCGACCGGGAAGTTGTTTCTCGCAAACTCGCGCTATACGGTCAGCGAGATCGAACGCTTTCTCAAAATCCCGGCCGAAAAGCAGACGGTGACGTATCTGGGCGTCGACCACGCCGTGTTCGCGCCCGAGGGTGAGGCGAACGTGCTGCCGGACAAACGGCCGTACGTGCTGTTCGTCGGCACGCTCGAACCGTTCAAGAACCTGCCGACGTTGCTGGCCGCGCATACGCGCGCGTTTCCGCAGGCGGAGGTCGCGCTCGTTATTGCCGGCAGCGGGCCGCAGCCCGACGAGCGTGTCCACGCGCTCGGCGTGGTCGAGCCGGCCGAGCTGGCGCGCTGGTACCGCGGCGCGCGCGCGGTTGCGGTGCCTTCGCTCTACGAGTGCTTCGGGCTGCCGCTGCTCGAAGCGATGGCGTGCGGCACGCCGGTCATCGCGTCCCGAACGCCGTCGCTGGAAGAGGTCGGCGGCGACGCGTGCGCGTGGGTCGACGACCCGCTCGACATCGACACTTGGAGCGCGACATTGGCGCGCGTGCTTGAAGACGACGGCGAACGAGCGCGACTCGCGGCCGCCGGAGTGGCGCGCGCGGCAACGTTTACGTGGGAACGCTGCGCTGAGGAAACCCTGGCCGTCCTGAAGCGCTCAGCGCAGTCGTGACGGCGGCGCGCAAGATCTGGCTGGCGGGTGCCGGCTGGGCGGCGCTTTTTTCGTTTCTCGACTGGTGGAAATGGGTGTCCTACAACGCCAACGGCGACTTCGCGATCTTCGTGCAGTCGATCGCGAGCGGTTTCCCGGCCTATCACAACATGGAAGAGGGCGGGAATCACTTCGGGGTCCACTTTTCACCGATCTACGCGCTCTTCCAGCCGTTGATGGATCCGTTTCAAACCGTACTTCCGCTGATTGTTGCGCCCGCGGTGGCCGGAGCGCTCACCGGCGTGGGGGTGTTCTTCCTCGCGCGGCGACTGATGCCCGAACGGCGCGCTGTGGGCGTCGCGTGCGTTGCGTTCGTGTATCCGGCGCTCGCCGGCTTGATCTTCGGCGATCCGTTCGAAACGGTGTTTGCTCCGGCCGCGACCGTGTGGCTCCTCTACGGTTTCGAAGCGCGCAAGGTCACGATCATCGCCGTCGCCGCGCTGGTCGCGCTGAGTATCAAAGAAGACCAGGCCATCTTTCTCACGTTGACCGGACTCTTTTTGGCCTGGCGCCACCGGCACGAGCGGCAGTTGCTGGCGAGCGGTCTGGCCGTCGCCGCCGCATCGGTGATGACGCTCGCGCTCTACTTCGCCGTGCTGCAGCCGCTGGCCGGCGGTACGTGGACCGGAACGCATTTCTACGATTGGGCGCACGCGAGCGTCGATGTTGCGCCGTGGTACTCGCCGATTCGCGTCATGTACCTCATCCAAGTCTTTTTGCCGCTGTTGTTCGTGCCGTTCCGTTCGCCGTTTCTGTGGCTGGCAGCGGTGCCGTTTATCGAGCTGCTTGCGTCGCCTTACACGATACTCTTCACCAACGGGACGCACTACGCCGGCGTGTGGATCGGGTACGTGTTGGCGGCCTATGCGTACGGCATGGCCGGCGTCGACCCCCCGGTCCGCGCGCAACGGCTGCTCGCGGCTTCGCTGATCCTCTGCGTTCTGCAGCTCACCTTGGCGAGCCCCACGCACTGGCGCGTGCGGCTGCACGTGCCGAACGCGCACGATCGCACGCTGGGTGCCGTCCTGGCCGGCTTGCCGCGCACCGCGACGATAGCGACCTACGAGGAAGCGTATTCGCATCTCGGCTTCTATCCGAACGCGGTGGAGGGTCTCCGGGGAACCCCGCAGTTCGTCGTGATCGACTCCACCCGCCCGGTCTCGTATTTCGTGCCGATCCTCACGCGCTACGTGGCGGACCACCCGGCCTACAAGCTCGTGCGAGCGGAGGACGGAATCGATGTGTACGAACGTTCCCCGTAGTATGAAGGTCCGAATGATCCCGCCCGCCCGGTTGCTTGCGATGCTCGCCGCGTTCACGCTCACCGCCGCGACGCCGAACGTCAGCTTGCTCGACCTCATCGAGACGGAGTTCGGCTACAACGTCGTCGCCGATCAGTATCAGCACCCGGTCGCGCCGCAGCAGTTGCTGGACGGCGCGCGGGTCGGGCTCGTCGCGTACTTGCGGTCGCGCGGCATCCCCAATCCGCAGGTCGCGATCATGCACGCGCGGCCCGACGGGCGAGGCGCGGTCCCGGCGATCGAACAGCAGATCGGCCTCGCGATCGCGCACTACGGTTCGCGCGTCGACCCGCTGGCGCTCGTCTACGCGGCGATTCGCGGCGAGGTCGCGGCGCTGCACGACCCGTACTCGGTCTTCTTCACGGCCAAGGAAGTGAAAGCGTTCAGCGCGGCGATCGACGGAACGGCGTTCGGCGGCATCGGCGTCACGCTCGCATTCGACAATGCCAAACAAACGTGGCGGGCGGATTCCGTCTTCGACGGTAGCCCCGCGGCGAAAGCCGGCGTGCAGGCGGGTGACACGATCGTCGCCGTGGACGGCACCAGCCTCACCGGCCTCGACGACACGCACATCGAGGCGATGCTGCGCGGTAAGGCCGGCACGACGGTTCGCGTGTCGATCGTGCGTAACGGCACCCCGCTCGACGCGCCGCTGGCGATCGTGCGCGCCGCGATTACGCCGCCCGACGTCACCCAACGCATGCTGCCGGGCAACGTCGGCTATGTGGCGCTGCGCTCGTTCGCGCAGGATGCGGGCACGAAGGTTCGCGCGGCGCTGGTCGCGCTCGCCGCACAAGGTGCGCGCGCCTACATCTTCGACTTGCGCGGCAACGGCGGCGGCTACGAGAGCGCCGCGGTGCACGTGGCATCGGCGTTTATCGCAACGGGGCCGATCGTGGCGAACGAAGGACGCGACGGTCAGCGCCGCGTGTCGCCGGCCGACGGCGATGCGGTACCGCCGTTGCCGCTGGTCGTGCTCGTCGATCGCGACTCGGCGTCGGGGGCGGAACTGGTCGCCGGCGCGATCCAAGATCGTCACGCCGGCACGCTCGTCGGAACGCGCACGTTCGGAAAGGGTGTCGCGCAAACGATGTTCGCGCTGCCCGACGGCTCGGCGATCAAACTTTCGACGGCGCGCTACTATACGGCCGGCGGACGCTTTATCGACCACATCGGTCTCGATCCCGACGTGGTGGTCGAGGAACCGGCCGGATCGCAGCCCGGCGTTCCCGGCCACGATCCGCAGCTCGACCGCGCGCTGACCCTGCTGGCTGGAGGTACTCCCGGATGAACGCCGATTTTGTGCTGACGCTCTCGTGCGAAGACACGCTCGGGATCGTGCACGCCGTATCGGGAGTTCTCGTCGAGCACGGTTGCAACATCGTCGATAGCGCGCAGTTCGGCGATCCGGACACGCGCCGCTTTTTCATGCGCGTCGCCTTCACGTGCCCGGAGACTGCCGGCCTGCGTGCGGCATTCGCGCCGATCGCACAGCGCTTCGGCATGACGTTCGAGATCCGCGATCAGGCCGTGAAGCAGCGTCTGGCGATCATGGTGTCGCGCCACGGGCATTGCCTCAACGACCTGCTCTATCGCTACGGCTCGGGCGACTTACGCGTTGAGATTCCGGCCATCATTTCCAACCACGAAGACTTTGCCGGCCTCGCCGCCTCGTACGGCATCCCGTTCCACTACGTTCCGGTGTCGCCGGCGACGGCTGACGCGGCCGAAGCGCGGCTGCTCGAGATCGTCGCGCAGGAGCGCATCGATTTGGTCGTCCTGGCGCGCTACATGCGCATCCTCTCCGACCCGACCTGCCGGGCCCTAGCCGGCCGCGCGATCAACATCCACCACTCGTTTCTGCCCAGCTTCAAAGGCGCCAACCCGTACGCGCAAGCGTATGCCCGCGGCGTGAAGCTCATCGGCGCCACGGCGCACTACGTGACCAGCGATCTGGACGAAGGCCCGATCATCGAGCAGGATGTCGAGCGGGTCGATCACGCCTCCGCGGTCGCCGATTTCGTGGCCATCGGGCGCGACATCGAATGCATGGTGCTCTCCCGGGCGGTGAAGTTCCACGTGGCGCAGCGGGTCCTGCCCAACGGTCCGCGAACCGTTGTCTTCCGATGAAATACCTCGCCGCGCTGCTCGCCGTTTTCCTCACGGTTGCCGCGACGCCGCCGCCGGCGCCGATGTCGACGAGACTTCACTCCGCCACGACGTTCCACAACCCCGGGAGTGAGAAGACGCACCCGATGAGCGGTCAGGGCTGCGTGAGCGGCCCCGGCGCAAACCGCGCGGCGACGACGGTCAACCCGGTCAACGGGCACGCGCAGGCGGCGACCATCATTTCAATTCCGATTACCAAGGGCGGCGGCAGCGTCGCCAACGCGACGACGCACAAACAGCAATCCGAGGCCTGCGCCCACACGCACTAAGCGCGCACGCAGACGCCGCCGAACGATTCGGCGAACGCCTCCGGTGAGAGGTTGGTCTGCGCGGCGAATTGCGACAGCTTCGGCTCGCTGAGGTCGCCGGGCTCGAGCCGGATCATGTACGAGCGCGCGACCTCGTACGCCTCGGTCGTCACGTCGACCATGCGCACGCGGACACGCCCGGTATCGGGATCTTGCAGATCGGCCAGCGTCACCGGCGTGACGCGGCCGCCGGTGAGGGCGATCAGCGCCCCGCTGCCGCCGGTCAATAGATAGCGCACGGCGCCGTACCCGAGCGTGCGGGTGTAGTCGACGTCGAACGGTACCGGCTTCGCGCACCGTAGCTCGTAGCCGATATCCTTGTTGACGACCGTCATGTCGACGCCGATCTCGTCGAGCCGCTTGCGCACGGCGTCGCGTAACACCGCGCCGAGCGGAACGTCGGCCAGCCGCACGTGACCGTATGCATCGCGCGTGACGCCGTCGAAGTGCTCGATCTCCGCCTCGGTCAGCCGTTCGGCGATCCCTTCGGCGACGACGGCCACGCCGTGATCCTGTCCCCAGGCGCGGCGCTTGACGATGGAACCGACGATCGTGTCGACGACCAGCCGCAGGTCGAACACATCGTCGGAAAATTCTTCGGGGATCACCGCCAGCGTCGCGCCGGCGGCCTTGCACATCCCGAGCGCCAGCGAGCCCGACTTGCGGCCCATGCTCACGCACAGATACCAGCGCGCGGTCGTGCGCGCGTCTTCCATCAAACTCTCGACGATGTTGGTGCCGACCGCGCGGGCGGTTTCGAAGCCGAAGGTCGGCGCGTTGTCCGGCAACGGGAGGTCGTTGTCGATCGTCTTGGGGACGGTCGCCACGCCGATCGCGCCGTGCGTCAGCTCGGCGATCCGCGTCGCCCCGTACGTCGTGTCGTCGCCGCCGATACAGATGAGATAGCGCACGCCGAGCTGGCGCAGCGACCGCAAGCAGCGTTCGAGCGTCGCCTGATCTTTGGCCGGATTCGTGCGCGAGGTCCGCAAGATGGAGCCGCCGGTGAAGTGGATGCGCGACACGTCGGCCAGCGTCAGCTCGCGCACTTTGGAAATATCGCCCTGCGCGATGTGCCGGTACCCGTCGTAGAGACCGATCACGCGCAGCCCGTTGTTGATCGCCTCGATCGCCGCGGATGCGATCACGCCGTTGATGCCGGGCGCCGGACCGCCGCCGACGAGAATCGCGAGGGTGTCCATGCTCAGCTAGATTCCCAAATGCGACGTGAGGTTTCGACGACCAGGCGCAGCTTTGCCCATTGGTCGTCCGGCGTGATGATGTTGCCCTCGACGATGCTGGCGAACCCGCACTGCGGGCTGATCGCGAGGTCCCCGAGCGCGATATATTTGGTCGCCTCGTCAACGCGCCGCACGAGCGTCTCGGGATCTTCGAGCGTGCCGCGCTTCGAGGTCACGAGGCCCAGCACCACGCGCTTGCCGGCCGGCATGAAGCGCAACGGTTCGAAGTCGCCCGAGCGGTCGTCGTCGTACTCGAGCAGGAAGTGGTCGCACAGCAATCCGCCGAAAAGTCGCTCGGCGATCCGCTCGTACCCGCCTTCGGCGATCCAGGCCGAGCGGGCGTTGCCGCGGCAGACGTGGATCCCGATCGCCGTTTCGGCGCGCCGCGCGGCGATGCAGTCGTTGATGAGCCGGACGTAGCGTTCCAGCCGTTCCTCGGGAACGTCACCGTCAGCGACGATCTCGGCCCGCATGCGGTCGGAGATGAAGTAGGAGAAGAGCGGATCGTCGATTTGGATGTAGCGGCAGCCGGCCGCTTCGAGGTCGGCGATCTCCGCGCGATACGCGCGCACGACGTCGGCGAAGAACGCTTCGATCTCGGGGTACACCGTGCTCGACACGACGCGCCGGCCGCCGTGAAAATGCAAGCGCGAGGGTGAGGGCAGCGTGATCTTGGCCGTGCGTGTGGTCGTCCCGGCGAGAAACGCGAAGTCGCGGACCGCGATCGGTTCGGGACGCCGCAGCGGCGCGACGGTGACCACGCTCTTGGGAACGTAGTGCACCGTGTTCCCGGCATCATGCGCGAACGCCGGGTTCGCTTCGGCCGCGCGAATCTCCACGCCGCCGAGCCGGCCGATGAAGTCCGCGTACCAGTTTTCGCGCCGGAACTCGCCGTCGGTGACGACCTCGAGGCCCACCCGCTCCTGACCCGCGACCGCGTCGCGAATCGCCGCGTCCTCGATTTCACGTAAGCGGCCGGCGTCGATGGCGCCGCGTTCGAGCGCGGCGCGGGCAGCGATCACCTCGGGCGGCCGGAGCAAGCTGCCGACGTGGTCGGCCCGGAAAAACGGCTTGGCGACGGCGACTGCGGCACTCATAGAGGCGCGCCCTTTGGCGGGGGTGGTAGGACCGGCCTGCCGCATGCCCAACGATTCAGGGCCGTGCGTGAGTTATCAGCATCCGTTCCCGTAAAAGCGCCCAGCGGCTTCGCGCTGGCGTTCCTCAATACATACGTGACCGACATGGGCGCGGGCGCCGACGGAGCGTCGACGCTGCCGATGAAATATACGGTCACGCAACTCGCGGGGCTCACGCTCGAACGCGATGTGACCGTGAAGGTCGAATACATTCCCAAGCCCGGCGACGAACCGGCGGAGTTGAACATCTGCTGGGAACCGGATGCCAGCCTGTTTCCGAGCTTCTGCGGAACGCTCCATGCGACCGCAACCGGCCCCAAGACCTGCACGCTCTCGCTGGCCGGAACGTACGACGTCCCGGGCGGTGTGGCCGGTCAGCTCTTCGATGCGGTGATCGGCGTGCGCATCGCACAGGGAACGCTCGAACAACTCCTGACGAACTTCCGCACTGCGATCGAGAACGATTACAAGGAACGGATGGAATTTGCGTAGTCTCGTCTTCTCCGCGGCGCTGCTCGTGCTGTTGACGTTCTTGCGGCCGCCCGCGTGTGCTGCGGATGACGTCAGCATCGGGATGGTCCGGCTGCCGACGGCGGTGTTCATCGCGCTCGATCAAGGCTTCTTTGCCGCTGAAGGCCTGAACGTGACGCCGGTGTTCTCGCAGAACGGCGCCGAGATCGTACCCGAGCTCGCTACCGGCAAGATCGACGTGGCGCTCGCCTCGCCCGGGGCGTCGCTCTTCAACGCGCTCGCGATCGGCGTCGACGCGCGCATCGTGGCCGACCCCTGGGTCGCGCCACGGGTCGCCGGCTCCAACGACTACGCCTTCATCGACGTCCGCAAGGATCTCGATACCGGCGGCGCGTTCAAACCGCGCGACGCGAAGGGCTTGACCTTCGCGATAACCGCGCACGGCCAGATGACGGAACTGTTCGCCGCCGCGTACTTGCAGAGCGGCGGCCTCAGCCTCGCCGACGTGCACGTCGTCGAGCTCCCGTTTCCCGAAATGGAAGCGGCGATGCGCAATCACGCGATCGACCTGGCTTCGTCGATCGAGCCGTACCCGACGCTCGGTGCGCGCAGCGGCGCGAGCGTGAAGGCGGCCGGCATCACGACCTTAATGCCGGGCTACGTGCAAGCGGTCCTGATGTACGGCAACCGCATCGTCACGCAGCGGCGCGACATCGGGGTACGCTTCATGCGCGCCTACGCGCGGGCCAATACGTTTTTACTGCGCAACCTCGCCACCCGCAGCGGGCGCAGCGAGATCGCCCGGATCTACCAAAAGTACATTCCGCTCGACGATCCGTCGGTGTATGAGGAAACCGGGTTGCCGGCCGGCCCGGCCGACTTATCCGTCGACGTCGATGGGCCGTACGCGCTGCGCTGGCAGATGACGCAATACGTCGCCCAGGGCCTCGTGAAGAAAGTCCCCGATCTGAAAGCGGCGGTCGACAACAGCTTCGTAAAGGGCGCGCGCTGATGCGCCGCCGGCAGCTTCTCGCACGAAGCGGACTGGCAGCGGCGGGCATCGCGTTCGCGCCGAATCGTGCGTTCGCCGCCGACACGGTCAACGTCGGCATGTTGCGTTTGCCGACGGGGCTCTTCATCGGCATGGATCAGGGCTATTTCGCCGACGAGGGGATCGACGTCAAACCGGTGTTCTTCCGTTCGGGTGCCGAACTGGTGCCCGCGCTCTCGACCGGGCAAATCGACGTCGCGACGACCTCGCCCGGGGCGGCGCTCTTCAACGCGATGGCGCTCGGCGTGAACGCCACCATCGTGGCCGACTACTGGGCGACCGGAAAAGACGTTCCGTCGACCGACTCGGCGTTCATCATGGTGCGCAAGGATCTGGCGCCGTTCGGAACGTTCAAGCCCAAAGACGCGAAAGGGCTGACGGTCGCCATCACCGCGCACGGGCAGATGACCGAGCTCTTCGCCAACGCCTACCTGCGCCGGGTGAACCTGACGGTCGAAGACGTGAACATCGTCGACATGCCGTTGCCCGATATGGTCGCCGCGCTGAAGAATCACGCGATCGATATCGCCGCGGCGATCGATCCGTACGCGACGATGTTGACCGATCAGGGCATCGCAGTCAAAGTGGCCAACCTCTCGACGCTGATGCCGGGCTACGTGCAAGCGGTGATGATGTACGGCGCGCGCCTTGGCCGCACCGATCGTGCGCTCGGGTTGCGCGTCCTGCGCGCGTTTTCCAAAGCCAACCTGTA
>DASYOE010000398.1:0-8361 GCA_036008105.1 Candidatus Lustribacter sp. | reverse complement strand
CCTTCGAACGCGTGGTGGAAGGAACGCCAGAACACGTGCTCGCGCACGTCTTGTACGACCGGCGGCTCGCGCGGGACGGGATCGGTCATAGGTAGGGCCACGGCATCCCGATGGCTTCGGCAAGCCGCCGTTCTTCACGTTCCATTTGCCGCCGCTCGCCGGCTTTTTCGTGATCGTGTCCACACAGGTGGAGCACGCCGTGGATCAACAGCCGCTCCACCTCCCGCGCCAGCGGCGCGTCGTACGCCGCGGCCTGCGCTTGGGCCGTGTCGACCGAGATGACGATGTCGCCGAGCATCCGTTCGCCTGCCGTTTGCGGCGCGCGCCAGTGCGTGCGCCCGTTGCGTTCGAACGCGTCCGGCGCGTAGAGCGGGAAACTCAGCACGTCGGTAGCCGCGTCCTTCCGCCGGTGCGCGCGATTGAGCTCGCGAATCTCCGCATCGCGCACCAGGCTCAGCGAAACGCTCGCGTCGCGCGCGTCGACCTCGGCCAGCAGCCGTTCGAGCGTGGCCCGTAACGCGGCCGCGCGCAGCCCCGTGCCGCGCGTCCGGTTGGCAAAGTAGACCGGAATGGGTTACGCGTCTCCGGCGCGCTGATACGCGGCAACGAGTTTCGCGACGAGCGGATGACGCACGATGTCCGACTCGTTCATCCGCACGATCGCGACGCCGTCGATGCCGGCGAAGAGCTTCTCGGCTTCGACCAACCCGCTCTGCGCGCCGCGCGGCAAATCGATTTGCGTGACGTCGCCGCTGACGATCATCTTCGACCCCGCTCCCAAGCGCGTCAGGAACATCTTGAGCTGCTCGCGCGACGCGTTTTGCGCTTCGTCGAGAATGACGTACGCGTCGGAAAGCGTGCGGCCGCGCATGTAGGCCAACGGCGCCACTTCGATCACGCCGCGCTCGAGATACTTCGCTACCGTTGCGTCGTCGAGCGCCTCGCCGAGCGCGTCGTAGAGCGGGCGCAGATACGGATCGACCTTTTCTTTGAGATCGCCGGGTAGAAACCCGAGCTTCTCACCCGCCTCGACCGCCGGTCGCGACAGCACGATGCGCGATACCTCACGCTCCTTGAGCGCGCGCACGGCCATCACGATGGCCAGAAACGTCTTGCCCGTTCCGGCCGGACCGATGCCGAAGGTCAGCGTGTTCTTGGCAATGCCCGCAACGAACGCGCGCTGACCGGCCGTCTTGGGCCGGATCTCTTTGCCGCGCTGGGTGACGAAGAGCGTAGCCGGAATCTCTCCGGCAGCCAGCGTGCGCGCCGAAAACGCCACGTCGTCGGGGGTGACGTGGGTACCCGCGCGGGCCGCTTGCAGCATCGCATCAAGGACGTCGCCGGCGCGCCGCACGGCCTCGCGATCGCCGCTGAGGTGGAGCGTTTCTCCGTCGACGCGGACGACGACGGGGATCAGCGCCTCGAGCGCGCTGATGTTGCGATCGTGATGTCCGTAAAACCGCAGATGGTCGTCGAGACCGTTGAGGGCGAACGTCGACTCGATGGTGATACCGGGCAGTCAGGGCTCCTTCGGCAGCGGGGAATACCCCTTAGAACGCGTGCGGCACCCCGACAGTGGCACCGGAGCGCAGACCGACCGGCGTTCCGAGCACCTCGGCGGCCACGATGGCGTTCGCGCCCCAGCCGCGGCTACCGATCGCGAGGCCTCCAAGCGCCCGCCGGGCGCGCCGCTTCGGGGCGCCGGGCGCCGTGCCGATGTCACCGAGCGAGAGATCCAGCGCCGGAAAGGCCGCGGCCGCCTCGGCCGAGAGCATGTCGGACATCGCCGGCACGATCGGCGCGCGGACGCTCACCGTGACCGGCGCGGGAGCCGCGGGCTCCGACAGACGCCGGCGCACTGGGCGCGGCGCCGGAGCCGGGGCTCGCGGAGCACGCACACGCTCGGCCCGGCGGCTCAGCCGCCGCACGAGCGACGCAAAGAAGAACACCGCGACCGCGATCGGGAGCAGGTTCCCCCAGATGTCGTTCACTTCGGAACGTCGGCCACCGGCGCGTCGCCCATGTTCGCGCCGATCGCGCCGCGCATCTCGGTATCGGCCTTGATGTTGTTCATGCGGTAGTAGTCCATCACGCCGAGGTTTCCGCTGCGGAACGCATCGGCGAGCGCGATCGGAACCGTGGCTTCGGCTTCGACGACCTTCGCGCGCATGCGCTGCGTCTCGGCCTTCATCTCTTGCTCGGCGGCAAGCGCCGCGTACTGCCGCTCGGCGGCCTTCGCTTGGGCGATGCGCCGATCGGCTTCGGCTTGCGAGGTTTGCAACTCGGCGCCGATGTTTTTTCCGACGTCGACGTCGGCGATGTCGATCGAGACGATCTCGAACGCCGTGCCGGCATCGAGGCCTTTGGCCAGCACCGCTTTGGAGATCCGGTCCGGATACTCGAGCACTTCTTTGTGATCGATGGCCGCGCCCACGGCCGATACGACGCCCTCGCCGACCCGCGCCACGATCGTCGGCTCACCGGCGCCGCCGACGTAACGGTCGAGGTTGCTGCGCACGGTGATGCGCGCTTTGACGTTGAGCTGGATGCCGTTTTGTGCGACGCCTTGGAAGACCGGCGTTTCGATCACCTTCGGCACGACCGACGTTTGCAGCGCTTCGAGCACGTTGCGGCCGGCCAGGTCGATCGCCGCCGCGCGCTGCCACTCGAGCGGAATCTGCGCGCGCTGCGCGGCGATCATCGCCAGCGTGACGTTTTCGACGTTACCGCCCGAGAGCACGTGCGACTGCAGCTGGTCGACCGTCAAGTTCAAGCCGGATTTACGCGAGCGAACCAAATTGGCGACGATCAGACCGGCCGGGACGCCGATCACCCGCATGCGGATCAGCGCGCCGATCGAGAGCGGTACGCCGGCCGCCAGCGTGCGAATCCACAGCCCGAGCGGAAAGTAGTACAGCAGCAACACCAGGAGGACGAAAACGACGACGATGATGCCGAGCGCGAAGAACGATGCGATGCCGATCACGGGCGCTTCCAACTCTTAGGCATGGGTTCGCTCCTCGGGCGCACGAAAACGCGCGCACCTTCGACTCGGGTGACGATGAGAGGTGTTCCGGCCGGAACGAACTCACCTTCGGTGAGAACGTCGACCTTCTGGCCGTTGATGGCCGCGTAGCCGGCCGGGCGCAGATACGAGGTGGCGAAGCCGGCTTGGCCGATCAGCGCGCGATAATCGGGCGCTGCAACGTATTCCTTGCCCTGCATACCGGTGAATGCCAAGCGCCGCATGAAGGCGTTCTGCGGAAAGAGGCGCGCGGCGACGACGAAGATCACGATCGTCAGCACGATCGCGATCGCGATCGACTGGGCGGCCACGAACGCGACCGGGAACCCGAACGCCAAGATGATCGCCGCGAAGAGCGCGAACAATCCGACGATGCCGGGCACGCCGTGTCCGGGCACGACGTGCAACTCGAGCAGAACGCCGGCGAAGCCGATGGCGGCGAGGGCTGCCGGCAAGCTGTCGGATGACCCGACGAAGATGTGGCTGCCGAAGAACAGCGCGAACGCGCTGGCGCCGATCGCTCCGGCAACGAGGTGCAGCGTCTGCATCTCGATCAGCAGCCCGGCGAAGCCAATCGCCAGCAGCACCCCGCTGACCGCGGGATCGGACACGAACCGCAAGAGCTCGGCCAGCATGGTCTCTTTTACCCGGCGGGCGCCATATGGTTACGCGTTGGCAAGTTCCTCGGTGACGATTTGGCGCACGACGTTGCCGTCGGCCAAGCCTTTGAGTTGCGGCATGACCACCTTCATCGCAGCCCCTTGATTGCGCCCTTCGGCCGGGATTTCGCCGATCGCCTTGCGGACGATCGCCCGGACTTCGTCGGCCGATTTCTGCGCCGGCAAGTAGTGCTGCAGGATGTCGCGCTCGCGCGTCTCCTTTTCGACGAGTTCGGTGCGCCCGGCCTTGGTAAACTCGCCGATCGAGTCGTTGCGCTGCTTGACCAGTTTCTGCACGATCGCCAGCTGCTCGTCGTCGGTCGGGTCGTGGCCGGCCTCGACCCGCTTGTAGGTGAACGCCGACAGCGCGCTGCGCAGGGTGTCGAGACGCACCTGGTCGCGCGCTTTCATCGCCTCTTTGAGATCGGTGGAAATCTGGTCTTTAACGCTCAAAGGTCTGTTCCTAAATCAGGAAGGCGCCTCGCGAGACGCCTTCGGGGTTGTCGTTACGCTCGGCGTTTCCGGGCCGCGGCGGATTTCTTTTTGCGGCGAACGCTAGGCTTTTCGTAGTGCTCGTGCTTGCGCGCCTCGGCGAGGACGCCGGCTTTCTGCGTGGCCTTTTTGAATCGGCGCAACGCGCTCTCGATCGTCTCTCCTGGTGCAATGCGTACTTCCACGAACAACCCTCCCTTCGCCCGGCGCGTCCCTCGACCGCGCTGAACGCGCGCTCGGGATGACAGGGGCCAATCGCCAACGTTACCAGGGAAGGCCCTCCAGGTCAACTAACCCGGAGGCCAGCTCAGCGGGCGGCCGGCCAGGACGTGGGCGTGGAGGTGGAAGACGCTCTGGCCGGCGTCGCGGCCCTCGTTCATCACCACCCGGTAACCGTCCGGCCCCAAGCGCTTGCCGATCTCGGCCGCCGCCGACAGCAACCGGGCCGCGGCCGCCGGGCTGGCCTGTTTGGCGAACTCGGACAGATCGGCGGCGTGAACGGTCGGTACGACCAGCACGTGCGCCGGCGCCTGCGGGTTGAGATCGTGAAAGGCGACGACGTGTTCGTCGCGCAGCACTTCCTTCGCGTTGATCTCTTTGCGCACGATCTTGCAGAACAGACAGTCGTCGCTCATCACGTCCCCGCGGTCATCAGTTCGAAGTGGTATTCGGTGTCGGGGCTGGGCACGAAGCCCCGCACCGACGTGCGCAGCGCCAGCGGCACCGGCGTATGCAGCAGCGGAATGGCCGGCACTTGGTCGTGCACGAGTTGCGCCGCCTGCTGGTAGATCGCCCGCCGCTGCGCTTCGTTGACCGACCGCTGGCCGGCGAGCATCAGCCGGTGGAACTGCGGATCGCGCCAGAACGCGTAGTTCTGCGCGAACGGTTTGACCGCCGAGTCTTGGTCGAGCAGCGGGTAGTAGAAGTTATCCGGATCGCCGTTGTCGCCGCTCCAGCCGATCAGACACATCGGATGCTCGCCGTTCTGAACCTTGGCCAAAAACACCCCGAACTCGAGCGGCTCGAGCGTCACCATGATCCCGACGTCCTTGAGATCGGCTTGGATCGCTTCGGCCAAGCGCTGCGGATCGGGCATGTACGGCCGCGGCGTCGTGGGCAGGTACAGCGTCGTTGCGAAACCGTGCGGGAGTCCGGCTTGCGCCAAGAGCCGCTTCGCCTCGGCCACGTTGCGCGGCCAAATTTTGACGTGCGAGTTCTCCCCGAGCATGCCCGGCGGCGTCCAGTTGTCGCCTTCGACCGTACCCGGACCGTACAGCGCACGAATGATGGCCGGAATATCGATGGCCTGCGCGACCGCGCGCCGCACCAGCACGTTGCCGAACGGCTTCTTCTCCACGTTCATCGCCAGGTAGGCCAAGTTGTTCGACGGTTGGCGGACGATCGCGATAGCGGGCTCGGTGGCCAGCATCGCCGCATCGTCGGAGCGCACGTCGGTCAGCATCGAGAGCTCGCCCTTTTGAATCGAGAGCACGCTGGTCGCCTGATCGGGGATGTCGCGGATCACCACCGTTTGGATCGACGGCCGGCGCAGCGGGCCGGTGTAGCCGTGGTTGGCGTCGAGCGTGATGTGGTCGTCGCGCAACCACTCGCGCAACAGGTAGGGACCGGACCCGATCGGATGCTGTTCGAACGCCAGCGGGTCGCGTTTGATCGCCGTGGGCGAGCCGATCGCGAACGATTGCATCGCGAGGTTGCGCAGAAACGTCCCCGATGGTTCGGCGAGCACGAACGTGACTTGCAGCGGCGAGTCGACGATCACGTCGCGCACGACGCCGCGGTTCTTCGGGTCGTCGGAAAACCCGCCGAACTCCGACACCCAGTACGCGTAGTTGAACGCGCCATGGTAGGGATCGTGCTGCAGCCGCCAACGATCGAAGTTGAACTTCACCGCGGCCGCATCGACCGGCGTGCCGTCGGAAAACTTCGCCCCGGGCCTTAAGTGGAACGTCCAACGCGTGCCGTCGGGACTCACCGACCACGAACGCGCCAGCGCGCCCATGACGTCGAACGTCCCGGGCCGGAACTCGACCAGGCCTTCCATGATTTCGGAGGTGACGTTGAGCGATTGACCTTCGGTGGCATGCGAGGGGTCGAGGTCGACCGCGTCTTTGACGCGCGCCATCACGAGTTCTTGGCTGCCGGTTTGGTCGAGGTTACCGCACCCGCCGAGCGCCGTCGCAACCAGCGCGAGCGCCAGCACGACGTGTTTCAATGCGTGTGAATCGTGAACGACCACGCCCGCGTTTGCAGGTTGCCGGCTTCATCGGCGACGCGTACCTGCACCGAAACGGGACCGTCCGGCAGCGAGTTGCCGGGGCTATAGGTGATGAACTGTCCGGTGCGCGTCGCCGACGGCGTCACGTCGAGCCCGTTCACGGTGATCGTCGCACTCGAAGCGCTGATACCGACCCCGGTCGGGGCGCGAAACGTCGCGTAGATCGACGGCCGGTCGTTGTTGACGCTTTGCCCGTTGAGCGGCGCGATGTCGACGATCTGCGGCGGGGTGCTCGAGACCGCCAACATCGTCGGCGCTTCGGCCCGGGCCGTATCGGTGCCGTTCACGAGGTGCGCGTAGACATTGGTCTGGCCGAAGTTGACGTTGGGCGGAATCGTATAACGCGCCGTGTACAGCCCCGGCTGCGACTCGTTCATCGGCAGACCCGTGATGTACGTGCCGATGTCGAAGGTCGCGCGAGCGCCCGGCGTTCCTTGCAGGTTCAGCGTGAACGCATCGCCCGAGCGCAGCGCGTGCGGCGCGTCGATGACGAACGACGCGATCGTGACCGGGCCGGCCGGCGCCGCCGTTGCGGTCACCGCGCGCGACACGATGATCTGGCGCTTTTCGTTGGTGTCGGGATTCAACCGCACGACGACGGCGTCACCGACCTTGAGATCGGCGAGCGTGGCCGGTTCGGCGTTGAGCGAGATCGTCGTCGACCGGTCGGGCGTCACGATGAAGCCGGTGTTCAGCACGAACTGGTTGGGTGAGACGGCCGCGATCGTGCCGATGCGTGACGCATAGCGCGCGACGACCGAATCGACCCGGCCGTCGCGCAGCAGGATGACGGTCACCGCATCGCCGACGTGCACGTCGGTCAACGCGCCCGGCGTGCTCGTGCGCGCGACGACGTCTTGCAGTTCGATTCGCGCGTTCGAGGTAATCGCTACCGTGCGCACGTCGGAGCCGCGCTCGACGGTCAACGTCTGCGGCGATGAATTCAGGTCGACCGCGCTCACGGCGCCGATGACCTGCGAGGCGCCGCCGCCGGTCGCGTGTTCGAGTGACGGGTTACGGCCCACGAGCGAGGAGACGACCTCGACACGATTGGCCTTCGCGTTGAACGTCGCTTGCGCGCCGAGCGATTCGGCGACGAAGCGCAACGGCACGTAGGTCGCGCCGTCGATGTTGATGGCCGGTGCTTCCATCCGCACCGGGACGCCGTCGATCGTCGCGTCGGCGCTGCCGATGTGCAAGACGATGCGTTTGCCGGGCGCGCTGGCCGTGATCGCCGTGCCGCTGCGCGACACCCCGATGCCGAGCGCGCCGTAGATACGCACGACGGGCACGACCAGCCGGCCGCCGCCTTTGCCGACGATGCGGGGCGAGGGATCGCGCGGCAGTTCCTGACCGTTGACCGCCATCGCGATCGTCCGCTGGACGCGCACCGGCTTTTTCGTGGCCGCAAATACCGGCTGCGCGCACGCGAGCGCGCACGCGGCCAGCGCGGCGGCGACCCTACGCCCGACTCGTTCCATTGGCGACCTCGCGATAGACGGCGGCCGTGGCGGCCGCAAACCGGTCCCAAGTATACGCGCGCACGGCGTCGCGCCCCTCGGCAGCACGCCGCCGGTACGGCGCGGGATTGGCGACCAGATCGGTCAAGGTGGCGCGCAACGCCAAGGTATCGTGCGGCGCAAACGTCGTCGCGTACGGCGCGACGAGCGCCGGCACCGCGGTGCCGCTGGCGACGACCGGCGTCCCGGCAACCGTCGCCTCGAGCATCGGCAGACCGAAACCTTCGACCAGCGCCGGGTGCACGTACGCGATGGCCGCGCGATACCCCGCGACGAGATGCGCGTCGCTCAAGTCGCCGGCGAAACGCAATTCGCTTCCCGCGCGCTGGTAGCGCGCGAGCGCGGCCGCGTCGGGCGGCCCGGTGATCA
>DASYOE010000397.1:0-1854 GCA_036008105.1 Candidatus Lustribacter sp. | reverse complement strand
GCGTCGTTCAGCGTTCCCGAGTAGCGGGTAATGGTGTCGGCGCCGTCATACCGGCAGCCTTGAAAGCAGTTCCACACGAAGAGGTCGCCCGCCGAGTTGAGCGCGAGTTTCTCCGGATGGAAGACGCCCGTGGTGAGGGTGGCAACCGGGGTGCTCGAACTCGAATACGGCGGCGCGTAGACGGTCACGGTGTCGACTCCGCTTCCGAAGCATTGCGCGCAGTTGGCGACGAAGAGGCGGCCGGATGCGTCCACCGCAACCGAAACTGGGTTATGCATGCCCTGCGTAATCGTTGCGATCGGCGCGCCCGTGTACGGCGCCGCATAGACGTCGACCGCGTCGGGAACGTCGGAACCGGTGTGGCACGTTCGTTCGCAGTCGGCGACGAAGAGATATTGAACCGGTTGGCTCGTCGCCGCGAACGTAACGCTGCACACGACGCCCGGCAACGCGCAGGTTGCGGCGTCGTACGCGACGGCGATTTTGAGCGTGGCCGCGGACCCGGCCGCTCCGGGAGTGATCTGGAGTTGATCGGGCGCGGCTGCGTT
The DNA here is from genome assembly GCA_036008105.1 of Candidatus Lustribacter sp. Classification (GTDB taxonomy): domain Bacteria; phylum Vulcanimicrobiota; class Vulcanimicrobiia; order Vulcanimicrobiales; family Vulcanimicrobiaceae; genus Lustribacter. The sequence goes on along the minus strand of DASYOE010000397.1, from coordinate 1,306 downwards.
CGGCGCGGAGGCGATGTTCCAGCCGCTACCGGAAACCACCGAACCGGCGTACGGCGTACCGGCGCCGACGATCGTGTTGCCGTCGGCGTCGGTCGCATTGACGATCAGCGGCGCGGCGCCGCCTACGGTGAATCCTGCGGACTGCGTTCCCGTGATGATGCCGGCGCCCGGCACGACGCTGAGCGCGTGTGGTACTCCACCGAGCACGAGCGGAACGGCGTTTACGTGGTCGGCGACGATCTGCAAAGGAAGTCTCTCACCGTGCGAGACCATGTTCCCGCCCTCGTCGATCGCGTCGTACGTGTCGATCGTCGCGAGATAGCTGCCGGGAGCGATTGCGAACGTAAGCCTGCAGATGGTGGACCCGGCGACGATCGAGCAGCCGGGGCTGGCCGGTGTGAGATTAACGTTCTTTTTTAGTGCGACGCCGCTGCCGTTCGGCACGATCGAGAACGACATGCTCTTGGTATTCGGCGAGACGAAGCCGGGCCGACGTTCGTGCAGCCGGGGTCGGCGCGGAATCTCTATGGAGAAGCGCGCGGTCGCACGGCGTGAAACGCTAGAAGGTGCGCTTGCGGTGCTCGGAAGCGCGGCCGCGCCCGTACCTCGCAGGCCGGGTCCTCCGGCGCAAGCGGCGAGAAGGGCGCAAGCTGGGGCAACTGCCCATCCGGTCAACAGTCGGGTTCTCATGGCGGGAGCGTATCCAAGGTACGTCCGAAAACCGTCCAGAAGCACGGCGCGTGCAGAACATCAAAGAAGTCATGCGGCTGCCCTCGCCGGCGCCGCGTCCGCAGTCGATTGCGTTCGATGGCGAGCGCTTGTGGATGGGTAGCGTGGAGACGAGCCGCGTGTACGCCATCGAGCCGCATCAGTGGACGGTTTTGGAAGAGACGCCCGCCCCTGGGAAGCCTTGGGGCATGACGGTGGTGGGCGACGAGTTACGCGTGCTGTGCGGCGAGACCGTCGAGGATAATCGCTGGATCCGGCGCTTCGTGCCCGGTCACGGCTTCAAGACGCAGGGGCTCGCGTGCCCGGACGACACCGGATCGCAGCTGAGCTACGACGGGGTTCGCCTCTACGTCAGCCAGTGGTACAACAAGCGCATTCTCGGCATCGATGAAGAAGGCGCCGTCGTGAAGACGATCGCGCTGCCGCGCGGCGTCTGCGGCCAAACCTTCGCGGACGGTTTCTTTTACGCGATCACGACCGACGACGAAGAGAGCGACGAATACTTCCTAACCCGCGTCTCCGGCAACGGCGACGGTAAAGCCGAAGAACTCGCGCGCGTTCCGCTCCAAGCGCGAGG
>DASYOE010000396.1:0-17820 GCA_036008105.1 Candidatus Lustribacter sp. | reverse complement strand
GGCGATCAACACCCCGGGATTCTTCCCGCCCGGCGTGGCGCTGCGGCCCTCGGGCGACTCGGAATTCCTCGCCGAGACGTTTACCAGCATGGGTCTCGCGATGCTGACGTCGTTCGCGCTGGTGTACGTGCTGATGGTGATCCTCTACAGCTCGTTCCTGACGCCGTTCGTGATCATGTTCTCGGTGCCGCTGGCGCTGGTCGGCGCGCTCTACGGGCTCGCGCTGACGCACCAGACGCTCAACCTGTTCTCGCTGATCGGCATGATCATGCTCTTCGGCCTCGTCGCGAAGAACGGGATCCTGCTGGTAGACTACTCGAACACGCAGCGCCACCGCGGCTTGCGCGTGCTCGAAGCCGTGCGCACTGCCGCCGGCATCCGCCTGCGGCCGATCGTGATGACGACCGCCTCGATGGTGTTCGGCATGTTGCCGCTGGCGCTGGGATTATCGGAGGGCGCCGAGTTCCGGCAGTCGATGGGCACCGTGCTGATCGGCGGTCTCTTGAGCTCGTTGATCCTCACGCTGTTCCTCGTACCGGTCGTCTACGCGTGGGTTGCCGGAGCGATCGAACGGCGCGCCGACAAACGCGCGCTCGCAGCGGAACACACGGCCGGCGAAGAGCGTTTGTTCGTGCCGCATGCAAGCGGCGACTAGCGCACGCTTGCGGCATTGAGACAATTGTCGTGTAACTCGCTGAATTGCGGGTAAGGGGTCCCGCGAACTCATCTTTCCGGAGGCCCCACCCGTGTTCAACGCATTTACAGCCACCCGTGCGGTTGCCGCCGCAGCCGGCGCGCTCGTCTTGTGCACCAGCTTGGCGCTGGCGCAAAGCGACGTGTCCGTCACGCTGAACGGCGCACCGCTCAACCTCAATCCCGCGCCGCAAGAGCGCGCCGGCCGCGTCTTCGTTCCGCTGCGCGGCGTTTTCGAACAACTCGGCGCTTCGGTCGTGTACGACAACGGCACGATCAATGCGCAAAAAGGCCGCGACCGCTCCGTGTCGCTGCACGTCGGTTCGACGCAAGCGACCGTGAACGGCCAACCGGCGACGATCGACGTCGCACCGTTTATCATCGGCGCCAGCACCTACGTTCCGTTGCGCTTCGTTTCGCAAGCGCTCGGCGCGACCGTCAACTACGACGCGGCCAACAAGATCGTCGCGCTGGCCGAGAACGGCCCGCCGCCGCGCGACACGATGCAAGGCCCGCCGCCGGATCAGCGCGCGATGCAACCGCCGCCGCCGCCCCAGCAGCAAGAACGCCGCAGCCCGCTGACGCTCGCCGACGTCCGGCCGCCCAGTGACTCGAACACCGGTCGCCGCCCGACGATCCAAGCGAACTTCGATAACGCCCGCGCGAACCCGAACTCGCTCCGCGTCATCATCGACGGCGTGAACGTTACCGACCAGACCTCGCGCTCGCCGCGCGGCGTCGTCTACTCGCCGCCGTCCGACCTGCAGCCCGGCCGCCATAACGTGATGATCAACGGAATGGACGACCACGGTATGCCGTTCGAAGCGCGCTGGAGCTTCGTCTCCGGCCAGGTCGGCGAAGACCGCTAACCGCTAGCGCCGCCCGCGATCAAATCGTCCGCTCGATCCACGCGATCGAGCGGGCGACGATCTCGGGCTGCCGCTCGTCCCACAGGTGAATGCCGGTCAGGGCGGTGCCCTGGTAGGCCTCACACTCAGCCGGAAAGACCGCACTCGACGCCAGGCTCATCGCCGCGGCGTTTCCGTTTGGGTCGAGCGCGCCGTACATCAAGTAGATCCCGCGCGGTGCGAACGCGCCGGGACCGGCAAAGCCGCGCGCCCGGCTCTCGTCGGGGCTCACGCACACCACACTTGCCGCCCCCCAGCCGCGGGCGGCAGCCGCAAAGGCCAAATCGGCTCCGAGCCCCAGCCCCACGATCGCGCGTTTGGCCGGGTCGGCCTTCGGCTGACGGGCGGCAAAAGCCAGCGCGGCTTTGACGTCCATCGGCCACCCCGCCTCCCACGGCGTCTCCGGAGCGCCCGGCGGTTGCAGGGCGGTGCGCGCCTCTTGCCTTACGGATTCGCCGTGGCCCCGCAGATCGAACGACAGCACGTTCCACCCGCGCGACAGGTAGAAGCGCACGTACTGATCCCAGACGCTGCGGTCGGCGCTGCGGTCGTGGATCAGCAGCAACGAGATCGCTCCGTCGCCGCGCGCTTCCCAGTAGGAACCGCGCAATTGAAATGCGTCCTCGGCCAAAAACATCACCGGGCGCATGCGCGAGCTCGCGTTGATTGGAGCCGCCATTCCGACGCAGGTACGAAGGTGCGCGGCGCTTGTCCTCTCGCGTAGCGCTTGTAACCGGCGCGGCGTCGGGTCTGGCGGCGGGAATCGCATGCTCGCTCGCCGCGGCCGGCTATCGCATCGCGTTCACCTACCGCCCCGGCGGCACGCCGCCGGATGAGACCCGCACCACGATCGCCGAATACGACCGCGATGTGCTGGCGGTTGCAAACGATCTCAGCGATTTTGCCGGCGCCGCGGAACTCGTTGCCGCGATCGAAGCGCGGCGCGGCCCGCTGGACGTCGTCGTTCATGCCGTCGGCCCGATCGTCGTCCGGTCGTTCGCGTCGTCAACGGAAAGCGATTACCGGGCCATGATCGACGGAAACTTGGGCTCGGCGGTTGCGCTCGCGTCGGCGGTGCTCCCCGGCATGCGCAAGCGCGGCTTCGGCCGGCTGGTGTTCTTCGGCATGAACGGTTCGCACGTGACGCAGCCCGCGCGGCTGATGTCGCTCTACGGCGCGGCCAAAGCGGCGGTGGTCACGTTCGCCCGTACGCTCGCACTCGAAGAAGCGCGCCACGGCATTACGGTCAACGTGATCGAACCGGGCGACATTCGCAACAAGACCGCGCTGCGCTCCGAAGCGCGCGCGATTGCGGCCGGCAATCCGACCGGCCACTCCGGCAGTTGGGAAGACGTCGCTGCCGCCGTGTGCTTCGCAGTCGCCGACGACGCGGGTTTTCTCAACGGCATGGTGCTGGGCATCAACGGCGGCCTGGTCGCTTCGCATGAGTAGCGCGGTGAAGCCGGCGCCGCGCGTGAACGCCCGAACGTGGGACCGCATCGACGTGATCGCGTGGTCCATCGTCGGCGTCGTCACGGCCATGCGCGCCGTCGCGGCGCTGCGCGTCCCGCTCATCGGCGATGAGGGCTACTACTGGGAGTGGGCGCGTCATCTCGCGCTCGGCTACAGCGATCACCCGCCGGGCGTCGCGTACACGATCTTCGCGTTCAGCTGGCTCGGCACGAACCCGTTCGCCGTGCGCATCGGCTTCATTCTGTGCGGCGTCATCGCCACGATCTTTGCGGCGAAAACGGCGTCGCGGTTGACCGGCGGCGACGCGCGCGCCGGCGCGGTGGCGGCGCTCGCGATCACGCTCACGCCGCTCTCGTCGGTCGCGTTCGGCTCGGCCTCGCCCGACGGGCCGTACCTGGCGGCTTGGGCGGCGACGTTGTATTGCGCGGTGCGCGCCTTCGAGACGCACCTCCGGCGTGACTACGTGTGGCTCGGCGTCGCGCTCGGCGCGGCGCTCCTCACCCGGATGTTCGCCTTCGCGCTCGTGTTCGGTATCGTGATGTACGCGCTCGCGCCGCAGCGCCGCCACATCTGGCGCGAAGGTCTGTGGCTGGCACTCCTCGTGGCCGGCATCATGTACGTGCCGTTCCTGGTGTGGAACTCGACGCACGGCTGGGCGACGTTCGCCTTCGCGCTGGTCAGCCGGCACGAGGAGCACTGGCGCTGGTACGAGCCGTTCGTGCTGCACCTCATGCAGGCGGCGGCGTATTCGCCGGGGTTGTGGATCGGCGCGCTGCTGAGCATCTTCTACGCGCGCAACGCGTTCTTGAACTGGACCGCGGTCCCGCTGATCGTCGTGATGACCCTGCTGAGCTTTCACGAGAGCGTCGAGATCCACTGGATGTTCGGGGCCTATCTCTCGTTATGCGTCGCCTTGGGGATCGTCTACGTGCACCTGTCGGCCCGCGCACGCGTGATTTGGGCCAGCGTCGCGGCGGTACCGGCCCTGATCCTCTTCCCGCTGGTGTTCATCGCGGCCGTCGAACCCGGGTTCGTCTACGAACAGTTCGTGCACACCGGTTCGACGCTGCGCAACACCGGCGGCTTCGAGATCTTCACGGTGCCCTCGCTCGCCCTCGACGTGCGCAACATGATGGAGGCCAACGACGCGACGGTGGTCACCGACGGCTACGGCCTATCGTCGACGCTGGACTTCTACGGCGGGGTGCCGCCGGTCGTGATCGGGTACAACGCACAAGGTGGTGAGTCGCGGCGCTGGTACGATCCGGACATGCAACCGCATCGCATCCTGTTCGTCGACAAGGAATCGCTCTATCCGCGGCCCGGTCATCCCGAAGACAAAGGCCGGCCCGATTTCGCGCGGCAGCTCCAACGGGCGTGCACGCGCGTCTCGGCCGGACCGACGCTGGGCTATGAGTTCCACGACTCCTCGGGTCATTTGGTGCCCGCGCGCCTGTATTTCACGACGTGGTGCGAGGGACCGCGGCCGCACGCGCTGCGCATCCTGCAGTGGGATCCGCGCTACGTTCCGGCCGCAGGTGGGGCATGACCGAACGGCTGCCCTTTGCGTTGCCGGGCGCACGCCCGCACTATGGACCGCACCGGATCGTTCGCGTCGAGCATCTCGATTTGCACCTGCGTCCGGTCTTCGCGACGAAAACGCTGTACGGCGAGGTCGCGACGCGCGTGCGCGCTATCGAGGACGGCGTGCACACGTTGCGGCTCGACGCGGTCGACCTCACGATCGACGCGGTGTGCGAGGAGGGTGGTGCCGAGCTCGCGTTCACCGCAACGGCCAAGCACCTCACCATCGAGCTGCGCGCACCGCTAGCGGCGGGCGAAGCGTTGACGTTCGTCATCACCTATCGCGCGATCGAACCGCGACGCGGGCTCTACTTCATCGACCACCCGCGCCAAGCGTGGACGCAGAGCCAAGATACCGACGCGCGCGCCTGGCTGCCGTGCTTCGATCATCCGGCTGAGAAGCAGACCACGACCACGACGATCGTGGTCGAGCCGGGAACGTTCGCGTTGGGGAACGGCGCGCTCGTCGCGCGGACCGAGTCCGCCGCCGGCGTCACCTTCCGCTACGAACAGACCGTTCCGCACGCGACCTATCTGCTGACGATGGTGGCCGGCGCGTTCAGTGAGATCCAACAAACCTACGCGCGTTTTCCGGTCGCTTATTATGTCGAGCCGGGCCGCGAAGCGGAGGGTGAGCGCTCGTTCGGCAACACGCCCCGGATGATCGATGCGTTCGAAGCCGCGATCGGCGTGCCGTACCCGTACGCGCAGTATTCGCAGATCGCCGTCGCCGACTTCATTTTCGGCGGGATGGAGAACACGGCCGCGACGACGCAGACGGACCGCACGCTCCACGACGAACGCGCGCATTTGGACTTTTCGAGCGAACCGCTCGTTTCGCACGAACTCGCCCATCAGTGGTTCGGCGATTTGGTGACCTGCCGCGATTGGTCGCAAGCCTGGCTCAACGAAGGCTTTGCCACCTATTTCGAGACCGTCTGGATGGAAGCGAGCCGGGGCTGGGACGAATACCAGCGCGACGTCTTCGAGATCGTCGGACGCTACCTCGATGAAGATGAAGAACGGTATCGCCGGCCGATCGTGTGCAACGTGTATCGCGATCCGATCGAGCTGTTCGACCATCACCTCTACGAAAAGGGCGCCGCCGTGCTGCACATGCTGCGCGGCGAGCTGGGCTGGGAACGCATGAAGCGCGCCCTGCAGCGGTACGTCGACGACAACGCGACCGGCAGCGTGGAGACGATCGACCTGGTGCGCGCGATCGAACGTGCCACCGGCCGCAACCTGCGCGAGTTCTTCGCGCAGTGGATCGAGCGCGGCGGGCATCCGGAACTCGAAGTCCGGGCGACGTGGGACGATGAGCGCAGCACCTTGACGGTGGACGTCGAGCAGAAGCAAACGATTGACGACGATCATCCGCCGTACGTCTTCGATCTCGACCTGGGCCTCGTTGCCGCACGGCCGGCCGCCATCGCGCGCGATGCCGGTGACGGCGCGGTCGCCGGCGAGCAGCGATTGCGCGTCCACGTCGAGCGAGGGCATGAGTCGTTCGTCATTCCGGCGGCGGCCAAGCCGGCCCTGATCCGCATCGACCCCGGCGCGTACCTGTTGTGCACGATGACCTATGCCTTAGGCACCGAGTGGAACGCGAGCGCGCTGGGGGCCGAGCCGGGCCCGGTGGGGCGCATTCGCGCCGCGCGCGCGCTGGGCAAAGACGACGCGCGCGACGCCCAGACCGCGCTCGCGGCGGCGTTGCGCGACGAACCGTTTTGGGGCGTCGCGGTCGAGATCGCGGCGGTGCTCGGCAGCGCACGTTCGGACTACGCGCGGGCTGCGCTGCTGGACGCGCTCGACCATCCGCACCCGAAAGTGCGCCGCGCCGTCGCGGAGGCGCTCGGCGCCTACCGCGATGCGGACGTGGCGACCAAACTGTTGAGCCGCCGTTTGGATGCGTCGTACTTCGTGGCCGGTGCGGCGTTGACGGCGCTGGGCAAGACGCGCGACCCGCGCGCCTTCGACGTGCTCGTGGGCGCGTTGAACGAGCGTTCGTGGAACGAAACGATCGCGGCCGGCGCGGCGAAGGGCCTGGCCGAACTCGCCGATGCGCGGGCGCTCGAACCGCTGACGGCTGCGAGCCGGCCGGATCGTCCCGAACCGTTGCGGCGCGCGGCGGTCGGCGCGCTGGCACGGTTGGGAACGCAGGTCGATGCGGTGCGCACCGCGGTCGTCGATGCGCTCGAACGTGCGCTCGACGATCCGTCGTACCTCGTGCGACTCTCGACGTACGCGGCGAGCGAGACGCTCGGCGATGCGCGGCTGTTGCCGCTGCTCGACCGGCTCGCCACCGCGGAGAGCGATGGCCGCTTGCGGCGCGATGCGTCCGAAGCGGCGCAGCGCGTGCGCGCGGCAGCCAAGACGCCGGCCGAACTCGTTCGGCTGCGCGAAGAGGTCGACCGTCTGCGCGCCGACCTCAACCGCTTACGCGACCGCGACCGGCCCGCGGCGCCGGAGGCGTAACGTGCGCGCCGCACGCGTGCTGCTCGCGCTCGCTCTCGCCTTTTCCACCGGTTGCGCCGGACACGCGGTGGCCGCGGTCGCCGTGCCGCACGCCGTCGCCTTGCCCGCGGCCGCGCCGAAAGCGCCGGCGTGGAGTGCGGGCGACTTGCGCCGCTTGCGCGCGCGCTTGGCCGGCCCGCTCGGCCTCTCGGCGCTGGCGACGAGCGGCATCGCCATCGTCGATTCGATGGGGCGTTCGCTGTTCGTGCGCCGCGATCGCACCGCCGCAACGCCGGCATCGACGTTCAAATTGCTCGTTGCGGTGACGGCGTTGCAGACGCTCGGTCCCGACTATCGTTTCGAAACACGGCTCGAAGCGCTCGACGCACCGCACGACGGCACGCTCAACGGTGACATCTACCTCGTCGGCGACGGCGATCCGTCACTGACGTCGGATACGCTGCGCGGCGGCGTCGGCGTGATCGCGCGCTCCGGCGTTACCGATATCACCGGCGGCGTCGTGGCCGATGCGACGCTCTTCGGCGCACGTGAGATCAACCCGGCGTGGGAACCCGACGACCTGCAGTACGATTACGCGGCCGGGACGAGCGCGCTCTCACTGGATGAGGGAACGGTCGAATTTCATTTGGTCCCGGCCGGTGCCGGCGCGCCGGCGCGCGTCCTCGTGCGCCCGCCGAGCGAGGCGGTGCGCGTGCGCGGCGGCATCATGACCGGCTACTCGACCTCGCTTTCGATCACGCGCGATCCCGATCGCAACACGTTCACTTTCGACGGCGACGTTGCCGTCAATGCCGAGCAGTCGTTCTACCAGCCGGTCATCGATCAGCCGCTCTACATCGCGCAGGTGACGCGCTCGATGCTCCAAGAGCGCAATATCACGGTCGGCGACCAGGCCCACACCGGCGTTGCGCCGGTCATCGCGACCGTGTTGTGGCGACACTATTCGGCGCCGCTGCGAGTGCTGCTCAACCACATGCTGTTCGAGTCGGACAATCATTACGCCGAGCAGTTGCTCCGGGCGGTCGGCGCCCATGGCGGCGCCGTCGGGACCGAGGCTAGCGGAGCGGCTGCGGAGCGCACCGTCTTCGCGGCATTGGGCGTGCCGACCGTCGGGCTCCACGTCGTCGACGGCAGCGGCCTCGCGCCGACGGACCGCGTTGCCCCGATCGATCTGGCCACATTGCTCGCGCGCGCCAATCTCGAGTCGATCGGTGACGTGCTCTTTCACGATCTCCCCCGCGTCGGCATCGAGGGGACCGTACGCCGGCACGACGTAACGACCGCTCTCGGCCGGGCGCGGGCCAAAAGCGGGCACATCAACGACGTGGACGCGCTGGCCGGCTACGTCGATACGCGCCACCATGGCCGCGTGGCCTTCGCCATCCTGGTGAACGACCCGCGGGCCAACGACGACCCGGTCTACGACGGAATGGACGCCACCCTGGACATTCTCGCCGGTTCGTAAAACCAAAGGCGAATTCAACGGGGAGCGAAAACGAGGAGCCTATGGAATCTCCGGCCGTCGGAACCTCGCTCATCATCCGCGTCGAAACCCAGAATTCGCCGAACGCGTTTGCTAACTTAGCGAGCGCGATCGCCGATGCGGGCGGCAGCGTCAGCGCCGTCGACACGCGCACGGTCGGCCGGACCGCAACGGTTCGCGATGTGACGATCACGATCGCGAGCGATGCGGTCGGTGCGGCGGTTCAAACGGCGATCGTCGCGCAAGAGGGCGCTCGGATCGTCAGCGTCTCCGACTCGATCTTTCTCGCCCACCTCGGCGGCAAGATTCATATGGAGCCCAACATCCCGGTGCGCACGCGCGCCGATCTGTCGACGGTCTACACGCCCGGCGTGGCGCGCGTCTCGATGGCGATCGCGAACGACCCCAATAAGGCGTTCCAACTCACGATCAAGCGCAACATGGTGGCGGTGATCTCCGATGGGACCGCGGTGCTGGGCCTCGGCGACATCGGCCCGCTCGCGGCGCTGCCGGTGATGGAGGGCAAGTGCATGCTCTTCAAACAGTTCGGCGGCGTCGATGCATTTCCGATCACGCTCGACACGAAGGACGTCGACGAGATCGTCGATACCTGCGTGCGCATCGCGCCGGTGTTCGGCGGCATCAGCCTCGAAGACATCTCGTCGCCGCGCTGCTTCGAGGTCGAAGAGCGCCTGATCGAGGCGCTCGACATCCCGGTGATGCACGACGACCAACACGGCACCGCGGTCGTGATTCTGGCGGCGATCATCAACGCCGCCGCGGTCGTGGGCAAGCGGCTCGAAGACTTGACGATCGTGCTCAACGGCAGCGGCGCCGCCGGTACGGCGACGATCAAGATGCTGCTCGCCTCCGGGGTGGGTGACGTGATCGCGGTCGATCGCGACGGTGCCATCTCCGGCGACCAGCAGTACGACAAGCAGCATTGGACGTGGCTGGCGAACAACACGAATCGCAATATGAAGCGCGGCGTGTTGCGCGACGTGCTCAAGGGCGCCGATGTGTTCATCGGCCTGAGTGTGCCCAACATCCTCAACGCCGACGATATCAAGAACATGGCGCGCGATCCGATCGTCTTCGCGATGGCCAACCCGAGCCCGGAGATCATGCCCGAAGTGGCGGCGCCGTACGTCGGTGTGATGGGCACCGGCCGCAGCGATTATCCCAATCAGGTGAACAACGTGCTGGCATTCCCCGGCATCTTCCGCGGCGCGTTCGACGTCCGCGCGCGCAAGATCAGCGAAGGCATGAAGCTCGCCGCCGCGCGCGCGATCGCCGACATCGTCGGCAGCGAGCGCAACGCGGAGTACGTGATCCCGAGCGTCTTCGACACGCGCGTCGCCGACGGTGTGGCCGAAGCCGTCGGCCGGGCCGCGATCGAGGAAGGCTTGGCGCGCCGCACCCGGCGCGCCGCGAGCGAAGAGATCTCCGCGGCGGTGGTGCGCTAGTGGAGCGCGTTCTGATCATCGAGGACGATCCGGAGATCGCCTTTTTCGAACGCACGATTCTCGAGCGTGCGGGCTACGAGGTGAAAGTGGCTACGACCGGCGCAGCGGGACTCGAAGCCGAGCCCGCCTTCAAGCCGGCCGTCATTTTGCTCGACGTCGAGTTGCCGGACATCAGCGGCCTCGACGTGTGCACCTCGCTCGCCAACTCGAGCGATGCCTTCATCTTGATGGTCAGCGCGCACTCGACCGAGAACGACGTGCTCAAGGGGTTGGGCCTCGGCGCCGACGACTACGTGCGCAAGCCGTTCTCGGGCAACGAGCTGGTCGCGCGCGTGCAATCGTTTCTGCGCCGGCGCGAACGTTCGCGCCGCAGCGAGGGCGACGGTCGCTTGCAGGCCGGAACGACGGAACTCGTCCGCGACTTCCACACGCTCGAGAACGCCGGCAAGAGCGTGAGCTTGACCGCGCTGGAATTTCGTTTGCTCTGGTATCTCGCCGAAAACACCGGCAAGCTGTTGACGCGCGCGCAGATCCTCGAACGCGTGTGGAACGACGTGTCCGGCGTACCGACGCGCGTGGTCGACGTGCACGTCGCGGCGCTGCGCAAGAAGCTCAACGAAGTCGAAGCGCAACTTCAGATTTCCAGCGTGCGCGGCATCGGTTATCGTCTCGACGAACGATAGGAGCAAGCGGGACGACTCGCCCGCGCGCGAATCCCAGGGCCGGTGAAGTTTTTCGTTCAACGCATCGCAGGCGCAGCTCTCGCGCTTGCCCTGCTGCCGCTCGGGGCGCGGCCGGCCACCGTGAATTACGCGCCGCCGGCGGGCAGTTTACCGGCCGGCAGTTATCGCGGCTCTCCCTATAACGCGATCCTGCCGTCGGGACGTTTGGTCGTACCGGAGGGCACCAGCCTCGTCACGGGCATGAACAGCTTAGGGGTCGTTCTCTCGCCCGACGGCCGCTATGCGATCACCAGCAACGACGATGAAGATGAAGCGGGCGCGCGCAGCTTGCTCGATCCGGATGCCGGCGGCGGTTATTCGCTGACGGTCGTCGACACCGCGCGCATGGTCGCGACGATGCACTATCGCGCCGCCGGCGAGACGTTTTACGGCGGCCTCGCCGTGGTGCGCGATCCGCGCGATCCCGCCGCTGCGCTCGTGTTCGCTGCGGGCGGTGCATCGAACGCGGTGTACGCGTTCGAACTCGATCCGGATGGCCGGCTCGTGCCCGACGCGCGCCATGTCATCACCGTTCCCGGTCCGTCGGAAGCGGGCTTTGCCGATCGCGGCATCAGCTTTCCGGCGGCGTTGCTCGCGTCGGCCGACGGACGCCGCATTTACGTCGTCGACGCCGGCGGCGAATCGGTCGCCGTCATCGACGTCGCGACACGACGGCTGCTCGCGCCGCCGCACCGGGTCGGATTCTCACCCAGCGGTGCGGCGCTGGCCGGTTCGCGGCTGCTGGTCACCAACGAAGGCCTCATGCGGTACGGGCTGCTGCCTGCGCCCGCGGCGAATCCGCCGTTCGCGAATCTCGTCGCCGATCCGCTGAACGCATCGTCGCTGACGCTGCTCGATCTCGACGCCAACGGCGGGATCGCGGGGCTCGCCGGTTCGCTGCCGATGGATGCGACGCCCGACGGGTTGCGGTTGGTCGGCGGCGCGCATCCTACCGCCATCGTTACCACGCCCGACGGAGGGTACGCGTTCGTCGCGATGACCAACGTCGATCGCATCGCCACCGTCGCCCTCGGCGCCGCGCCGCACGTGGCCGGCGGTACGGAGTTACGTCTCTTCGATCGCGGCCCGTACGGCACCCAACCGACGGCGCTCGCGCTCAGCCGCGACGCGTCGCGCTTGTACGTCGCGCTCACCGGCCTCGACGCGATCGCCGTGATCGACGCCCGCGATCCGTTGCACCTGCACCGGCTCGGACTGATCCCGACCGGCTGGGCGCCGAGCGCGCTCGCCCTGAGCGCCGACGACCGCACGTTGTTCGTGGCAAATCAAAACGGCTTGGGACACGACACCGGCTCGACCGACGCGCGCGCCGTGTGGTCGACGCTGCAACGCATCGACCTCGCGCAAGTCAAACTCGCCGCGACCACGCGCACCGCGCTCGGTGCGACGCGGCACGTCACCGCGGTTCCCGCGCTGCTGCCGAAATCGATCCACAACGTCGTGCTGATCGTCGAAGGCGACAAGAACTACGACGAGGCGCTGGGCGACGTCGGTGCGGGGTCGGCCGGCCTCATGCTTTACAGCGCGGCCGACACGCCGAACTTGCATGCGCTCGCGCGCCGTTTCGGACTTGCCGCGAACTTCTTCGCCGACGCGCGCGGCGATGCGGAGCAAGTCATGGCGGGCGGCCTGGCGAGCGCGTTTACGACGCGCATGGCCGACGTGCATCTCGCGCGCCGTCCGCTGGGCTACGCCGATGCGGATCCCGAGGACGCGCTGCGTTTGGGCACCGTGTTCCACGAGCTTGCGCGTCACGAGCTGAGTTTCCGCGACTACGGCGGCTTTCTCGACGTTTCGGGGACGACGCCCGCCGGTCACACCCAAGACGTGCCCGCGCCGGCGGTCCTCGAAGGTCACGTTGATTTGGGTTATCCGGCTGCGAGCGCTCCGGTGCCCGACGCGCAACGCGCGGCGGAATTCGTCCGCGACTACGGCGCACTCGCGCGCGAACACCGGCTGCCGCGGTTCGCCTACGTCACGCTGCCGGGCGGCGCGGACGGCGCGCCCGGCACGACCCCGGCCGAAGCGGCCGTCACCGATAACGATCGCGCGCTCGGCACCGTCGTCGACTTCATCTCGCACCTGCCGTCGTGGCGCACGACGGCCATCTTCGTGCTGCCGGCCGAGGCGCGCGTGGGGCGCGATCACATCGACCCCTCGCGAACGTTCGCGTTGGTGATTTCTCCCTACGCCAAGCACGGGTACGTGGGGATGCGACATCTGTCGAGCGCGGGCGTGCTCAAGACCGTCGACCGGCTCTTCGCGCTGCCGCCGCTCTCGCTCGGCGACCTGCTCGCCAACGACATGGGCGACTTCTTCGGGACGCGGCCGGACGTCCGCCCGTACGAGGCGGCGACGGTACCCTAGCAGAAGCATTCGGGCGTGGGAGACCTGCGCTTTCCGTGATGACAAAATCGTCCGAGCCCCCGTTCGTTCGATCTGACGCCGGCGCTCTCGCCGGCGCCGTTGTGTGCGCGCCCTCGCCGAGCATCGAGCGTCTGCCGCCGTTGAAGGCGGAACCGTCGCCGATCGCCGGGCGGGCCATCGAGCAGCACAAAATCTTGGTGCGCACGCTGCGCGACCGTGGCGTCGACGTCACCGTGCTCGAACCGTCGACGGAGTCGCCGAGCGAGTCGCTCCTGGCCGACTGCGCGATCGTGCTGCCCGGCGGAGCAATCTTGACCCGTCCCTCCGACCCCGAACGCCGGCCCGAAATGGCGGCGGTCGAGCGGGCGTTGCAGGCCGCCGGCATCCCGATCGTCGGCCGCATCGAAGCGCCGGGGGTGCTCGACGCCACCGACGTCGCGATCGCCGGCGACCGGATTTTCATCGGTGTCTCGCGCGGCGTGAACGGCCTGCGCGCGCGTTCCAACGCGCTCGGCCGCGAACAGTTGGCCGCCTTCGCGGCGGCCGCCGATCTCCGCACGGTCGAACTCGCGATCGCACCCGAGGTGCCGCGCCTGCGCAGCGTGTTCAACGTCGTCGCGGCCGACGCGGTCGTTGCGGCGCCCGAAATGGTCGATCTCGTTCCGGTGCGCGACTTGCGCGTGATCGAGGTGCCGCGCGGCGAAGAATGCGCCGCCGGCGTGCTCGCCTTCGGCGAACGCCGCGTGATCGCGAACCTGCGTTTCCGCTACAGTATCGGAATTTTCCGCGCCGCGAAGATCGACGTCGAAGCGATCGACCTGTGGGAGTTCGGCAAGGTTGGGGTGGGCCCGTTTCAGCTCGTCCTCGCCACGAAGCGCGGTTAGCGTCCTGACCTCGTGCGGGTAGCAATCCTCTCCGACATTCACGGCAACGCGGTCGCCCTGGAAGCGTGCTTGGCGGACCTCCACGCCGCCGGCGGCGCCGATCGTATCGTCGCGGCCGGGGACTTGTGCATGGACGGGCCGCGGCCGCGCCGCGTGTTGCGCCGGTTGAAAGAAGCGGGCGCCAACGTCGTGCGCGGGAACACCGACCGCATGATTGCGCTCGACGATACGTCGCTCTACGACGACGAGACGCGCAGTTCGATCATGTGGCAGCGCGGTGCGCTGGGGCAGGACTGGGTCGCGTGGCTGGGTGCCGCACCGATGACCGTCGCCATCGGCAACGATCCCGACGGGCTCCTCATCACGCACGCAACGCCGGCGCGCGACGACGAACACGTGTGGCCGGATGCGAGCGACGAACAGCTCGAAGCGATCGTCGCCGGCGTCACGCAGCGCACGATCGCGTTCGGTCATCTGCACGTCCCCTACGTGCGCACCTGGCGCGACCGCACGTTCGTCAACGTCGCTTCGGCCGGACTGCCGAAGGACGGCGATGCGCGCGCGCACTACGCGATCCTCACGCAGCAGAGCGGCGGCTGGGCCGTCCGTTCGCGGCGCGTTAGCTTCGACGTCGACAAGGTCGAGAAACAGATTCGCAAGAGCGGCATGCCGCACGTCGACGAGCGCATCGACGTGTTGCGCCGGCATCGCTACAAACAGTTGGCGGAGCACCGGATTTAGTGCTGGCGCTTCAGATCGACGGGCTGGTGAAACGCTACGGCAGTTTCACCGCCGTCGATGGGATCTCGTTCGACGTCCCTGAAGGCGAGTTTTTCGGTTTGCTCGGACCCAACGGCGCCGGCAAGACCACGACGATCAACTCGATCGTCGGGCTCTCCAAGATCACGTCGGGCTCGATCCGGCTCTTCGGGCTCGACGTGGAAACCGACTGGCGCGCCACGCGGCGGCTCGTCGGCCTCTCGCCCCAAGAGTATAACTTCGACCGCTATCTCAACATCCGCGACATCCTCATCTATCAAGCCGGCTACTACGGCTTGCATGGGAAAGCGATCGAGGCGCGCGCCGACGAGTTGCTCGAACGCTTCGACCTCAGCTCGAAGTCGAAGCAAGTCTATACGCGCCTCTCGGGCGGCATGAAGCGCCGGTTGACGATCGCACGTGCGCTGATGTTCGAACCGCGCCTGTTGATCCTCGACGAGCCTACGGCCGGCGTCGACGTCGAGTTGCGTCTCGAGCTGTGGGACTTCTTGCGCCAACTCAACCGCGGCGGAATGACGATCATCCTCACCACGCACTATCTCGAAGAGGCCGAAGAGCTGTGCTCGCGCATCGGCATCATCGAAGCCGGCAAACTCGTCGCGCTGGAAAACACGCGCAAGCTGGTCGGCGGCCGCACGCTGCAAGACGTCTTTCTGGAGCTCACGCGCCGATGATCCTCACCACCGCCGACCGCCGGCCGAACTACATCGGCTTCGTGACCATCGTCAAGCGCGAGATGGTGCGGACGTTCTCGATCATCAACCAGGTCATCTGGCCGCCGGTGATCCAGACGCTGCTCTACGTCTTCGTCTTCGGCCTTGCGCTCGGGAGCAAGATCAAGCTCGTGCAGGGCGTGCCCTACTCGCAGTTCTTGATTCCGGGCTTGATCATGCTCCAGGTCATCGAGCAAACCTACGGCGAGGGCTCGAGTACGGTCTTCCAGGGCCGGTTCATGAACTCGATCCAGGAACTGCTGATCGCGCCGCTCTCGGCGTTCGAGATGGTCATGGGGTACGTCGTGGCCGGCACGGCGCGCGCGCTCTTCATCGCCGGACTGATTACGGTGCTGGGCGCGGCGTTCGTCCAGACCGTGCCGATCCGGTGGGACATCTACCTGCTGACGATCGTGCTGGTCGCGGTGCTGTTTTCATCGCTCGGCGTCATCTGCGGGCTCTTCGCGGAGAAGTTCGACCACATCGCGCTGCTCACGACGTTCTTCATCACGCCGCTGGTCTTTGTCGGCGGCGTCTTCACCTCGACGCAGTTTCTCCCGCCGGTCGCGCGCGCGATCTCGATGTTCAACCCGATGTTCTACATGATCAACGCGTTCCGCTATTCGTACACCCTGCACGGCGACGCCCCGCTCGCCATGTCGCTCGGCATCGTTACGCTCCTCGCCGCCCTCTCATTCGGGACCGCCCTGTGGCTGGTAACGATCGGCTTCAAACTGCGAACTTAGGTCCCGGGGCGGGCCGGCGGACAACGGTCGCGCGGGGCACGCGCGTCGCGCACTTCCTGTGCGCTCCTTGCTACCTTCGGACGCGCTCTCGCCATCCTGGCTCCGCGCGTCCTCAGAGTGCCCCGCGCGACCGCTGTCCGCCGGCCCGCCCCTGCATTGCCTTGTCATCCCGAGCGGAGCGCCGTAGGGCGCGGAGTTCGAGGGACGCAAGACAATCCTCGACGCTAGTCAGGGCAACGCCGCGACGTGTATACTGCGAACATGAAACGGGTCCTAAAGGCGGTTGCAATTTTGCTCGCCTTTATCGCGCCGGTGATTGCACTTGCGCAAGCACTCCCGCCAGCGTTGCCGTATCAGCCTGAGCAGTACCCCGGAGCAGATTTTCGATCCCTCACTTGTCCGCGTGGCCCCGCGCAGCCATCGAGCCCGACAGTTGACGCCCATCTCCTCGCCTTTATCGCCGACGTGCAGGGCGGCGAAGCGAGACCAAGATATCTGTATCGCTATTTCCCCGTCGAGGTATTGCCCAACTCAACGCGTTTTTTTATTCAAGTTGGGAAAATTCAGAAGCTCGAGTTCAGAGAAGCTTACGTCGCGTGCGCTGACATGTTGGCGCGCGCAAAAATTTCGCCTTCATATCGTCCGAGCGTGATTTACGTATATAACCTCATTGGGACGAGTGCTAGAACGGGCTTACTCATCGTCACCCAGGATGGCGTGATAATGGAATTTCATCAAAAAGCGCTCAGTTAAAGCCCGAGAGCCGACAGATGCGGCGCTTTGCTAAATGCGATGTCTAGAAAAACGGGTTGTGGGCTTTTTCCTCGCCGATCGTTGACGGCGGGCCGTGACCGGGGGCGACGACGGTTGCGTCGTCGAGTGCGAACAGCTTGAAGCGCACCGCGTTGATGATGTCGCGGTAGCCGGTTTTTTCGCCGAACGCGCCGCCGACGCTGCCGGCGAAGAGCGTGTCGCCGGTGAACAACGTCGATTTGAAGAGGAAGCACGAGCTGCCGTCGGTGTGTCCGGGGGTGTGCAGCATGCGGATCGCGGCGGCCTCGCCGAACGGCAGCTCGTCGCCGTCGACGATCGGCTTCGCGCGTTTGCTCAGCTCGCCGATCGCCGCGACGTCCGAACGATGCATCACGATCTCGGCCTGCGGGAAGGCACGCGAGATGTCGGCGGTCGCATCGCAATGGTCGGCATGCTTGTGCGTGATGAGGATGTAGCGCAGCGCGAACGGGCCCTCGGCGATCGCGTTGAGGATCGTCACCGGCAAGCCGGCCGGATCGATCAGCGCCGCCGTCTTGCCGTCGTCGAGAAAAAAGAGGTAGCCGTTCGACGGGTGCGGGTCGTGCGGGTGGTGGCGGACGTCGCCGGGCAGCGCGACGTGGGGTTCCCAGCGCCGGGCGGCGGCATCGGCGAGCTTGCCGGGGTCGAGGCCCAAGAGCTTCGCCAGCGCGCGCGCAGCTGCGTCGTCGGGGACCCCGTCGCCCTTCTGC
>DASYOE010000395.1:0-13007 GCA_036008105.1 Candidatus Lustribacter sp. | reverse complement strand
CATGTGTCACGTCAGCGTCGGCTCGGCCAACGCGATCTGCGCGATCATGAACGCGTCGCGCGATCAGATTCCGATCATCTTCATGTCGGGCCGCACCCCGCTGTTCGAATCGGGGAAGTTCGGCAGCCGCAACGGCGACATCCACTGGCCGCAAGAGATGTTCGACCAAGGCGGCATGATGCGCGAAGTGGTCAAGTGGGACTACGAGCTGCGCGACGGACTGAACGTCGAGCAGGTCGTCGACCGCGCCTACGGGATCGCGCAAGCGGCGCCGAGCGGGCCGATCTATCTGATGCTGCCGCGCGAAGTGCTGGCCGGCAAGCTCGACGGCATCGACGTCCGCGCCGAGGTGCCGGCCGTGCCGGCGCCGCCGTTCCCGAGTCCCGAACACGTCAAGACGATTGCGCGGCGATTCGCGACGGCCGAATTCCCGGTGATCGTCACCTCGGCCAGCGGCGCCGACCCGGCCACGGTCGCGCCGCTCGCCGCGCTGTGCGAACGCTTCGGCTTCGCGCACGTCGACCGGAAGTCGCGGTTCGTCAACGTGCCGACCGGCCATCCGATGCACCTCGTGCAGCCGCTCGAGGAACTGTTCGCCGAGACCGACGCGCTGCTGTTTCTCGAAACGGACGTACCGTGGATTCCCAACCGCGGGAACCCGCGGCCGGAAACGTTCATCGCCGACGCGGGCACCGATCCGCTGTTCGGACTGATTCCGATTCGCAGCTTCCCGGCCGACGTCTCGCTCACGACGACGGTCGCCGCGCTCTTGCCGGAACTCGAGCGGGAACTCTCAGCGGCCGGCGCGGAGCAGTTCGCGGCGGCGCGGCGCGAGCGCATCGCGGCCGCCCGCGAACGCGGCCGAGCGGCGTTCGCGGAACGCGTTGCCGCCGATGCCAAGCGCGGCGGACCGATCACGAAGCTGTTCCTGTCGCGCACGCTCGATGCGGTGCGCGCGACATCCGACATCGTCGTCAACGAGTACTCGGCGCTCTTCGAGCACATGCAATTCGACGAGCCCGGAACCTGGTTTCTCAACCCGCCGGCGGCGGGACTCGGCTGGGGGCTCCCGGCCGCCATCGGCGTCAAGCTCGCCGCACCCGAGCGCACCGTGATCGCGGTGCTCGGCGACGGCGCGTACATCTTCGCCAACCCGGCAGCATGTCATCACGCGATGGCGATGCACGACTTGCCGGTGCTGATGATCGTCTACAACAACGCGCGGTGGGAAGCGGTCCAAGGCTCGGCGCGCGGGATGTACGGTAAGGAGTCGGCGCTGGGCAAGCGGGCGTTGGCGCCGCTTTCGTCGCTCGAACCGATCCCCGACTTCGAACGCTACGTCGAGGCGTCGGGCGGCATCGGTTTCCGCGTGACCGAACGCGCAGAACTCGAATCCACCATCCGGCGCGCGCGCAACATCGTGCAAACGGAACGCAAACAGGTTCTCATCAACGTCATCGGGTCATAAGGAGTAGACATGCCAATCATCGATGCCCACGCGCACGTGAGCGTTCCCGCCGAAATCTGGGCCTACAAGGCCGGCTTGCTCTCGCATCGCGGCGCGCATGGGAAGCGCGTCCCGACGCTCAGCGACGACGAGCTGATCGAGGCCTACCACAAGAAAGAGATGGCGCCGGTCGGTCACCTCGAGTCGATGCAGCTCAACCAGATCGACACGCAGTTGATCTCGCCGCGCCCGTTCCAGATGATGCAGAGCGAGAAGTTCAAACTCGTGCAGTGGTTCACCGAAGCGGTGAACGACATCATCTATCGCGACACGCAACTCTTCCCGGGGAAATTCTACGGCGTGTGCTCGATGCCGCAAGCGGCCGGCGAGCCGATTGAAAAATCGCTACCCGAACTCGAGCGCTGCATCAAAGAACTGGGCTTCGTGGGCACGCTGCTCAACCCCGATCCGTACGAGAACACCGGCACCGAGGCGCCACCGCTCGGCGACCGCTACTGGTATCCGCTCTACGAGAAGCTCTGCGAGCTCGACGTGCCGGCGCACATTCACGGCACGACCTCGCACTCCGAGCGCACGCCGTACACGCTGCACTTCATCAACGAAGAGACGATCGCGGTCTACGGCCTGATCAACTCGAATGTGTTCAAAGACTTCCCGACCTTGAAGGTCGTCGTCTCGCACGGCGGCGGCGCGATTCCGTATCAGTTCGGCCGCTTCCAGTCGGGCTCGATGCGCAATCCGCCCGGCCAGCGCTTCAGCGACGGGCTGAAGAAGCTGTACTTCGACACCGTGCTCTACACCGACTCGGCGCTGAAGCTGCTGGTCGAGGTCATGGGACCCGATAACCTCGTGTTCGGCGCGGAATGCCCGGGCGTCGGTTCGTCGGTCAACCCGGACACCGGCCGGACCTTCGACGACATCGTGCCGTTCATCCAGAAGATGCCGACGCTCAACGACAAGCAGCGCGCGGACATCCTCGAGAACAACGCACGCCGGCTCTACAAGATCCCCGCGGCGAAGCCGCAGCTAGCGAAAGCGTAGAGAGAGCCGCAACCAAGTACGATGATCCATCGCATCCGGGCGGCTGCCATCCGCGAGAAGAAGGGGCAGCCGTTCGCGACGATCACGGCCTACGATGCGGCTTTCGGCCGCGCTGCGGAAGCCGCCGGGATCGAACTGATCCTGGTCGGCGATTCGCTGGGCAACGTCGTGCTCGGTTTCCCTTCCACCGTCTCGGTGACGCTCGAGGACATGGAGCGTCACGGTGCGGCGGTCGTGCGGGGAACCGAACGCGCGCACATCTCGATCGACATGCCCTTCATGTCCTACGAAGCCTCGGACGAGGAGGCGATTCACAACGCCGGGCGATTGATTCGCTGCGGCGCCCAGTCGGTGAAGCTCGAGGGCGGCGTGGAACGCGCCGGGCGCATCAAGGCGGTCGTCAACGCGGGCATTCCGGTGTGCGCGCACATCGGCGTCGTCCCGCAAACGGCGGCTCTCGATCGCGGCTTTCGCCGCCGCAAAGACCGTGACAAACTGCTCGCCGATGCCGATGCGGTCGTCGCGGCGGGCGCGTTCGCGGTCGTGCTCGAGATGGTCGACCACGCGATCGCGCGCGAGATCACCGAACGCATTCCGATTCCGACGATCGGCATCGGCAGCGGCGGCGGCTGCGACGCGCAGATCCTCGTGCTCTACGACCTGTTGGGCTTCGCGTCGTTCATTCCGCCGTTCGCCAAACCGTACGTGAACTTGTTCGACGTGGTGACGTCCGCGATGCGGCACTACGCCGCCGACGTCGCGGCCGGTCGCGATCCGGCCGACGGCCCATCGTGATCCTGTTGGCCGCGGCGGTGGCGGTCAACGCGTTCCTGAACGCATTCGCCGGCACGTGGACCTGCACGCCGCATCTGCCCGGCGGCGTGCGAGCGCCCGCGTCGACCTGGACGATTGCGGCCGCGCCGAAAAGCTCGTGGGCCGTCGTGAAGTGGTCGTCGCGGGGTGCGAACGGGACCGCGTTCGTCGGTTACCTGGCGCCCGACGCGCAGTGGATCTACGAAGATTTTCACAGCGACGGCAGCTTCGCCACCAATACCTCGCCCGGACCGCAAGGCGGCACCTGGACGTGGAACGGGACGTTCACCTCACCGCAGCGCGTACAGCACGGCGCGATCCAATGGCACCGCGGCGGCAACGGATTTCGTCAGGGCTTCGGACGCCTGCTGGGCGCGTCGTTTCGCGAAACCTCGTACGCGACGTGTAGCCGCGCTACGCCGTAACCCCGCGTTCGCCGAGATACGCGTCCATCACGTCGTCGAGAAAGAAGCGGTCGTAGGACGACATCGACGCGCCGTGCGGCAGGCCGCCCACGAAATGAAAGAGGTTGCAGTCCGGATCGATCCAATCGTCGCCGCGGCCGAAGGCGGCGTGAAACTTCATCCCGTTCGGGCTGCCGTGAATCAGCGTGCGCGCGGGCCACGTCACCCCATCGCCCTCGAAACGTCGCGTCGCTTTATCGAACGGCCACTCCGGTAGTTCGGCCCACATCCGCTCGTAGGCCGGCCAAAAGGCTTCCTTGCGCAACACGAGCGCCGTGTGACAATCGGAAAACACCCCACGCCCGCTGGCGCGCAGACCCGGCTCGGTCGCGCGCTTGAACACGAGCCGGCCGCCCGCTGCGAGCGGCAAGACGAGGGTATCCGCGCCGATGTCGGCGGATCGCAGCGGTTGCAATCCGCAGAAGCGCTCGAAGAATGCCGCGGTGCGTTCCAAGTCGCGGCTCGCATAGGTGAGGTGGCTGATGCGGCCGATCTTGAACGGCCCCGTATCGTGCATCGCGCCGTCGGGCATACGCTGCGGTGCCCAGAACTCGAACTGGTTGCCGTCGGCATCGAGCCAGTAGATCGCGGTGCCGTCGTCGCCGTCGGCGGATGTGCGCAGCGGATCCGCGTGCACCACGCCGAGCGCGTCGAGGCGCCGCCGGTGTTCGTCGAGATCCTCGGGCCGCACGAACACGGCGTGCCGCGGGAAGCCGGCCCCGAGCGGTTGGCTCGCCGGCAGCGGTTCGCGCATCACGAACAATCCCTGATGGCAGTGCCCGCCGTGTAAGAGCAGTTCGGGATGAGCGAATGCCTGAAACACCCCTCGCTCGCGCGGCAGACCGGAGTCGGGCATCGTGGCGACGCCGAGCACGCGCTCGTGGAACGCGATCGCGCGCTCGAGATCGTTGGTCGGTACCGTGTAGTGATCGATCCAGTACATCGTGCCCGTCATAGGCCAAGGGCTTAGGATGGCAGAAACAATGCCCCTTCCGATACGGAGTGGCCCATGGACGTCATCGACGGCAAGAGTCAGGTTACCAACGGGGATCTGTATTCGACCAAGCCCGGGACCTTGGCGGGTCGGTATTTGCGCCGTTTTTGGCAACCGCTCGGGCGTTCGCAAGACGTCGCCGTCGGCCGTGCCTACACCACGAAGATCATGGACCAGTTGCTCACCGTGTACCGCGGCGACAACGGTCGCGTGCACGTCGTGCAGTCGCATTGCCCGCACCGCGCGACGCTGCTCTCGACCGGCTGGGTCGAAGGCGATGCGCTGCGCTGTCACTACCACGGCTGGAAGTACGACGAAACCGGCCAGTGCGTCGAGCAGCCCGGCGAAGACGAAGCGTTCGCGCGCAAGATCTGTCTGCGCGCGTATCCGGCGCAAGATTACTTGGGGCTCATATTCGCCTACCTCGGCGAGGGCGAAGCGCCGCCGATCCGCCGCTTTCCCGATTTCGAGAAACCCGGCGTCGTCGAGGTTCCGGCGCTGATCGAATACTGGCCCTGCAATCTGTTCAACCGCCTGGACAACGCCGGCGACCCGGGGCACATCACGTACACGCACAAGGAGTCGCTGCGGCGCAGCACCGGCTTCCAGCTCTCGCCGCCCAACGCGTCGGTCGAAGAGACGGAGTACGGCACGCGTGCGGTCGAGAAACTGCCCGACGGCCGCGTCATCTACCCCGCGCACTTCCACATGCCGAACATCAACCAAGTCGGCGCGCGCGCGCAGTACACCAACGCCGCCGGTGAAAAGAAGAACATCACCGGCGAGCGGCTATTCTTCCGCGTTCCCGTCGACGACGAGCATTCGGTCAGCTACACCGTCGAGCATTTCGCGCTCGAAGGTGAGGATGCGTCGACGTTTCTCGCCCAGCGCGCGGCGCGCCAAGACCAGCGCGTGCCGGAACTGCGCGCGCACAGCGAAGCGATCCTGCGCAACGAAACGAGCGTCGAAGCGTCCGATCCGACCTTCACGACGCAGCAGATGTTCTGGATCGAGGACTACACGGTGCAAGTCGGTCAGCAACCGATCTCGGACGAACGGGTCGAGCACCTCGGCCGCAACGATGTCGGCGTGATCCTCATTCGCAAGTTGTGGCGCCGCGAATTGCAGGCGCTCGCCGACGATCGCCCGCTGACGAACTGGGTCACGCCCTCGGGGCTGAACGCCGTCGGCTTGTCGCGCAACGCTCAGTGAGACGACTGCTCGTCATCGCATTCGCGGCATTCGTCGCGATGGCCGGACCGGCGCGCGCGGCCGAACGCTACGAGCTCAACGCCTTGGTCGGCGTCACCGGCTATACCGCGTTCGTCGGCACCGAGCAGATGCAAGCGCTCAAGGCGCTGGAAAGCTACGTCAACAAAACCGGCGGCATCCGCGGCCGGCCGCTGAAGTTCGTGTTCGCCGACGACCAGTCCAATCCAAAAGTCGCCGTTCAGCTGGCGCAAGGACTGATCGCGAAGAACGTCCCGCTGATCCTCGGACCGTCGGGCCCCGACGCGTGCGCCGCGATCACGCCGCTGGTCGTGCAGAACGGTCCGGTGCTGTATTGCCTCTCGCCCACCGCGCAAGCGCAGCCGGGCAGTTTCGTTTTCCTGACGCAGTTTTCGGGCGACTCCGGGATGGCGGTCGACGTGCGCTACTTGCGCGAACGCGGCCTGCACCGGATCGCTTTCATCGCATCGACCGATGCGACCGGCCAAGATGCCGAGCGGGCCTTGAACGCTGCGTTGGCGCGACCGGAGAACGCGACGGTGCAAATCGTCACACGCCAGCATTTCGGTCCGGGCGATCTCAGCATCGCGGCGCAATTGGCCGCCATCAAAGCCGCGAATCCCGACGGCCTGATCGCGTGGTCGGCCGGCACTCCCGCCGGAACGTTGTTCCGCGGTTTGCACGATAGCGGTATCGATCTCCCGACGGTAACGTCGGCGGCGAACCTCAACCCGCTGTTCTTCAAACAATACGGCCAGTTTGCACCGCCGAGTTTGTACTTCAACGCGGTGCCGTACTACGGCGCCGGCATCGTGACCAACGCCGCGACGAAGATCGCGCTGGCGACGCTCGCGCGCGAGTTGGCCGCCGCGGGCGCGAAACCCGATCAGATCGAGATCAGCGCGTGGGATCCCGGCATGGTGCTCGTCGATGCGCTGCGCAAGCTCGGCCCCGACGCGACCGCGGCGCAGCTGCGTGCCTATCTGCTCGAATTGCGGGGTTGGGTCGGGGTCAACGGGCCGTACGACTTCACCCGCTTCGCGCAGCGCGGGCTTGGTGAGAACAGCGCGCTCATCGTGAAGTGGGACACCGCGCGCGGCGAGGCCGTCGCGGTGAGCCGCTTCGGCGGCGAACCGCTCCCCGTGAAATAGTCTAGGCCGGGCTGCCCGACACCAAGCGCGCGAGAAAGAACGCGACCGCCGCGGCGATGCCGCCGATGGCCGTCGTCTGCACCGCCGAACGAACGACGTTCGTGCCGGTGAACTTTCCCTTGAGCGCGCCGAAGATCAACAGCGCGACGAACGTTGCCGCGATCGAACCCCAAAGGGCGGCGCGCGAGTCCGGCACGAGCATGTAGGGCAGCAGCGGCAACAGTCCGCCGACGACGTAGGAGCCGCCGATGCGCGCGGCGCTGAGCGGCGCGCGGCGCGGGTCAGGTGGCTCCAAACCGACTTCGAACCGCATCATGAAGTCAACCCAGCGCTTCCGGTCGGAGGTGATGTGGTCGACGAGTTGCTGCAGGGCGGGGCCGCTGATGTCATACGATGCGAAGATCCCCTCGATCTCGCGCCGCTCTTCTTCGGGAACGTCGTGGGTCTCGGCGTACTCGCGCCGGCGTTCGCTCTCGTAGTGGTCGACGTCCGAGCGGGCGGCGAGGTAGCCGCCGAGACCCATCGAGATCCCGCCCGCGGCAAGCTCCGCGATGCCGGCCGTCACGACGATATGCGAGGCAGCGATCGCTCCGCTGATACCGGCAGCGAGCGCAAAGGGCACGGTCAGGCCGTCGGACATCCCGATGATGACGTCGCGAACGGCATCCCCGGCGTCGAAGTGCTGCTCGTGATGCGCGCGCCGCGGCGTCCGGCGGATGCCGAACCGGGCAGGCGCTTGGGGCTGATCGGCCACGACGTTCAGTTGCGCTTCGGCGCTGAAGCCACCCTTTAGGGAGGCGTGGCGTTTCGCAGGTCGACTGCTGTCACTGCTCGCACCCAGCGGGCGTCCCGCTTTTCGAATGGGACGATCAGGCGATACGGGCCGGCGCCGGCCGGGAACGGCTTGCCATCGATCTGGTCGGCGATCACCGCAACGTGATCGGTGAACGACGCATCGAGTTCGGGCAACGTGAACAGCACGTGGTAGCCGTCGGCGGCGCTGATCATGATATAGCTCAGCATCGCTTTGCCGCGCACCGGCATGCCGGCCGGTGCGCCGGCGCGATCGATCAGGGCGAGCAGCGAGACGCCGGTGTATTGGCTGGTGTGGCCGCCCTCGTCGGTAGCCGAGATCGTGATGCGCGGTAAGCCGGCGAGCGTCTGGGCGTCGATCGCGAGGTGGAACGGCGCAGGTGGCGGCCCCGGCGTCGGCCGGACCGGAGCGGGTGTCTGCGCTCCGGCGACCGACCACGTCGCGACGATGACGCCCAAGGCGAGGAACGCGGCCCGCGGCATCACGGTGAGATGAAGCCGCGCGCTTTGAGGAACGCCTGACCGTCGGGCGAGAGAACGTAGTCGACGAACGCTTGCGCACCCTTGGCGTTGGGCGCGTTCTTGAGCGCTGCGAGCGGGTATTCGATGTCGGGCGCAACCGACGACGGGAACGGCACCACGTCGAGCTGCGGCGCGACCGTCGACGTAACGTCGGTGCTGTAGACGACGCCGGCATCACCCTCGCCGAGCGATATTTTGGTGACGACGGCCTTGACGTCGAGCTCGTTCGAGACCACGTTTTTCTCAACCGCGGCCGCGAAGTCGGCGGGATAGCCGGCCGTGCCGTTGAGCTTGGCGAACGTGGCGCGCGCATAACCGCCGACGGGGACCGTCGCCGCCGCGAGCACGACTTTGGCGCCCGGTTTTGCGAGATCGGCCGGGCTCGTGAATTTCATCGCCGCGCCTCTCGGGCTGATCAGCACGAGGCGGTTCTTGGCGAACGTTTTGGGCGTGCCCGCAACGAGGCTCGCATCGCTGACGACCTTCATTTGGGCCAGGTTCGCCGAGGCGAACACGTCGGCCGGGGCGCCCTGTTTGATTTGGGTCGCCAGCGTATCCGAACCGCCGTAATTGTAGGTGACCGTAATGCCGGTCTTCTTGGTGAAGGCCGGACCCATGGCATTCCAGGCTTCGGTCAACGATGCCGCGGCGAACACGGTAATGCTCGGGGGGGTTTGTGCTGTGGCTGAGGTTGCGAGACCCGCAAACGCGAGCAGCGCTGCGAGCAGCTTAGCGTTATATCTCATGACGCCGAACGGTTTGCGGAGATACAGCGGCGAACCTCTCTGGCGATGGCGCGCGTATCGTTGCGGCTGGGCTTTGCCGACGAAAATCGGCTCGGTCCCGGCAAGGTCCGATTATTGGAATTGATCGGTGAGGCGGGGTCGATTTCGGCCGCCGGGCGCGCGATGAAGATGTCGTACCGGCGCGCCTGGATGCTGGTCGACGAGCTGAACCGCATGTTCCGCGAACCGCTGGTCGAGGCGCGCCCGGGCGGCAAGAAGGGCGGCGGCGCGCACCTGACCGCCGCCGGCAACGACGTGGTGGCGCGCTACCGCGAGATCGAGTCGAACGTCGAGACGAATTCGAGCGCGCAAATCGCGGCGCTCGAAGCGATGCTTGCCGGTCGCAAGCGCGTTACACGGGGCTGAAGCCGTACCGCTCGAGGATCGTCTGTCCGGCCGGTGAGAGGATGAACGCGCGCAGATAGGTCGCGTCCGGCGGCGCACCGTCGCGCAAAGAGAGTCCGTAGTTCGCGCCGACCGCGAGGTCGGGCGGCATTTCGATCGCGCGTAACCGGCCGGAGCTCGCCTTAGCCGACGCGCCCATTCCGGAGCAGTACGCCAGCAGCGCATCGCCGCGGTTCGCCGTCAGCAGTAGGTAAACGCCGATGTCGTTCCCGGCTGGAATGTTGACCGCGTCGGTTCCGCCGATCAAGCGCAACGCCTTCGCGTCGAGGATGGCGAGACTGCCCGGTCTCTGAGCCTCGATCTTGGCGAAGATCGCTTCCGCATAGTCACCGGCCGGATCGGCTTTCGGCGTCGAGGTGACGAGCCGCACGGCCGGGTCCAACATGATCGCGGCCGGCGCGCGCGAACCGATGGCTGCCGGTTTCGCGAGCAGGCACATGCTATTGCGCGTGAAGACCGTGACCGCGCCGCTCTCACCTAACCGCTGCAGCGCTTCCGGGTTCGCGGTGTCGGCCGAAGCGAAGACGTCGGGGCGCTCGCCTCTTTCAATTCGTCCGCGCAACAGGCCGGACGAGCCGTACGTTTGGTCGACGACGATCCCCGTCTGTTGCGTGAACGCTTTGGCAATATCGGTGAACGCTTCGTGCAAGCTGCCCGCCGCGAAAAGCGTCACGTGTGCTGGCGTTTGCGCCGCCGCGGGCGCAGCCGCGAGCAGCACGAGGAGGAAGAGAACGCGCGCTTTCAACGACTTCACTCGTCCAGCAGGCTCGCGTAATAGCGCCAACGGCCTTCCATTCCGAAGCCGTCGGCGGCTTGGGCCTGCAGGTCGTCGTTGCTCATTCCGCGCGGCGTTCCGATCATCGATGCCCACCAGGTTAGCTTAGCTTGATGCTCGAGCCAGATCGCGTTGACCACGACCTCTTCGACGCTCGCGCCGGCGATCGTGATGCCGTGATTTTGCAAGTGCACGATCGCTTTATCGCCCAGGACCTGCGCGACTTCGGCACCCTGCGCCGTCGTCGTGACCTTGCGCGCCGAACGGTAGATCGGGATGTCGCCCTGCTTGAGGACTTGCGCCATCACGCCTTGCATCGGGAGAATCGGCCGCTCGAGATCGCCGAAAATGGTCACCAGCGGCTGATGCGTGTGCACGACGGCCTGCACGTCGGGCCGCGCGCGATAGATTTCCGTATGCAGCTTGGTCTCGTCGGGAACCGGAAATTCGCCCCCGATCTTCACCGCGTCGATGTCGACGAGCGAGACCTGACGGTAGGTCATGTGCAGCTGGTTGCCTTGTTCGGCCCCGCGGGCGCGAATCAGCACCTTGTCGGTGCCGGGAACGCGCGCGCTGACGTGGCCGAGATAGTCGACGAGTTCCAGCTTCGCGAGAATGCGACAGCCGAGCGCGATCTTTTCACGCAGTGCGTGGATCGCGGGCGATTCGAGGTCGATGGGCGCGGTCATGAAGTAATGCTCACTAGGCGGAAAGAAAAGTCCTGGGAGGGCCGGCGTGGCGGACGCCTGCCGCTCGCTCGAATAGGAGATTTCGATGATTGCTGCGCCGCAGGCGCCGGCCAAGGTGCGCTTTGAGGACGTCGGCAAGACGTTCTTGATTCGTTCCGGCCCGCTCACGGCGATCGAGCACATCAATCTCGATATTCCGGTCGGCTCGTTCTTCGTGATCGTCGGTCCGAGCGGCTGCGGCAAGACGACCCTGCTGCGCATGGCTGCCGGGCTCGAGACGCCGACGCGCGGAACGATCACGATCGCGCGCGAGCGCAGCGACCGGCCGGCCAACTCGATGATCTTCCAGGGCGACTCGATCTTTCCGTGGATGAACGTGTTCGACAACGCGGCCTACGGCTTGCGCATGCGCAACGCGCCGGCGAGCGAGATCGCTGAGGTCGTGGGCCATTACCTCGATCGCACCGGATTGACCAAGTTCGCCAAGGCGTATCCGCATCAGCTCTCGGGCGGGATGAAGCAGCGCGTTTCGATCGCGCGCGCGTTCGCCAACGACCCCGAAGTGCTGTTGATGGACGAGCCGTTTTCGGCCCTCGACGAACAGAATAAAACCCTGCTGCAAGAAGAGCTTTTGCGCATTTGGGAAGAGACGAAGAAGACCGTGCTGTTCATCACCCACAGCGTCGATGAAGCGGTGACGCTGGGCGACCGGATCATGGTCATGACCGCGCAGCCCGGGCGTGCAAAAGCGATCATCGAAGTACCGTTTCCGCGTCCGCGCAAGGTGCTGGAATTGCGCGCGACCCCCGAATACGGCGAGCTCGTGTACGACATCTGGGGCCTGTTGCGCGACGAAGTCCTCGCCGCCAAAGCCGGCGAAGCCGCCGAGGCCGAGGAAGCGCTGCGATGACCGTCACCACGCCCGATGCGATCGTCGTCCGGCCCAAAGAGGGCGAGAACCGGACGCTCTCGCGCGGCTCGTCCGAGCGCCTCATGGGCGTCGTCGCGCCGCTCGGCGTGTTCGCGTTGTGGGAACTGCTCGCCGACACGCATTTGATCGACACGCGTTTTTTTCCGGCCCCGTCGAGCATCGTGGGCACGTTCGGAACGTTGCTCGCGAACGGTCAGCTCGAAGCCAACACGCTGATCAGTCTGCAGCGCTTGATTCTCGGTTTCTTGCTGGGCGCGGTTCCGGCGCTCGTCATCGGGCTCACGATGGGTCTTTACCGCCCGGTTCGCGTGCTGGTCGAGCCGCTGATCCTCGGTACGTATCCGGTCCCGAAAAGCGCGATCTTACCGCTGATCCTGCTGATTTTCGGTTTGGGCGAGCCCTCGAAGGTCGTGATGGTCGCGATCGGCGTGTTCTATCCGGTCGTCATCAACACGGTTTCGGGCGTGCTG
Source organism: Candidatus Lustribacter sp. (assembly GCA_036008105.1). Taxonomy (GTDB): domain Bacteria; phylum Vulcanimicrobiota; class Vulcanimicrobiia; order Vulcanimicrobiales; family Vulcanimicrobiaceae; genus Lustribacter. The sequence goes on along the minus strand of DASYOE010000395.1, from coordinate 456 downwards.
CAGATCCCGCAGATGTACTTGGACGTGGGTCACAATTTCGGCGCGAACCGCTGGAAGATGTTCACCACGATCGCCCTGCCGGGGGCCCTGCCGTTCATCATGACCGGCATCAAACTCGGCGCCGGCCTGGGGCTGATCCTGATCGCGATCGCCGAGATGATCGGCGCGCAAAGCGGCCTGGGCTATATGATTTGGAACGCCTGGCAGATTCTCTCGGTCAACACGATGTACGTCGGGCTGATCTCGATCGCGGTCCTCGGTTTCGCGCTCACCTTGGGTATCAACGAGGTCGAACGCCTAGTCATCCCCTGGCGGCAAGACAGATAAAATCGTCCCTGTCATCCCGAGCGGAGGCCGTGCAGGCCGGAGACGAGGGACGTTGACCGCACCCTGGGCTCTGTGGTACGGTCGGCGCATGTCCGCGTTTCGCGCCATTATGACCACGACGATTATGAC
>DASYOE010000394.1:0-1879 GCA_036008105.1 Candidatus Lustribacter sp. | reverse complement strand
GCGTAGTTGTTGCCTTGCGAGCCCATGAACGTCTCGCCCGGAACCGAACCGCCTTGCAAGTTTTGCGAGAGCAGACCGTACGCGCGCCCGATCGTGGCGTTGGCGTGATTGTACGGACCCATCGCGCCGATGCCGGAGTTCATGGTGATTTCGTGGCGGATCGGTCCGTTGACGATGACCATCGCTGCGGCCGAACTCGACGTACTCCCGCGCGCCGAGATGCCGGATGACGCTAGCGCCAAGATGACCGGAAAGTATTCCGGCTTCGCGCCCGACATCACCGCGTTGACGGCGACCTTCTCGACCGTATACTCCCACAAGCCGCGATTCTGGGTCGGCTGCATCCGGCCCACGATCTCTTGGGCTTTACGGCTGGTGTGCGCGAGCATCGCCGCGACGCGTTCTTCGGTCGGCAGAACGATCGGCAGACCGTCGGTCCAGTGGTTGTCGAGAAAGAGCTGCTGGAGTTCGTCTTCGGTAGCGGGCTCGACGACGCGTGGCGTCGAGCCGTTCGCAGCGATCACTACGCGGCGCTCAACTGCGAGGTCAGCGCTTCGACGATCTCTTGCATCACCGGGCGGCCGGTGATCGGATCGGCTCCGTCCACGTACGCGCGCAGTTGTGCGGCGGTCTTGCCCATCACCGGCATCGGCACGAACACGGTCGGCGCTTCCGGCAACCCGCCCATCTTCGTCACCGACTTCACGACTTTGTCGAACTTCTCGGTGTGTAACGCGACGGTCGGAACTCCGTATTTCGTATCGATCGTGATCGCGTGCGTTGCGACGGCCGGCGCGCACGTGCTGCAGTGACCGACGCCGACGATTGCGGCGTCGCCGTTGGCTTTGATCTCTTCCCACGTCTTCGGGTCGTCGTGACCGTAGTAGGCCGACATCGACACGATCTTGGTCGTCACGCCGGGCATATGCTCGGCAAACCATGCTTGCACTTGCTTCAGCAGCTCGATCGAATCGTCGAAGCGCGCATCGACCAGATAGATCGTCTTCCCCTCGAGGCTCTCGAGTCGCGGAGCCGCCGTCTTGCGCGTGATCGCGGGCGGAAAGCCCACCGGGTTGAGAACGGTAATCTTAGCGTCGGCGGTGCGTTCGGGTGCGATCATGTGCGGCAACTCCCTCGATGTGTGACCAAAACCTATTCGCCACGCCGGGGAAGAACGCTGCCCCAAGCCAAGACCAGGGGATGACCCAGCAGCAAGAAGCAGCGCCGAACGGCCGCCCGCGCCGCAAGCCCTCGAATCCGCGGCGCATCTTCGTCGACGCCGTGCAGCAGCTCAGCCCGCATATGCGGCGCGTGACGTTCAGCGGCAGCGATCTGAGCGCATTCGCCTGGAACGGGCCCGCCGCGCACATCAAGATCATCTTTCCGGAGCCCGGCGGCAACCTCGACACGGTTGCTCTGCCCGACCCGGAGGGTCCGCGGCCGAAGACCACGCGCACCTACACGCCGCGCCGCTTCGACCCGGCCAAACTGACCCTCGACGTCGACTTCGCGCTCCATGGCGAAGGCCCGGCGGCGAGCTGGGCGGCGCAGGCCCGCGCGGGTCAGCAGTTGGTACTGCTTGGAAACCCGCCGGGCTATGCGATCGATGCCGAGGCGGCCTGGTACGTGTTGCTCGGAGACGACGCCGCCCTGCCGGCCATCGAGACCATTCTCGAGGCGCTGCCGGCCGGAACTCGGGTCACGGTCTTGGTCGAAGTCGTGGACGCGGCCGAAGCCCGGCCGCTGCCGGGCCCGGCCGGTACCGACGTCCGCTGGCTCGTGCGCGAACCCGGCACGGAGCCCGGTTCCGCCCTGCTCGAAGGCCTGAAGCATGTCACCTGGCCGGCGAGCCCGGGACGCGTCTACGCCGGCTGCGAGG
>DASYOE010000393.1:0-11075 GCA_036008105.1 Candidatus Lustribacter sp. | reverse complement strand
CGTGTTGCCCGCCTTCCGGCTCGTGACCCTGCCCGCGAACGCCCTGCTCTACGGCCGCGGACGCGTCGCGCGCGAGGTCTTCCTCATCGTGAGCGGCAGCGTCGCGGTCGAGCAGCGAACCGGCGACGCGCGCACGACGCTCGCGTTGCTGGGTCCGGGTGAATTTACCGGCGAGCGCGCGCTCTTGGAGCCGGATGCCCGCCACCCGTGGTCGGCGGTCTGCTGCGAGGAGACGCGCGTTGCGGTGGCCGATGCCGGCGAGCTCCTGGCCGCGCTCACCGCGCTGCCGGCATTGGCGATCAACGTCGCACGCGGCCTGCACCGGCGCCTCGTCGACGCCTCGCGCGCAATCGACGCACTGCTGGTAACAATTTCTTAGTCTGGGCTTCACTTCGCGCCGGTACGCTGGCGCCGGAGGTGGAATGAGATGACGACCGCATCCGATGGCGTTGCCGTGATCGCGACGCAACTGGCGCACACGGACCGCCGCGCGTTGAGCGAAGCGTGGTATTCGGCGCTGCATTTGGCCGGCCACGCACCCCCGGCTCCGCGCCCAAGCGTAAAGCCATCCGCGCATTCAAGCGCGCACCACACACACGTGGCCGCAACCACCGCGCGCAAGCAATCCGCTCCGCCCCCGCTGTCATCCCGAGCCCTTCGTCAAGCTCAGGACAGGCGCAGTCGAGGGACCGCCACGATCGAACGCCGCCGTCCAGCAACCGAAGACGCGAAGCGCATCGAGCGCGCCGTCGCCGCGCTCGGCGTGCGCCGGCCGCTGCCCGCTGCGCACACCGTCGACGTCGTGGGCGGCCGCGTCCGCCTGCTGGTGCAGAGCGACGGCCGCACGACGCGCATCGTCGCGCTGTGCAGTGCGCAACTGCGCGAACAGGTCGAACGTGCGTTAGCGCGTGCGCGCTTCGCCCTCGCAGCCGGCGGTGTCGCGGTGATCGCACCGTGACCTTGGGAACCGCGACCCTCGAGGCGCTCAAACACATCGCCGACCGCGCGAACGACGTGCTCGCCGCGTACACGCCGGGCGCGGTGCCACGTTTCGGCGACGTCAACGGAGCGGCCGCACCGCTGCCGTTCGACGATCCGCTCAGCGTTGCCGCGCCGCCGGGTTCGTGGTTCGTCACGCTCGATGACCGCGGGGCGCGCACGTACACGCGCGCGGGCGGATTTCACATCGGCGCGGACGGCACGTTGCAAACGATCGACGGCGCGCGCGTGCTCGGCACCTCGGCCGAGGGCGCGCCGCTCGCGCCGCTGCGACTGCCCGAGCCCGATCGCACGCTCGGCCGCTGCGCAGACATCCATCTCGAGGATGACGGGCACCTCGTCTATACACGCACCTCGATCGACCCGCGCACGCGCGAACGCTCGGTCGAACGGGCGGTCGTCGGCCGCGTTGCGCTGGCGCGTTTTCCGGCCGGCGGAAATCCGCAGCGGCTCGACGCAACGCACTTCGGTGCGGTGGCGGGCGTCGTGCCGCACCTCGGCGCGCCGGCCGACGGCGGCTTCCCCGCGCTGGCAACGCGCGTGCGCGATACCGGCAACGTCGACATCGACGCCGGACTGCAACGGCTCACCGAAGCGTACGTTGCGTTCTCCGCGCTGCAAGCCGCGCATAAGGCCGAAGGCACCGGTTCGAAGGTTGTGATGGACTTGCTCAAGTGATCGCGACGCTGGCTTTTGCGCCGCCGCAGCGCGGTGTGCGGCGGGCGCGATTCGTGCCGTGTTCCGGCTTGCCCGTCGACGCTGCGTGCGTCGTCGCCAACGGTGTGCGCGAGGGTCTGCGGACGCTGCTCGGTGAGGCGTGCACCGTCACGATCGGCGAGCCGGTCGCACTCGATGCGGCGGCCTGGCGCAGTCTTACCGGCGACGCGCTGCTCTTCGCGACCCCAGGCCGCGCCACCGACGTCGTCTTCGTGCTCGCGCTGCGCGACGCACGGCGGCTCGTCGCGGCGGCGTTCGGTGAGGATCCGGCGACCGCCGGTCCGTGGAGTGCCCTCGAAGCCGGCGCGGTCGAACGCATCGTCGCGCGTTGTGCCATCGCGTGTGAAGCGCTCTGCGTGGAGCGGCGCGGCCCGACGGCGGCGGTGGAAGCGGGACGAATCCCACCGTCCGTGGCCTACTTCGACGTGCGCGTGGCGGCGCCGGTCACCCTCACGCTTGGGGTCGGGATCCTGCGGGAACTGCCCACTACCCCACCGCCGGCGACGCTCGGCACGACCGCGTTGGATGGGGTTGCCCTGGAGGTCCGCGCGGTGCTGGGCCGCGGGCCCCTGCCCGTGCCAAGCCTGCTCGGACTCCGTGTCGGCAGCGTTGTGCCGCTGGGCACCAAGGTCGAGGGGGAGGGCGAATTGAACGTCGCGGGCCAGAGGATTGCCTTCGGTACGGGCGGGCTGCGCAACGGGCGCACCGCATTCGAAGTTCGATCCATTACCCTGAGGGGAGACCCGTGGTGATCGCGCCGGACGGCAATAATCTCGACCTGCTAATGAACGTCCCCCTCACCGTCACGGCTGAGTTGGGGACGGCGAAGATGCTCGTGCGCGATATCCTCAAACTCGGCACGGGTTCGGTCGTGGAATTGGACCGTCTGGCCGGCGGTCCGGTGGATTTGCTCGTGAACGACCGCCTCGTCGCGCGCGGCGAGGTCGTGGCGATCGACGAGAACTTCGGCGTGCGTGTCACGGAGCTGATCGAAAAGCCGTAACACCACGGCCATGCGCGACCCCTATCGTGGGGCGCATGGACGAGTTGCTCTCGCTCGCGGGCCGCAACCACGCGACGTTACCGCTCGACGTGCTGGCGGGGTTGACGCTGCTTTCGATCGCGCCGTTCGTGCTCGTGCTCTCGACGTCGTTCGTGCGGATCGTCGTCGTGCTCTCGCTGGTGCGTGCAGCGATCGGCGCCGCCTCATTGCCGCCCAATCCGGTGCTGACCGGTCTCGCGCTCGTCCTGACGTTCGTGATCATGACGCCGACGTTCGAACGTATCGAACGCGATGCGCTCCGCCCCTACGCCGCCGGCCGAATGACGCAGCGGCAATTTCTCGAGCGCGCGGCCGAACCGTTACGCGCCTTCATGCTGCGCCAGGCGAAAGCGCGCGACGTCGACGTGTTCGCTCGCATCGCGCACCGTCCGGCGGAAGAACCGCCGGCGCGAACGCCGCTGAGCGTGCTCATTCCAGCCTTCGTCGTCGGCGAGCTGCGCAGCGCGTTCGCCATCGGCGTCGCGCTCTATCTGCCGTTCGTCGCGATCGATCTCGCCGTTGCGGCGGTTCTCATGGGTTTGGGCATGTTCATGCTGAGCCCGCCGATCGTGTCGTTGCCCTGCAAGCTGTTGTTGTTCGTGCTGGTCGACGGCTGGGCGCTCGTCTCCAACGGGGTCGTCGCCTCGTTCCGGTGAAGTACTCCCGCCTTGCGTATCACCGAACGTCTGCGCGCTCGGACACCGTTCTTCTCGTTCGAGTTCTTCCCACCGAAAACCGATGCCGGCGTCGAGGCGCTCATGGCTTCCCTCGGCACGCTCAAGACGCTCGATCCGGCCTACGTTTCCGTGACGTACGGCGCCGGCGGTTCCACGCGTAACCGCTCGGTCGAAATCGCCAAGCGCATCAAAGCGGAAACGGGCATCGAGGTGATGGCACACGTCACGTGCTCGGGCAGTACGCTCGACGAGTTGCGCGAGTTGTTTCGCGAGCTCGAAGCGGCGGGCATCCAGAACGTGCTCGCGTTGCGCGGCGATCCGCCACGCGGCGCGTCGACGTTTGAGGCGACGGCGGGCGGCTTCGCGCACGCCAGCGATCTCGTTGCCATGCTCGAGCGCGAGTTCGACTTCTGCATCGCCGGCGCGTGTTATCCCGAGAAGCATCCCGAAGCGTTGAGCCTGCACGCCGACCTCGAAGCGCTGGAGCGCAAAGTGAACGCCGGCGTGCGCTTCCTCATCACGCAGCTGTTCTTCGATAACGCGCACTACTTCGAGTTCGTGGCCCGGGTGCGCGCGCGCGGGATCACGGTGCCGATCGTGCCGGGCATCATGCCGATCACGAACTACGATCAGATCGAACGCTTCACGGCGATGTGCGGCGCGACGATCCCGGCCGGCTTGCGTGCCGAGCTCGAGGTGCGCCGCAGCGAACCCGAAGCCGTCGCGGAACTGGGCGTCGCTTACGCCACGCTGCAGTGCGTCGAGTTGCTCGAGAACGGCGCTCCCGGCGTGCACTTCTACACCCTCAACAAGTCGCCGGCCACGCGCGCCGTCGTGTCGGCCTTGATCGCTTCGCGGTTCTCGAACGTGGTAGTATTGTCCGAAGGGGGCCGCAGATGAAGGTAGGGTACGTCGACCAAGACCACGCCGTGGGCACGGATTTCCGCGGCAACCCGAAGGACGGTCAGATCCTGCTGTGCGGTACCGACGGCACGCGCGACAACTACCGCCTCAGCTTCACGCGCCAGACCGGGCCGTTCTACAGCCCGCGCCACGCGCACAACTTCGACCAGATCCGTATGGTGCTGGGTGGGGGCCCGATGAATTACGGCCCCGATTGCTGGATCCAGCCCGGCGAGATCGCCTACTTTCCGGAAGGCACGCCCTACGGGCCGCAGGACTACGACACCGCGCGTTACGGCGTGACGTTCCAGTTCGGCGGCGCGAGCGGCAGCGGCTACATCAGCCTCGAGCGTATGCTGGAAGGCATGGAGGAGCTCAAGGCCTTCGGTACGTTCGAAAAGGGCGTCTTCCACCGCAGCGGTGACGTGCCGCCGGGCATGCGTCGCGAACGCGACAGCTACGAAGCGGTGTGGGAACACGTCAACGGACGTCCGATGGAATATCCGAAGCCGCGGTATGACGAGCCGATCCTGATGAAGCCCGATCACTTTACCTGGCAGGACGATCCCGATCAGGTCGCCGTGTCGATGAAGCGCCTGGGAACGTTTTCGGAACGTCAGCTCGAGATGGCGATGCTGCGCGCCGGCGCCGGTGCACGCGCGCGCATCGCGCCGCGGCGCGGCACCAACATCGGCGTCGTGGTCGCGGGTAGCGGCAGCATCGGCGAACACGAGTTGCGCCTGCACGCCGCGTTCTCACTGGACCGCGACGAAGGCGCGATCGTTACCGCGAAGAGCGAACTGGAGTTGCTGCTGGTCGGCCTACCAATTTTCGCCGAACACGAGCGCTACGAATGTCATCCTGAGCGGAGCGCCGTCGGCGCGCAGTCGAAGGACCGCTAACCGCCGAGGAAATCGAGCACGGCCCGGTCGTGCTCTTCCGGCTTCTCCCACTGCGGCCAGTGCGCGGCGTCGCGAATGCAGTAGAGGTTCGACCCGGGGATGAGCTTGTGCAGGCGTTCGCCGGCATCTTCACCGGTGCCCGGATTCTTGTCCGACCACAGCACCAGCGTCGGCGCGGCGATCTTCGGAAGATCGTCTTCGGCGATCCGCTTTTCCAGCGGGCTGCCGAAGCTGTGGGCGAACACTTCTTTCAGCGACGCGTTGGTGTCGGGGCGCGTGTAGATGGCGTAGCGCAGATCGACCAATTCTTCGGTCACCCGGTCGGGTGATGCCATCAACCACTCGAGGCGCTTGCGAATCGTCTCGCGGTTGGGGTTCGAAATCGCGGCCAGCGAGCGTTCGCGCAGCAAATTCGTCCCGCCGGCATCGTCGACTTTGACCTCATCCCGATTCCACTTGATGCCCGCGGCCGTGTTCAGGACGATTTTGTCGATACGTTCGGGATGGTTGAGCGCCGCGGTCATAGCGACCCAACCGCCGAGTGACTCGCCTTCGATCGATCCACGCTCGACGCCCAGGTCGTCGAAGATGTCGAGCACCTGCTCGGTGTACATGGGCAGAATGCGCCCCGGCACGACCGGCGGTTTCGCGGACAGCCCGTGCCAGAGCAAGTCGATCGAGATCGCGTGGTAGCGTTCGCCGAGCCGCTGCATGTTGCGCGAATAGGCCTCGGCGTGACCGCCGATCCCATGGATGAGGATCAGCTTCTTCGGATTGTGCTCGCCGGTCTCGATCGTGCGCGTTTTGTACTTCCGTCCGCGATACCGAACTTGCGCGCCAAGGAGATCGAGCCAGATCGAATTCATGCTTGCAAGAGTCGCCCTCCGGTGCCGGGAATCCCGCCCACATGCCGGCGTACGTCGACTCTGAACGCGGACTCATTAGCCGTGAGATCTTCGTGGACGAAAAGATCTACCGGCTCGAACAAGAGCGCATTTTCTGCACGCAGTGGCTCTTCATCGGGCACGCGAGCCAAATCCCTCATCCCGGCGACTACTTTCTCTCGCGCATGGGCGAGGAAAACGTCATCATGGTGCGCGCGAAGGACGGCGGGATCAACGTCTTTTTGAATTCGTGCCGGCACCGCGGCATGAAAGTCTGCCGCTACGACGAGGGCAACACGCCGATCTTCACCTGTCCGTATCACGGCTGGAGCTACGGCTTGAACGGCGACCTCATCGGCGTCCCGCGTTTCAAAGACGCCTATCACGGCGAGCTCGATCGCGCGCAATACGGCTTGCTCGCGGCGCGCGTGTGCGATCACCGCGGCATGATTTGGGCAACCTGGAATGTTGACGGCCCGGATTTCTACGAGTTCATGGGCGACATGCTGCAGTTCCAGGACGCGATGCTCGAGCCGACCGATGGCGGCGACGGCGAGATCGAAGTGCTGCCGGGCGTGCAAAAGTGGACCGTCCCCTGCAACTGGAAATTTCCGGGCGAGAACAATATCGGCGATCACTATCACGGCGTGAGTCACGTTTCGGTCGAGTTGGTCGGTATCGGTCCGGGCGGCCGCGGTACGAAGCGCCACGGCGACGGCGGTTACCGGCAATTGGCGATGACGGCGTTTCCCAAGACCGGGCACGGGTCGCGCGGCGGTCTCGAGATTCCCGACGCGGTGGCCCGTTATCCGTTTCCGTCGTTCAGCGATCCGGCAACCGAGGCGTGGCATCGCGCGGCGTGGGATCGGCACACCAAAAATCAGCCCGGCGAACGGCCGGCGTGGGATCGCCTCGGCAGCGGCGGCAACATCTTTCCCAACATGAATTTCATCTCGCGCTGGCCGCGCTCGCTGATGGTCGCGCATCCGGACGGCCCCACCGGCTGTGAGATGTGGCGCTGGTACATCGTCGACAAAGACATGCCGTTCGAGGTCAAGCAATTCTTGCGGGCGTACTACTTGCGCTACACCGGTCCCGGCGGCATGACCGAGCAAGACGACATGGAGAACTGGGCGTATGCGACGATCGCAAGCAAGGGCGCAATGGCCCGTAAATTGCCTTACAACATGCAACAAGGGCTCGGGCACGCGGTCGACTCCGACGCGCCGATCAAGGGCGCGCGCTATTCGGGCGGCTACGTCTCGGAGAGCAGCGCGATGGTGTTCTACAACCGCTGGCAAGAGCTGATGACGCCATGAAGCGATTCGCTCTTGGCCTGGCCGCCGCGCTGGCGCTGCTGACGGGGTCGGCGCCCGCACAAACGCCGGCCCCAACGTTGATTCCGATTCGGGTCAACGCAACGCCGATCGACCTCAACGGTCCGGTGTTCTACGCGCAAGAGCTGGGGTTTTTCAAGAATCACGGGCTGGACGTTCACATCGCGTTGACGTTCGCCGGCGTCGAAGCGACCGCCGAAGGTATGCTCGCGGGCTCGGTCGACATCGGCTCGGCCAATACCGCAACGATTGCCGAAGCGCACGTGCGCGGCATCGACTTTCGCTTTTTTGCGCCGGCCGGGCTCTTCACCGAAAAAGCGAAGCCGACCGAAGTCGTCATGGTCCTGAAAACGTCGCCGATTCGCACCGCCGCCGATCTCAACGGCAAGACGGTAACCACCGGCAGCATCAAGTCGATGCTCCAAGCGGCCATGATGGCCTGGACGGACAAGCACGGCGGGAACAGCAAGACGCTGCAGTTCGTCGAGATTCCTTTTCCGCAAATGGATGCGGCACTGGTGGCGCATCGCATTGAGGCGGCCGTCCTGACCGAGCCGTACGCGACCGCGGCGAGCGACGCGCGCGTGATCGGCAGCGCCGAGGACGGGGTCGCGCCCACGTTCATGACCCTCGGCTGGTACGCGACCGCCGCGTGGCTCAACGCGCATCCCGATGCCGCCGTGCGCTTTATCGCCGCGATCCGCGAAGCGTCGGCGTGGGGGAACACGCATCACGACGAGTCGGCGGCGATCCTGAGCAAATATTCAAAGATACCGGTGAACGTCGCCGGCGACATGGGCCGCTCGGTCTACGGCCTCACCCTCGACCCCAAGTTGATTCAAGCACCCATCGACGTCACGGCGCGGTACGGCTTTATCGATCATTCCTTTCCGGCTGCCGACATCATGTGGTTCCCGCCGGCTCAGAAGTGATGGCATCCATGCAGAACTCGCGACGGACCTTTCTCGCGGCCGGTGCCGCATTCGCGGCCGCGCCCGGCGTGGCGGCCGGGCAGACATTGACCAAGATCACGGTCGCAACATCGGCGATCGACGGCGCGATCGGGCTCATCACGGCGCAACGCAACGGATACCTCCGCAATCACGGCATCGAGGTCGACCACGTGATCGGTAACGGTGCAGCGAACGCCGCGGCCGTCGTCGGCGGCACGGTTGCGCTGGCGGCGTCGAACGTCGTGACGCTGATCAAAGCGCACCTGCGCGGGATTCCGTTTGAGATGGTGGCGCCGAGCAGCATGTATACGACCGACAATCCGACCCAGGTCCTCGTGGTGCGCACGGATAGCGGCATAAAGACGGCCGCCGACCTCAACGGGAAGACGGTCGCCGTTACCGCGATCGGCGATCTGCTGTCGGTTGCGACGCTGGCATGGATCGATCAGAACGGCGGCAACTCGAGCACCGTCAAATTGGTCGAAATTCCGCCGACCTCGGAAGCCGCGGCGCTGGACGCCGGCCGCGTGCAAGCGGCTTCGCTCGCGGAACCGTTCCTATCGGAATCGCTGAGCAGCGGGAACGTGCGCGTTTTCGGCAAGATCTTCGACTCGGTCGCGCCGCGTTTTTTGCAGGCGGCGTACTTCGGGACGGCCGACTATATCAACGCCAACGCCGACATCGTGCGGCGATTCTCCCTGGCTCTCTTGCAAGGGAACGTGTTCGCCAACGCGCATCCGGATCAAACATTGCCTTGGCTCATCGACTTTACCAAGATCGATCCGGCCGTGGCGAAGCGTGCGCGGCGCGAGCGGTTCGGCGAATCGATGGACCCCGCAATGGTGCAAGTCGAGATCGACGCCCTCGCGAAATTCAAAGGCATCGAGCACGGCTTCGACGCGCGCGACATGATCAGCCCCGTAACGCTGAACCTGCGCGCCTAGCCGCGAAACGCCGTTTCGGCGACGACCTCCAGCGGCAAGACCTCGAGCGTCCCGCCCGATGCGGCATCCGACGCCTCGGTGTAGTGCTTGAAGAAGTCTGTTTCACCGAGATCGCCCGGCGCGCTGTCGTCGATGACGGTCGCGAAGTGGAAGTAGTCGTCGCTATCGCGCGCCTTCATGCACCGATACGACACCCGGCCCTTGAGCTTCGGATCGCTTTCCAAGGCGGCGATGAAACGTTTGATCTCGCCGTGCCACGCGTCGCGCGGGCCGTTCTTGAACGTGTACTTGATCAGGAAGTGCTTCATGCGTTCAGATCCTCGGGACCGGTTGTTCGCCGCGGAAGATCGCGGCGTTGCGTTGGGCGAATTCGCCGAAGCTGACCGGTCGCCGCCCGAGCAGCTTCTCGGTATCCGGGAAGACCGTGCCTTCCTTGCCGCCGCGGCGTTCGGCGTAGAGTTCCAGCAACGCATCGGCCAAGTACGGCGGCATGCCGCGGCCGAGATTGGCCGCCTTATAGTCCTCGGGCGAAACGTTGACGTAGCGCACCGGCCGGCCCGTCACCGCCGACAGCTTCTCCGCGACGTCGTGCATCGTGTTTGCCTCGGGTCCGGTGAGCCGGTAGATCTTGCCCTCGTGACCGCCGGCCGTCAGCGTGAGCGCCGCGACCGCGGCCAGATCCTCGACATCGATCGAGGCGATGCGCGCGTCCGCCATCGGCAGCATGAACGCGCCCGTCGCCGCGATTCCCGGCGCTTGCCGGAAATACGCGGGCATGAACTCGCCGCCGCGCAGGTGCGTGAACGCCATTCCCGACTGCTCGAGCCGAAGTTCCACCTCGCCGTGCATGCGCGCGAAGCGAAACGCCGAGTCGCGTTCGGGCATGATGCCGGATAGCTTGACGACGTGCGCGACCCCGGCTTTCTTGGCGGCATCGACGAAGTTCGACTGCACCTCTTGCATCATCGGTTCCGACGACGAGATGAGCAGTGCGCGATCGACGCCGCGCAACGCTGCCGCCAGCGAGCCGGGGTTCGCCATATCGCCTTCGACGATCTCGACGTTGGGGAGCGCGGCCAGCGCCGCGGCCCGGGTTGCATCGCGCGTCATCCCGCGCACCGGGACCCCGCGGGCCGAGAGGATGCGAACGACGGCGCTGCCGTTGAGGCCGGTGGCTCCGGTAACGAGAATCATGCCCGCACCGTATCACGGCACGTTGCGTTGCGGTTGTCTCAGGCTCCGGGCCGGGAGGCGAATCGTCCACGGTACTCGCCGGGCGTGATCCCGAAGCGTGCCTTGAACGCTTTGTTGAAGCCTGAGGCGGACTCGTATCCGAGCGACGCGGCGATCGAGGTCATCTTCTCGTCGCTCGAGGTGAGCCGCGTTCCGGCAACGTGCAGGCGCACGCGCGTCAGGTAGCGCAGTGGCGGCTCGCCGACGAGCTGCGCGAAGCGGGCCGCGAACGCCGAGCGTGACAGCCCGAGCGTGCCCGCGAGCGACTCGACGGTCCAGGTGCGTTCGGGATGCTCGTGGAGAAGCGTCAGCGCCGGACCGATCTGGCGGTCGCGCAGCGCGCCGAGCCAGCCCGAGTCGGCCGTGCCGGCGTTGGATTCGAGATACGTCGCGACCGCTTGCACGAAGAGAATCTCCGCGATGCGCGACACGACGATCTCGGCGCCGGGATTCCCGGCCGCGAGTTCGGCGCGAACGTGATCGA
>DASYOE010000392.1:0-54064 GCA_036008105.1 Candidatus Lustribacter sp. | reverse complement strand
CGAATCGCCGCCGTTCTGGTCGATCCAGCCCGAGTCGACGATGCTGAAAAGATCGCCGATGGCGGGGACCGCCAGCGTCTTGCCGTTGAGGTCGCGCGCGCTGCGAATCGGCGAATCCTTCGCCACCACGAGCTCGCCGCTCGGGAACTCGGTCGAGTAGTTCGACGCCGGCGCCTGAGCAAGAACGGGATCCCCTTCGCGTGCGCCAGCACGAGCCCGAAGCCGTTCGATTTGCCGATGTCGATCGAACCGCCGATGACGCCGGCCGAGACCGCGGCGCCGCTGTTGAGCTTTTGTACGCTGACGTCGAGGCCGTACTTCCGGAAGATGCCGCTCTGCGCGCCCCAGAGCGCGCCGATGATATCCTCGTCCGGCGAACCGACGACGCGCAGCGGCGTCAACCCCTGCGCGCGCAGGGCACGTGGCGCGACGGCGAACGCCGCGGCCGCGGCCAGCGTTGCGGCTCTAGTCGGCGTTGTATTTCCAGTCCGGCATTTTGGACTCGATGCCGACCGCTTTCAGGCGGCGCTCGAAGTCGGGTTTGATGAACGGATCCTCGTCTTCGTACTCGATCAGCGCGCCGCCGTCACGGTAGCTCACGTAGACGCCCTGCCCCTTACCGGGAACGTACCGGTTGCCCGAGCGGCGGAAACCGGTGGGGTTCTCCGAACTGCCGCCGGGACGGAAGGCCAGCTGACGCGCCGTTTCCGTACCGGTGTTGAAATGCTGGTGAAACCACTTCGTGGGCGGGCTGAAGACCGAGTACGGGCCCCAGTCGACGGTGACGATCTGGTCTTCGAAGTTGTTCTTGTAGGGGCGCGTGCCGAGCTCGAGCGGCCACATCGTGCTGTAGCCGACGGAGCGCGCGATCAGCAGAATGGCACCGCCCGCATGGTGGTGCGACTTGTGATAGCGCCCGACGGGCCACTCGGTGAGGTGGCCGGCGAGCGAGTTCTGCGCCATGTCGAACACCGTGATCTTGACGCCGGCGCCCTTCGCCTCTTGGGCGTCGACCAGCGCTTCCTGCACGTTGTCGATGAAGTTCGTGCGCCACACCATGCCGGAATTGCCTTGCATGTAACGCTCGTCGCGGGTGAAGAATTCGGCGTCGTTGGGATCGTAGCGTTCCTTGAACACGTACGGGTTGTCAAAGATGAAATCGATGTCGTGGATGAGATCGATCATCATCGGCGCGTCGTTCACGGCTAAGTAGATGACCGGCGTGCTGCCGACATTATAGAGCTGGTATGAGGTGTTGAGGGGTGGCGAAAAGAGGCTGAACGGTCCCCACTCAAACGTCATCTTGCGCTGGGGATCGTCTTCGCGCCAGACCTCGGTCGTGCCGTGGCCCTCGAGGATGCAGATCAGCTGTTGGTAGAGGTGTTTTTGCGGTTTGGTCGCGCCGCCGGGCGGGATCTCGACCACGTGCATCCCGGTAAAGCCTTCCATCCCGATCAGATCGATGAAGGCGCCCGGCGTGCCGGTCAGCTTCCACGGCTTGCGTTCGACGTTGCGCGCGTCGTAGGCGATGTAGCCGCCGTGAATCGGAATCGCTTGCGCTTCCATCCATTTCTGATACGCCGTTTGGGTTTGCGCACGGCCCTGGCGCGGTTGTTGCTGCGTCTGCGTCATGAACGGTCCCGTTCGTACGCCTCAAATTGACACCTCCAGGGGCATCGACTAAAATGTTAGGATGCTAACTGCCGAGAAAAACGCCCGTTTGACGGGGGTCGGACCGGATACCCCCGGCGGCCAGCTGCTCCGCCGTTACTGGCAAGCGCTCTGGCCGGCGGCGGACTTTACGCGCGAGAACCCGAGGAAGCGCTTGACGCTGCTCTCCGAAGACCTCGTCGCGTATCGGGGTGAGGACGGAACGTTCGGCTGCGTCGCCGAGCGCTGCACGCATCGCGGCTGTTCGCTCTACTACGGCTTCATCGAAGGCAACGCGATTCGCTGTGCGTATCACGGCTGGAAGTTCGCGCCCGACGGCAGCGTGCTCGAGCAGCCGTTCGAACCCACCGGCAGCACGTACAAAGATCGCGTGCGGCAGCGCGCGTACCCGGTGCAAGAACTCGGCGGGATGTTGTTCGTCTACATGGGACCGCTGCCGGCACCGCTCTTGCCGCGGTGGGACGTGCTCGTCCGCACCGACGGCGTGCGGAAGTGGCAGATGCGTCCGACGCTGCGCTGCAACTGGCTGCAAGCGCAAGAAAACACCGCCGACACCGTGCACACCTACTATTTGCACGGCCACACGATGCTGCAAAAAGGACTCGACAGTCCGGGTGCCCGCTATTTTCACCGGCCGATCGCGTCGTATGACTTCAAACTCTGCGAGTGGGGCATCGAGAAGCGCTGCTTCTACGACGTCGGCAACGGCGAACTCGAAGAAGAAGTCCGCCCGCCGCTGATTTTCCCGAACATCCTGCGCATCCCGGTCGGCCTCTCCGAGACCCAGCACTTCCGCACGCCCGTCAACGACACGAGCACGCGCATCTTCGTCGCGTGGTTCACGCCGAACGAAACCGGCCAAGCGGAGCCGCAGCCGGCCCGGATTCCGGTCGAAATTCTCGCCGACGACGTCGACGCGAACGGCGAGTACGCGTTGACCAACTTCGACAGCCAGGATCGCATGGCGTGGGAAACGCAAGGCGCGATCGTCGACCGGAGCGCGGAGCACCTCGCCGTGTCGGACACCGGTGTCGTCATGCTGCGGAAACTGCTCGACGAACAAATAGCCATCGTCGAACGCGGCGGCGAACCGATGAACGTGTTGCGCGATCCCGCGAAGAACACGATCCTCGAATTCAAGTCGCACACGGTCAGGGCGTTCAGCGCGGTCGTCTAACGCAGGATCAGCGCGCCGAGGGCTCCGGCCGCAACGATGATCAAGGACGCGTTGATGCGCGTCCACAGCATCAGCCCGGTTGCCGCCAGGCCGATGACCCACGTTTGCCACCCGCCCAGCGCGCCGCGCGCCAGCAGCAAGACGCCGACCCAACTCAACCCGAGGACGATCGGAATCATCACGCGCTGAAAGAGCGCCCGCCACGGGTGTTCTCTGAACCGGTCGTACAGCGCACTGAGCGCGAGGACGATCAGCGCGGCCGGAACGAACATCGCGATCGCCGCCAGCGCCGCGCCGGGAAGCCCGCCGACGGCGAGGCCGATCAGCGCGCTGATCCCCGTCGCCGGCCCGGGTGAGAGGCGCGCGAGCGCAAAGTCGGCCGCGAATTGCGGCGCGGTCACCCAATGATAGACCTCGACCGAGTCGACGTACATTTGGGGAAACACGGCGTTGCCGCCGCCGAAGCCCAGTGCGGACAGCACCGCGAACACGAGGACGAGGCGCAGCACGCTAGACGGCTCGGACCGCGCGCAGCATGAAGAACGTGAGCGGCAAGAAGAGCAGCAAGACGTACCATAAGGTCAGGTGGAAGACGATGACCGCGGCGGCGACGAGGACGATCACGGCCACGTCGACCAGCTTGGTGCGAAACGGCCACGTCATCTGAATCGTGTTGGCAACCATCGCGCCGAGCGCGGCGGCGGACGCACCGCGCAGCGCGGCGCGCAATACCGTCATGTGCGGATCCAGCGACAGGATCGCCAGAATCAGCAAGACGACGAACCCCGGCAGCGTTTCGGCGACGAGCGCGACGAAAAAGCCGGGCACGCCGGCCAGACGCTTTCCCACCAAAATCGCGATCGTGATCGGCACGCCGCCCGGGCAGACCTGGGCCAGCGAGTAGATTTCGAGAAATTCGTGCTCCGTGAGCCACTCGCGTTCGTGCACGACGGCCCGTCGCATCATCGGAATCGACGAGCCGCCGAACGCGGTCGCGGAGATGCGGCCGAAAACGATCAGCAGATCGAGGAGCGAAGCCGGCCGGGACACCCGCTCGTTCAGGCGAGGTTCGGCGCGAACAAGTCGGTTGCGGCGAAGGCTTGCGGTAAGAAGCCGTAGTGCGCGGCGGCGTCGATGATCGGCTGGATCAGCCGCGGGTCGAGTTTCCCGTCGGCGAACTGCTGCCGGTTCTGGGTCATGATCGCGGCGACCGGCACCTTCGAGTACTTCGAGATGATCGCCGCGGTCGCGGCGGGATTGCGGTTGGCCCAGCGCGCCGCGTCGCGCAACGCGCCGACGAGAGTTTTCACCAGCGCCGGGTTCGCGTCGTACCACGCCTTGTTCGCGATCCAGCCGAACGTCATGATCTGCTTGCCGAGGCTGTCGTACGGACGGCCCACGAACCGCGTGTCGCTGCTGACCGATGAGATGAACGGTTCGACCAAACACGCCGCGTCGATGCGTTTGGCCGCCAGCGCGCCGAGTTGATCGGGGTTCGGCAGTTCGAGGAACGCGACCGACTTCGAATCGCCCCCGTTCTTGTCCAGCCACGTCATCACGGCCGCCTGCTGCAAATCGCGCAGGGTGTTGCAGGCGATGGTCTTGCCGGCGAAATCCCTCGCGCTACGGATCGGCGAGTCGCTGCGTACGGCCAAGATCGTCGTTGGGGGAGCGCTCGACGAGATGATCACGCTCGGTGCGAACAGATTCAGCCGCAGACCGTGCGCGTACGCGGCCGCCATGGAGGCGACGTTGCTCGGGCCGACGTCGATCGCGCCCGACACGATACCCGCGGTCATCGCGCCGCCGTTGGGCACGGCGATCATCTCGGCGGCGATGCCGGCCTTCGTGAAGAAGCCGCCCTCCTCGGCGAAGGCGCCGTGGGCCAAGGATTCACCGGCCGGCGAAAAGCCGACGCGCAGTTTTTGCGCATCCTGCGCCGCCGCGAGCCGGGGCAGCAGTGCGGCGGCGCCGGTCAGCGCGATGGCTTGCGAGCGTTTCATCCTTCGCACTATACCATTAGATCGTCGAGCCGGCGGTAGTCCGGCAGGGTCGTGTCGATGGCCCGGCCATTGCGCAGCACGACGCGGTCGGCTTGATGGCGGGCCAGCATTTCCGAATACGTGCGCGCGCGCAGCACCAGCAGATCGGCGGCGGCTCCCGCTTCCAGCCGGCCGTTGCCCGCGAGCCCCATAATGGCGGCCGGAGTCGCGGTTGCGGTGGCGATCCAATCCCCGAGCGGATGATCGAGATGGAGGATCTTCACCGCCGCCGTGAACGTGTCGAGCATGTCGTGGTCGCCGTACGCGTAGAAGGGATCGCGGCAGTTATCGCCGCCCACGGCGACGCGCATGCCGCGCGCTTTCATTTCATGGAGGACGGTCACGCCGCGCCAGCGCGGGGTCACGTTGTCCGCGCGATCCTGCAAATACAAATTGACCGTCGGCAGGCTTACGGCGTCGATGCCGGCTGTCGCGCAGGCATCGAGCGTGGCAGCGATGCTCGCCGCATCTTGCATGGCGAGTGAACTGCAATGACCGCATAGGATGTCGCCGGGGAAGCCGTGCGCGCGAGCCAGTTGCGCGACGCGAATCAAACTGCGCGCGCCGGGATCGCCGGTTTCGTCGACGTGCAGGTCGACGTCCAGCTGCCGCTCGCGCGCCAACGCGAACAGGTTGGTCATCGCGACATCGAATTCGGGCGGCAGCGGCACGTTCGGCAGCGCGCGAAAGCGCGTCACGCAACCGAGTTGACCGCCGGACTCCGCGACGACGTCGGCCAACTCACGCCCCTCATCGGTGAGGAACACGTCGATCGGCACGTTTGACGTCGCTTGGAGCGCGATGCGGCCGGACCACTCGTCGCGGAGCCGGCAAAAAACGGGCCAGGAAACGGCCGCCTGCGGACCTTGCGAATCGAGGTGGGTACGGATCGCGACCACCCCATGCGCACAGGCGGTCGCCAACCCGAACTCCATGCGCCGGCGCACGTCGTCGGCCGTCCACCGCGTGCTGCGGTCGAGCGCGGTGGCCCCGATGGCGCTCGGAAACTCTCCGGTCGGGTTGGGAGCGCGCGGCCAGATGTGGCCCTTGTCGAGGTGGGCGTGGCAGTCGATCAGCCCGGGCAGCACGATCGATTCATCGAGGTCGGGCCCGAGCTCGGGCGGCAGCGTCCCGGCTGCCTCAACCGCGCCGATGCGGCCGTTCTCGAATAGGACGTCGACCAGGACCAGTTCCTCACCGGTGCCTAGGTCCGCGGGCACCAGGCACGCGGGAGCACGTAGCCGTCGTAGCGCGAATCGCGGGCCGTCCGGCGGGGAGAAGAAGCCCATCGGGGGCGTTTAGGGCCCGGAAATGAGCGTTCCCACGCGTCCTTTGGCGGGAGCCCACGGTTCGAGCTTGCCGCCGTCGTTGAAGTTCTCCGTCGATACCGCCGACCACACGATCGCGCGCGGGGTGCCGGGGTCGACGTGCACCAGCACCGTGTTGCGCGCGAAGTTCGACAGCGACCGCCACAGGTGCCGCAGGATCAGCGATTGGGTGAACGCGTTCAGCGTGAGCCAGGGGTCGCGGGTCGCGACGTCCATGCGCGTCGTCTCGGCGTGACGCCAGACGGAGAACTCCGCGAAGAGGTCGCCATAGACCGCGCGTGGTCCGCTGAAGGCATCGGCCATGCGGCGCTCGAGCTGCGGCAGGCGGCGCGGCGGGGCCTGCGCGACCTTGCGGCGCCGGTGCTTACGGCTGCGCAGCCGATAGACTTCAATGCCGATTCCGAGCAGCACGACGGCCAGCAAAAAAATCCCGGCCGCTAGAGTAACGTTCACGACGATGGCTCTCCCCGTACCATTCTATAACAGAATGCCCTTAGGACCCGTATAGTATTATACTCGGCCGTTCGGGCAACGGTTCCACCCGGAAGATTCTTTCACACCGGGCGGAGCGTAATCGGGTCTTGACTCCGCGCGCCCGCCGCGACGCCCTTGGGCGCGATCGCCCCGATGCGCGCGATGTCGCGCAGGCCCAGCCGATGGCCGGCCGCGACGGCATTTTCCTCGAGATTCTTCACCCGTTTGGTGCCCGGAATCGGCACGATGTCGTTGCCTTGCGCATAGAGCCACGCGAGCGCGAGTTGCGCGCTCGTCAGTTTGAGTTCGGCCGCCAGCGCGCTCAACTGATCGACGACCGCGACGTTGCGAGCGAAGTTGTCGCCGGCGAAGCGCGGGTTGTGCGAACGCGGATCACCCTTCCCGAAACCGTCGTTGGTCCGCACCGTCGCGGTGAGCATGCCGCGCCCAAGCGGGCTGTACGGCACCAGCGCGATGCCGAGTTCGCGAATCGTGGGCAACACGCCGTTATCCTCGACGTCGCGGCTGAAGAGCGAATACTCACTTTGCAGCGCCGCGATCGGGTGAACGGCGGCAGCGCGCCGCACGTTGTCGGCGCTCGCCTCGGAGAGGCCGAGATAGCGGATCTTTCCGGCGGCCTTCAGCTCGGCCATCGCGCCGACGGTTTCCTCGATCGGAACGTTCGGGTCGACGCGATGCTGGTAGTACAGATCGATCGTGTCGATGCCCAGGCGTTTCAGCGATGCGTCGCACGCCGCGCGAACGTACTCGGGCCGGCCGTTGACGCCGCGCGCGCCGGCCGTGCCGAAGGTGCGGCCGAATTTGGTTGCGAGCGTGACGCGGTCGCGCCGGCCCTGCAGCGCGCGCCCCACGAACTCCTCGTTGTGCCCCTCGCCGTACACGTCGGCGGTGTCGAGGAACGTGATGCCGAGTTCGAGCGCGCGATCGATCGTGCGTAACGCTTCCGCGTCGTCGCTCGCACCGTAGGAGCCGGACATGCCCCAGCAGCCGAGACCCATCGCCGAGGTTTGCGGTCCGGCCGCTCCAAGTTGACGTTGTTCAAACGACGGCATTGGCATCGATCAATTCTTGGGCGGGAAAGGGCTTCTTGAGGGTACCGTACTTTGCAGCGGCGGCGATCGCCGGTTGGATGAGCGTCGGGCTGAGCGTCACCCCGCCGATCGCGCGCGCCATGTGCTGCATGTTCGACAGCGGGATCTTCGTGAAGTCGGCCATGAGCGGCGCGGTCTCCGCGTGGTGCGCGTTGGCATAGGTCGCCGCTTCGGCGACGACGCGCGAGAACCGCCGGACGACGTCGGGGTTTTTCGCCGAGAAATCGCGCGTCGTAAACCACGTCGACATCAGAAAGGCCGGCGCGATCGCACCGTACACCGGGATGAAGCGGTACTCACCGGAATCGAGGAAGTTGGTGAGCGCCGGGGTGACGCTCTCCGCCGCGACGACGCGGTGTTGTTTGAGCGCTTCGCCGCTCGCGGCGTAGGGCAGCTCGACGAATTTCACCGAGGTCCAGTCACCGCCGTGCGCGTCGACCCACGCGCAGAACGACTCCTGTCCGAGACCGTTGAGCGAAACGACGCCGAGTACTTGACCGTTCGCGTCGGCGTCCAAACGAATCGTCGAATCTTTCAGCGCGATCGCGCCGGAAAACGGATCTTTGACGTTGTTGTAGATCCCGGCCGGAGCGATCAGCACGAACGGCAGACCCTTCTCGTGCGCGAGCAGGATCGACGTCACGCTGCTGTTGCCGATATCGAAGTTACCCGAAGCAACGCCGGCCGCCACCGCCGCGCCGTTGCTCTGCGTTTGCAACTCGACGTCCAGGCCCGCTTTTTCGAAAAGTCCCGCGTGTTTGGCGTAAACGACGGCGGTGACGCCGTCGCTCGGCGCGATCAACACGCGCACGGTCGCTGACGTAGGTGCGGTCTGCGCGAATGCGGTTCGCGCGCTCGACAACGCGGCTGCCGTTCCGGCGGTGGCCGCCAGAAACCGGCTTCGGGTGGGTCGGTGCATCCGTTACTCTCCTAGCGCCGCAGCGCGCGCACGACCGTGTCGTGGACGGTCACCGTTCGGCCCTCCGGGTCCACGGCACTGCGCGGGCGTGCCTCGGACGCGACGATTTCCCACTGACCGGCATGGAGCAGTGACGCGATCGCCTCCGGCGGGTAGAGCACGCCCGCGCCGCGCGGACGGCGCGCCGTCGTTTCGAGATCCGAGGGATGGTGGCCGACGACGAGCAGCGTGCCGTGCGGAGCGACGGCCGCGGCAAGCCGGCGGAAGAAGGGGTCGCGGTCTTCGGCCGGCAGCTGCATGAACTGCGCCGACACGAGATCGAAGGCGCCCGGTTCGGGGCTCCAGGTCAGGATGTCGGCTTGCTTCCACTCGATGCGCGCGGGCACGCCGGGAGCGGCCTTTGCGGCGAGTGCGGCGCTGCGCTCGAGGGCCACGGTCGAAATGTCGACGGCCAGCACGCGCCAGCCGCGCTCGGCCAGCCACATCGCATCGGCGCCCTCGCCGCTGCCGACGTCGAGGGCGTAGCCGGGCCCGAGGCCGGACACCTCGGTCACCAGTTGCGGGTTCGGGTCACCGCTCCAGACCGACGTGCTGGAGCGGTAGCGTTCGTCCCAAAAGGCTGCGGTCATAAACTGATATTAGCTGAAGATCGCGGAAGCGCCGCTGGTGAGGAGGTGCCCATGAACCTTAACGCGCTATTCCCGGCGTTGTCGCCGCGCGTGTCGTTGGCCATGGTCATTTTGCGCATCGTGGTGGGCGCGAGCTTCATCGCGCACGGCGCGCCGAAAATGGCCCACCCCATGTCCTGGGACGGCCCCAACGGACCGCTGCCGGGCGTGCCCGGGATCCTGCAACTGATCATATGCTTTGCGGAGAACATCGGCGGCTGGTGCCTCATCTTGGGGCTGCTGACGCCGCTCTTTTCGTTTCTGCTCGCCTGCGATATGTTTGTCGTCGTGTTCATCGTCAAGATGGGCCACGGGCTGCCGTACGTCGGGCAAGGCCGGACGTACGAAGTCGAGGCGCACTTGCTGGCCGGCGCATTGATTCTGCTGTTGTGCGGACCCGGGCTATACTCGCTCGACGCGCTCCTGATGAAGCTCATGAAGCGGCGCGTCGAACCCGCGACGGCATAAGCCCGAGGCCGGGTGATCGCCGGTTAGGCCGGCGACACCGTCCAGTTGTTGGTGGTGCGGTCGGTGCGGTCGAGGCGCAAGTGCGCGTCGACGGTGACCGAGCCGCTGCCTTGCGTCAGCTCGTGATTCTGGTTGAAGAAGAGCTTCGCGTTGACGCTGATGGTGGCCGGAATCGTTCGCACTCCGGGTGAGACGTCAACCGAGGTCTGACCGGCAGCCGTGACCGCCCCGCCGGTGGGTCCGAACTGACTCACGCTGACGCTGACCGGAACCATATCCGTGTCCGGCTTCACCACGACCGGAATCGTCGCTCCCCATGCGCTGTTCGACGCGACCGGTTGCGGTGCGGCGTGCATCAGCAAGCCGATCTGGAAGAAGGGCGCGAGCGCCGTTTTGGTTGCTTGCGGCAACGCGCTTTCGTTTCCGCCCGGACCAACGCTGACGTCGACGCCCGGAGCCCCATCGATGGCGACCGAAAACTGTCCGGGTGCAATACGCGTAATGCGCACGTAGTGGTTCGATGATGTGTTGCCGTCGCGTGAGGCGGTCTGCGAGGTGACGCGATAGTTGCGGGTTTCCCCGGCCGCCATCGCGACAAGCGGTGAGCCGGAACCGGCCAGCGGCGCCGGCGGAACCGCATCCGGCGCCGCCGCTGCCGCTTTCTCGGAGACGATCGTCAACGTCGTAGGGTCGACGCTATAGTTGCCGGCAGTCACGAGTTGATTCGGCTGGGCACAGATGACGCTGTCGTTCGGACCATAGATGACGACGAGATTCGGCGCGCCGCATTGGGTCTGCGTGAGTTTGTAGCTCGTCAGGAGCTTCGCGCCGGGGCTCTGCGGTTCGACTTGGTACGACGTGATCGTCGCGTTGTTCGCTGCAACGACGGATCCGAACGCGATCGCGGTCGCGGCACCGACGGCGTACGCGCCCCAGAAGGCGCCCCCGTAGTAGATCGGTGCCGGATACCACGCGACCCCGGCGTTCCAGCCCCAAGCGGGATAGCCGTAGTACATCGGGTTGCTTACCGCGGCGCCGTGGTAGACGTAGCCGTTGTTGTAGGATGTGGCCGTGTGGTAGGTAGTGCCGTACTGATTGGTCGCGTTGCCGGTACCGTAGTACGTATTCGAGTGGGTGTTGCCGCTGCCGGAGGTGTTGTAAGAACCGTAGGGGTTGTTACCCGTTGCGCTGTGGTTGTAGTTTCCGCTGTAGACGTTACCGCTCGTGGCGCTGCTGTGGTACGCGTTCGCAGTAGAGCCGGTGCTGTTGTGCTGGTAATTGCCGTTCGCGTTGTAGGTGCCGGTGGACTGGCGCGTCGCAGCGCCGTTCGTCGCCGTCGTCGTTCGGGTGTAGCCCCCGTTGGAGACGTTCCCGGTCGTGGTGCGCGACGTGCCGGCCGGACCGGTACTCGAGTGGCTGAAGTCGCCCTGCGGCACGGAGCGGCTCGCGCCGCCCGGCGCCCCGTCACCGCGGAAGTCGAACCCACCGCCTCCGCCGGCGCCCCCGCGGAAGCCGCCACCACCGCCGCTGAAACCGCCACCGCCACCGCCACCGAAACCGCGGGCGAACCCGCCCGATGGTGCGAGCGCGAGGAAAAAGACCAAGACGGCCGCCGCCGCTCGTTGCGTGCTCATTTGCCCACCACATCGGCCGTGCCGGAAAGGGTCACGGTCGTCCCGGCCTTACTGCGCATCGTCATGGTCACCCCGAGCGGCGCGAGCTTGCGGTTGGAGCCCGGAATCGATTGCGTTTTCTTCGACGGATTCAGCCAGGCCGTACCGTCGATGAGCTCGATGTGCGTCGAGACGTCGTGCGCGATGTAGGTTGCATCGTAGGGCTCGCATTTCAACAATTGCCCGATCGCCGTGCAGGCCGCTTTGCCGATGTACAGCGTGCCGACCCCGTCGCTCGTGGTGAGCCGCATGCTGCTTGGATCCAGCGCGATGTTGACGCCGGCATACGTTTTGACCGACCCGTCTTTCTGCTGGATGTGAACCACCCCGGTGGCCCGCGCCGGCAACGTGCCGGCGAGAAGAACGATCAGGGCGGCCAAGAGCCCGCCAAAGTTGCGCATGCCTGCGCTCTCCGCCGGACTCAGTGCCGCCGACCTGCATACCGGGAAGTACTAGTATTGCCCGGTAACAATATCATGAAATCAACATTATGTGATATAAATAGAAGGGGCGGGCGGGTTATCCGGCCCCCGGATCACGCAGTGATTTCTCGTAAAACAGGCTCAATTTGATCGCCGCGGGCGCCATCGTCGTGTAGGCGCCGAAGGCCGCACACGGGTGAAAGCCCGCGCTCTCGTAGAGCCGGATCGCGGCTGGCTGACGGATGCCGGTCTCGAGCCGCAGCCACGGAACGCCGGCGGTCCGCGCCGCGTCTTCGATGTGGGCGAGCAGCGCTTGCGCGACGCCGCTGCCGCGGCCGGCCGGGCGCACGAACATGCGCTTGACCTCGGCGTAGCCGTCGAATAGCGCGAGCCCGCCGCAGCCGACCGGCGCGCCGTCGATGCGCGCGATGAACATCTGGATGTGCCCGGCGAACAGCGAGTTCAGGGTGAGCCCGTGCATCTGTTCGGTGGTGTAGGCGACGGCGAGTTCGGAGTCGAGTTCGAAGATCAGCGCGCGCAGTTCGTCGGTCGGGGCGGGTACGGGCTCGATGTTGACGGGGGTCACCGGCCGGGGACGCTCAGCGGGCTTCGGCCCGTACCGGCAGCTTCCAATCGGGCCGGATGAAATGGCACGTGTAGCCGTTGGGGTAGTGCTCGAGGTAGTCCTGATGCTCGGGCTCAGCCTCCCAGAAGTCGCCCGCCGGCGCCAGCTCGGTGACGACCTTACCCGGCCAGAGGCCGGAGGCGTTGACGTCGGCGATCGTCTCCTCGGCGATTCTCTTTTGCTCGGGGCTCGTGTAGTAGATGCCCGAACGGTAGCTCGTGCCGCGATCGTTGCCCTGACGGTTGAGCGTCGACGGGTCGTGGATCTGGAAGAAAAATTCGAGCAGCTTCCGATAGCTGATGACGTTCGGATCGAAGACGATCTCGATCGCCTCGGCGTGCGTGCCGTGGTTGCGATAGGTTGCGTTCTTCACGTCGCCGCCCGAGTAGCCGACGCGGGTGGAAATAACCCCCGGCTGGCGGCGGATCAGATCTTGCATGCCCCAGAAACAGCCGCCGGCGAGGACGGCGCGTTCGGTCGGTGCGTTCATTTCGTCACTTCTTCTATTTGGTTTGAAAAATCAGTTCTTGGGCCGGAAAGCCGTTGTCGATATACTTGTAATGAGCGGCCGTGTCGATCGTTGGTTGCAGTTCGGCCGGCGTGAGCGTCGTCGCATAGCGGGCGCGAATCGTCTGCTTCACCATGTCCGGATCGAGCTTCCCATACTTGGCCAGGATCTCGGCCGACTTGGCTTGGTTCTTGTTGGCCCAATCCGCCGTTTCGCGCATTACCGCCGCAAAGCGGGCGACGATCGTCGGGTGCGCTTGTGCCCATGCCGACGCCGCGAAGAACGCGGTGATGAGGTAGTTGTCGCCGAGCACGGCAAACGGGTCGGCCATGACGCGCGTGTCGGCTTTCGATTGCGTGATGAACGGTTCGACGCTCAGCGACGCGTCGGCCCGGCCCTGCGTCACGACGCCCGCGGCTTGCGGGAACGGTACCTCGATATATTTCACGGTCGTGGAATCGCCGCCGTTCTTGTCCATCCAGGCCGAGATCAGCAAGTCGCCGATTCCGTGCAGCGGGGTTGTGGCGACGATCTTTCCGTTGAGGTCGCTGGCCTTCTGCAGCGGTGAGTTCTTCGCGACGATCAACACGTTCGACGGCGCGCTGCGGACGTTGGCTGCGCCCGCCGCAACGATCGACAGCGGCAGCCCTTTGGTATGCGCGGTCTCGATCGAGATTACGTTGGCGATGCCGATGTCGATCGAGCCGCCGAGCACGCCGGCCGTGATGGCGCCGCCGTTCCCCAAGGGGTCCAACGTGACGTCGAGGCCCGCCTTATCGAAGAACCCCATGTCGTAGGCGTAGAGTACTTCGGCGCCCGGATCGACGGGCGGAAACGCAACCGTGATCTTGTCCTTCGTTTGCGAGGTCGCCGGCGCCGCGATCAACGCGAGCGCCAAGGCCATGAGAACGATCAGATAACGCTTCATCGAGCCTCCTCCGCTAAGGATGGCGGATTACGTTGGAGCAGGGGCTGGGAGAACCCCTTCGAACGCGGCGTTTTGTGAAAATTGTCGTTTATGGACCCGACAAGCGCGTAGGCGCGCTGAAGAACGATTTTATCGTCGATCTCGCTCCGGTGGCGGCCGATCTGAAGAGTTTCATCGAGGGCGGCGACGCCGCGCTCACCAAAGCGGCGGGATTGGTCGCGGCGGCGAGCAGCGGCGTGCCGGCGGCCGGCACCGTGCTGCATCCGCCGCAGGTCCCGGGAGCGCGCATCGCATGCGCCGGCGGTAACTTCGCCGACCACACCGCGGCGATGGCCGCGCGGACGGGCAACGCCGCGTTCGCCGGTGCCGACATCAAGACGATCACCGAGCGCTTGCGCGAACGCGGCATCTGGGGCTTCTGGAAGGTCGGTCGCGATGCGGCGCCGCTCGGCGGCGACATCATCTATCCGGCGCGCACGCACCGCCTCGACTACGAGGGCGAACTCGCGATCGTCCTCGGCAAAACCGTCAAAGACTTCAAGGGCGACATCAAGCCGTACGTCTGGGGCGTCACGTTGTTCGGCGACTGGAGCATTCGCGACCAGAACGAGGGCAACGCGCACTTCAAGTACGCGATGGCGAAGAACTTCGACGGCTCGTATTCGGTCGGGCCGTGCATCGTCGCGGGCGAGAACATCGACCCGAGCAACGTCGATGTCGAAACGTTCGTCAACGGCGATCGCCGCCAAGCCTACAACACGCGCGATATGATCATGTCGTTCGCGGACTATCTCGAGTATCTCTCGGCCGACCTCACGTTCTATCCAGGCGACATGATCTCGGGCGGGACGGCGGCCGGAACGGCGGCGGATTCGAGCCCGCGCTCGCCCGAAGGTGTCGCGGCGCCCGAGCGTTTTCTGAAACCCGGCGACCACGTCGAGCACCGCTCGCCGCAGATCGGCACGCTCGCCGCGAACATCGTAGCGAAACGCTGATGGTCGCGAACCAAGCCGAATTCGAGCGCTGGGAAGGGCGGTACGCTCCCGAGAGCTACCTGTTCGGCACCGCGCCCAACGCCTTTCTGTCGCGACAGAAAGACCGGCTTCCAAAACACGGCCGCGCGCTCTCGATCGCCGATGGCGAAGGGCGCAACGGCGTGTGGCTCGCCGAGCAAGGCCTCGACGTCGTGTCGATGGATTTCTCCGCTCGGGCCCAGACCAAGGCCCGCGCGCTGGCGGCCTCGCGCGGCGTGACGATCACGACGCTGCAGGTCGACATTTCGACCTGGGAATGGCCGGCCGACGAGTTCGACGTAATCGTCGCGATCTTCGCTCAGCCCCTCGAACGCATGCGGCAATTCGCCGGTATCCGGCGCGCCCTCAAGCCCGGCGGGCTTCTTCTGCTCGAGGGTTATCCGCCGCGCCAACTGGAGTTCGGCACCGGCGGTCCGGCCGATCTCGAGCGCCTCTACACGCGCGAGCACCTCGAAGCCGGCTTCGGCGATTTCAGCCGGGTGGAGATCACCGAATACGATGCCGAGATCCAAGAGGGTGAAGGCCACGGCGGGCCCTCCGCGCTGATCGACCTGATCGCGACGAAGTAAGGCGCCGCGCCCTTGACCGGGCCCGATAGATTGGTATAGTAGTTATACTATTGTCGAGGAGCAACGATGTCTGAGTTCGAGGGGCTCGGGCCGGACGCCGCGCACGCGTGGCGTCACAACAACCTCGGCCGGTTACTTCATTTCGCGTTTTTCGCGTTCGAGTCGCAGATGCTGGCGGGCTATCATGCGGCCGGCTTCAAGGACGTACGTGCGGTTCACCTCAACGCCTTACGGCACATCGACTACCGCGGCGGCACCCGCATCGTCGTCATGGCCGAGCGCGCCGGCGTCACGAAGGGTGCGATGGGCCAACTGGTCGAGGACTGCCGGCAACTCGGCCTGGTTGAACTCGAGACCGACGCGTCCGACAAGCGCGCGAAGATCGTGCGCTTCACCGCGCGCGGACGGCGCCTCATGACGGTAACCCGCCGCGCGGCGGAACGCATCGAGGCCGATTTCGAGCAGATCGTCGGAGCGAAGAATTACGTGCGCTTGCGAGCGGACTTGCTCGCGCTGCGCACCGCCATCGAAGCCGGCGCGGAAACGAGCGACGGTTGAACGGCGTTGCGATCGTCGGCGGCGGACCGGCCGGGCTGATGCTCGCGATCGAACTGGGCGTGCGCGGCGTCGAGTGCGTGGTGTTCGATGAAAACACCAGCCCGCCGCAGCTGCCGAAAGCGAACGCCACGTCGTCGCGAACGATGGAACACTACCGGCGGCGCGGCTTCGCCGATCAAGTGCGCGCGCTCGGGCTGCCGCCCGATCATCCGCAGGACATCATCTACACGACGCGCTTGGCGAAACACGAGCTGACGCGCTTTCGCATTCCCTCATCGAGCCAAGCGGCCGCGCAGGTCGTGTTCGGCGACTACCGTGAGGAAGCGTGGCCGACGCCGGAGTTGCCGCACCGCGTTCAGCAAATGTACATCGAACCGATTCTCAAGGCGCAGGCCGAACGCTACCCGAGCGTGCGGATGTGCTTCGGTCAACGCGTCGTCGCCGTGCACGACCGGGGCGAGGACGTGCAGGTTGAAGCGCAAGACGTGCGGACCGGCGCGACGACGGAACTCGTCGCCGCCTACGCGATCGGCTGCGACGGCCCGCGCAGCCTCGTGCGCCGCGCGATGGGAACCGCATACAGCGGACAGGGCAACGCTAAGCGAGAGTTCATGGGCGGGCAGATGCTGTCGCTCTATTTCCGTTCGTCCGAACTGTGCGACGTGCTCGGCAAAGGCCGTGCGTGGCAATACTGGGCGGTGAACCCCGAGCAGCGCGCGCTCCTGTGCAGCATCGACGGCGTCGACACGTTCGTGCTGATGATTCAGATGTCCGAAACGCAAACCCCCGAGGACATCGACGAACGCGCGGTGCTCGCGGCGGCCGTCGGTGCGCCGTTCGATTACGACCTGATCGCGAAGACCCCGTGGCACGCGGGCTACGCCTTGGTCGCCGATGCGTTTCGCGGCGGCCGGCTGCTCGTCGCCGGCGATGCGGCGCATCTCTTCACGCCGACCGGCGGGATGGGCTACAACACGAGCATCGACGACGCGGTCAATCTGGGCTGGAAACTCGCGGCCGTCGTGCAGGGCTGGGCGCCCGAATCGCTGCTCGATACCTATGAGGCCGAGCGCCGCCCGATCGCGCTGCGCAACACGACGTTCGCGGGCAGTATGGCCGACAGCATCGGGCACATTCCGGTGACGCCGCTGGTCGAGCAGAACGGTGCGGAAGCCGATGCCGCGCGCGTGCAACTGGGCGCGGCGTTGGCCGCGCACGTTGCGAGCGAGTTCAACATTCCCGGCTTGCAATTGGGCGTGCGTTACACGAGCCCGATCGTGGCCGGCGAAACCGGAGCGCCGCCGCCCGATGTGCCGAACCGCTACGTGCCGTCGGGATATCCCGGTGCCCGCGCGCCGCACGTTCGCGCGGGTACCGGCTCGCTGCTCGACCGCTTCGGCCGCGACTTCACCCTGCTGTTGCTCGAGCCGTCACCACCTGACGTATGGGGAGCCGCGGCGGAGCGTCTTCATCTTCCGCTGACCGTCGTGCGTTCGGACGATCCGCAGGTGCGCGAGCTCTACGGTGCGCCCGCAGTGCTCGTGCGCCCGGACCACCACATCGCGTGGCGCGGCGACACGGCGGCCGATGCGGTCGAGGTTCTGGCCGGCGCGATCGGGGCGAAACCGCCCATAATAGCATGAAATAGTGTAGAATCCTGATATGAAAGCTGCGGCCAGGACTGCTTGGGCAACCGGCGGCGACCAGTTCTATCTGCCCGAAGATCCGCTGATCTCGGACTTCGTCGCGGATCTGCTGCGCAAGAACCGGTCGAGCCGCACGATGGAAGCCTACGCGCGGGACCTCGAGCACTTCGGCCGCTACCTTGCCGGCGACGGCGAAGGACGGGTCTTTCCGAAGCTCCGCGACGCGTCGGCGAGCGACATTCGCAAGTACGTGCTCTTCCTGATGACGGTCCGGCGCTACAAGGTGGTCGCCGTGCGTCGCAACCTGAGCACACTGCGCACGTTCTACACGTTTCTCCGGCGCGAGGGCATCCGCACCGACCAGCCCGCGCTCGACGTCGAACTGCCGAAGGCCGAGCAGCGCAAGCCGAAGGTGTTGCGCATGCCGGAAGTCGCCTCGATGATCAAGACGCGCGTCGAACGGCCGGGCGGCGTGAGCTTGGCGCCGCGCGACCGCGCGATCATCGAACTGCTCTACGGCAGCGGCATCCGGCGCGCGGAACTCGCCGGCCTGAACCTCGACGACGTCGACTTCGGCGCGCGGGTCGCGGTCGTCACCGGCAAGGGCAACAAGCGCCGCATGGTGCCCTTGACCGAAGCGTCGGTCGTGGCGATGCAACAGTACAAACACGTGCGGCCGGCCTCGAACGACCGGGCCTTCTTCCTCAGCAACCGCAACGCGCGGCTCGGCTTGCGCCAGGTGTGGCAGATCGTCAAGGATTACGCCGCGAAGAGCGGCATCGATCGCGCGACGACGCACGCCCTGCGCCACTCGTTCGCCACCCACTTCATCGAAGGCGGTGGCGACGTGTCATCGCTTCAGCGTCTGCTCGGCCACGCCAATATCGCGACGACGCAGATCTATATCGATCAGTCGATCGCGCATCTCAAGAAGGCCTTCGACGCCGCGCACCCGCGCGACAAGGACGAGTTCGAAGACGCGATCGCGGACGCCTAAACGCCGCCGCCCGGTTTGCTCACCGCGACCCAGGCGTCTTTGTCCGCATCCCAGCGTTCCATGATGACCCAATTGGCCGAGATGCCGCGCTGCGGCGTCGTGACGAAGTTGTAGCGCCCGAGCGTGCCGGCCCAATCTTTCGTTCCGGCAATGTCGGCGCGCAGCTGTTCGGGCGTCGCACCGGCGCCGCGCTTGGCGAGGATTCCGGCCATCAAACTGATCGGATCCCACGCTACCGCCGCGAGCAAGTCGGGGCGTTGACCGTTGGCCGCTTTGAAGGCCGCCGTGAAGCGCGCGACCGCATCGCGCACGCCGCGATCGGTCAGCTGATCGGGCACCAGCGCCGGCGGACCGGCGAAGAGCAGCTCCTTGGGCACGACCGACTTGTACGACTCCATCTGCGCGTAGGACATGTTCCCGGGCGAGCTGACGATCGGAATATCGAGCCCGATGTTCTGCATCCCGTGCAAAACGGTGCCGGTTGCCGTGCCGGTCGTGAACGCGATGAAGGCTTGCGCTCCCGCCGCTTTAATCCGCGAAAGTTGCGCGTCGACGCTGATGTCGGTGAGGCCGAAGTGTTCGTACGCGACGAACGACATGCCGGCATTCGCGTAGGCGGGCTGCTTGATCAGCGCTTGCAAGATCGTGTCGGCATCTTGTCCGGTCGCATCGGTGCCGTTCAGCACGGCGATCTTCTTGAAGCCGCGCGCGCGCAGATAGTTCATCGATACCGCCAGGATGTCGTCGGATGAGTAGAGCGCGGAAAACTGAAAGCTGCCGGTTGCCGGATGGATCGACGGCGTCAGGCAGTACTGCAACGGGCCGTTGGCGATCAGCGCCGCGGTCGCGCGGCACGTCGCGGCCGGGCCGCCGTCCATGACGATGGCCGGGTGCTTCTCGAGCGCTTGATTCGTCAACTGAACCGCCACTTGCGGGTTCGTTTGATCGTCGAGCACGGTCACGTGCAGCGGCTGACCCTTTATCCCGCCGGTGCGGTTGAAATCGTCCGCGAACACCTGAAGCGCCACGGCTTCCGCTTTGCCCAGGAACGCGGCACCGCCCGTGACCGGCAGCACCGCGTAGATCTCGTACGGGTCGGGCGCGCCGATCGCGCGCGGCGACGCGCTCGCCAGCAGCAGCGCCGCGGCGAGTGACGCGAGGATGCGCCGCATCAACTTTTCGGCGTTTCCAAGTGTCCCCCGAAGCCGAAGCGCATCGCCGAGAGCACTTTGTTCTGGAAGTCGGCTTCGCCGCGCGAGCTGAAGCGCGCGTAGAGCGACGCCGTCAGCACCGGCGCGGGCACCGCTTCGTCGATCGCGGCTTTGATCGTCCAGCGGCCTTCGCCCGAGTCCGACACGCGGCCGGCAAACTTCGAGAGGTTGGCGTCGGTGACGAAGGCCTGCGCGGTAAGGTCGAGCAGCCACGACGCGACGACGCTGCCGCGCCGCCATACTTCGGTGATCTCGCCGAGGTCGAGATCGTACTGGTAGTTCTCGGGATCGCGAAGCGGCGTCGTTTCCGCGTCGTGTTCCGCGCCCGCTTTCTTGCCGATGTTCGCCGATTTCAGGACGCCCAGACCTTCGGCGTACGCCGCCATCATGCCGTACTCGATGCCGTTGTGCACCATCTTCACGAAGTGACCGGCGCCGCTCGGACCGCAGTGCAGATAGCCGCGCTCGGCCGTGCCTTTGTTCGCCGGCCGGCCCGGCGTGCGAGCGACGTCGCCCATACCGGGCGCGAGCGTGTTGAAGATCGGGTCGAGCCGTTTCACCGCCGCATCGGGTCCGCCGATCATCATGCAGTAGCCGCGTTCGAGCCCCCACACGCCGCCCGACGTACCGACGTCGACGTAGTCGATGCCCTTGGCGCTCAGCTCCTTCGCGTGGCGGATGTCGTCGATGTAGTACGAGTTGCCGCCGTCGATGATGCAGTCGCCCTTCTCGAGCAGCGGCACGAGATCGTTGATGCTCGCATCGGTCACGCCGGCCGGAACCATCAACCAGATCGAGCGCGGCTTCTCGAGCTTGGCCACGAAATCTTTAAGCGCGCTCGAACCGGTCGCGCCTTCCTTGCCCAGTTCCGCCACCGCGTCGGCGCTGCGGTCGTAGACCACGCACGTGTGTCCGCCGCGCATCAGGCGCCGCACCATATTGGCGCCCATGCGGCCGAGGCCGATCATCCCGAGTTGCATTCGTTCTCCTTACTTTTGCGTGCGGTAGCGGCTGATGAGGGCGTTGGTGGAACTGTCGTGCGCGAGCTTCGCGCCCATCTCGCCCTGCGTGGCGTCGAGTTCCGGAATGATCTTCTGCGCGAGCGCTTTCCCGAGTTCGACGCCCCACTGGTCGAACGAATCGATGTTCCAAATCACGCCCTGCACGAAGACGGCGTGTTCGTACAGCGCGACCAGCTTGCCGAGCGCGGCCGGCGTGAGTTCGTCCAGCATCAGCGTGTTCGAGGGCCGGTTGCCTTCGAAGACCCGGTGCGGCACGAGCCAGTCCGGCGTGCCTTCGGCCTTTACTTGCTCGGGCGTCTTGCCGAACGCCAGGGCCTCGCCCTGCGCGATCACGTTGGCGATGAGGATATCGTGATGCGCGCCGAGCGGGTTGAGCGTCTTGACGAACGCGATGAAGTCCAACGGAATCAAGCGCGTCCCTTGATGGATCAGCTGGTAGAACGAATGCTGCCCGTTGGTGCCGGGCTCGCCCCAGTAGATCGGGCCGGTGTCGTGCTCGACGGGCTTGCCGTCGAGCTGGACGTGTTTGCCGTTGCTTTCCATCGTGAGCTGCTGCAAATAGGCCGGGAAGCGCTTGAGGTACTGTTCGTAGGGCATGATGCCGACCGTCTGCGCGCCGAAGAAATCGTTGTACCAGATCGCGAGCAGCGCCATCAGCACCGGCAGGTTGGCCGCGAACGGGGTGGTGCGAAAGTGCTCGTCCATCTCGTGGAATCCGAGCAGCATCTGCCGGAAGTGCGCGGGGCCGACCGCCAGCATCGTGGACAGCCCGATCGCCGAGTCCATCGAATAGCGGCCGCCGACCCAATCCCAGAAACCGAACATGTTGGCGGTGTCGATGCCGAACTTTTCGACTTCGGGCGCGTTGGTCGAGACGGCGACGAAGTGCTTCGCAATCGCCGTCGCGTCGCTCTTGAGTTTGCTCAACAGCCACGCGCGCGCCGTTTGCGCGTTGGTCATCGTCTCGAGCGTCGTGAACGTTTTCGATGAGATGACGAACAGCGTCTCGGCCGCGTCCAGATCGATCACCGCCTCGGCGAAGTCGGTGCCGTCGACGTTCGAGACGAAGCGGAACGTCATGCCGCGATCGCTGTACGCGCGCAGCGCCTCGTAGGCCATCACCGGGCCCAGATCGGAACCGCCGATGCCCACGTTGACCACGTTGCGGATTCGTTTGCCGGTGTGGCCCTTCCACGCGCCGCTGCGCACCCGGTCGGCGAACGCGCTCATCTTGTCGAGGACGTCGTGCACTTCGGGGACGACGTTCTTCCCGTCGACGAGAATCGTCGTGCCCTTCGGGGCGCGCAGCGCGACGTGCAGCACGGCCCGATTCTCCGAAACGTTGATCTTCTCACCGGAGAACATCGCCTCGATGCGCCCGCGGAGGTTCGAGGCCTCAGCCAGGTTCAGCAGCAGCTTCAGCGTTTCGTCGGTGATCCGGTTCTTCGAGTAATCGAGGAAAATGCCGGCGCCTTCGGCGTTGAGCCGCTCGCCGCGCCCGGCATCCTGCGCGAAGAGCTCGCGCATGTGCGTCGTGCGGATCGTGGCGTAGTGCGCTTCGAGCGCGACCCACGCGGAGTGATTGTCAGGCGCGTCCATGGGGTGCCGGGTTTCGTTGGAAGTGCCCGAAGCCTCCCGCTGCCGCAAGCTCGACCGCAATCGCGCTCGCAAGCCGCGCGTTGTTCTTAATCAAGGCGATGTTGGTCGTCAAACTGCGGCCCCCGGTCAGATCCAACAGCCGGTCGAGGAGAAACGGTGTGACGTCCTTGCCTTTGATACCGGTCAGTTGCGCGGCCGCGACGGCCGCGTCGATGTGCGCGGCGATCTCACCGGCTGGAATTTCATCGGCCGCATCGACCGGGTTTGCGATCAGCGTTCCGCTGCCGTAGCCGAGCGCGCGCTGCACGCGGATGGCGGCGGCGATGTCCGCCGCGGTATCGAGGCGCAGCGGCGCGCGCAGTCCGCTGCTGCGGCTCCAGAACGCCGGAAAGTCGTCGCTGCGGTAACAGATCACCGGCACGCCGCGCGTCTCGAGCACCTCCAGCGTCTTGGGCAGGTCCAACAGCGCCTTCGCTCCGGCGCACACCACCGCGACCGGGGTGCGCGCGAGTTCGTCGAGGTCGGCCGAGACGTCCAACGTATTCTCGGCGCCGCGATGGACCCCGCCGATGCCGCCGGTCGCGAACACGCCGATACCGGCCAGTGCCGCGGCGATCATCGTTCCCGCGACCGTCGTTGCGCCCGCGGCCCCGGTGGCGACCGCAAACGGCAGATCCGCGCGGCTGACCTTGCGCACGTTGGGCGTTGCGGCCAAACGGCGGATGTCGTCGGGCTCGAGCCCGATCCGGACGGCACCGCCGGAAATCGCAATGGTGGCCGGTTCGGCGCCGCTCGCGCGCACCAGCGCTTCGACCTCGAGCGCCGTCTCGACGTTCTGCGGGTAGGGCATGCCGTGCGTGACGATCGTCGTCTCCAGCGCGACGACGGCCTGACCGCGGGCCAATGCGGCCGCGATGCGCGGCGCGATGTCGAGCGGAACGCCGGACTCGGCCATCAGGCGATCGCCGCCGGCGTGAGCGCGCGCGATACCGTCGTGGGCGACTCGAGCGTCAACTTGGCCACGCGCGAACCGGTTCGCACCGCATTGGACAGCCCCGCCCCGGACATGAGGCCGAACAGCGTGCCGGCGATCAGCGCGTCACCCGCCCCGCTGACGTCGACCGGGGTCGCCGGCGGCACCGCGATTTCGCTCGTTCCCGCCACGGTAGCGAGCACGATACCGCTGCCGCCACGCGTGAGCACGACCGAAGCGGCGCCCCGCTCGCGCACCGCTCGTGCCACGTCGACGATACTGCCGGACTCGTTCCCGGTCAGCGTCCGGGCCTCGTCCTCGTTGAGAAACAACAGATCGAGTCCGGCCAGATCGCGCGGCAGCCGCTCCGCTCGGGCCGTGGACACGGCATCGATCGCCAGCGGCGGACCGCCGGCACGCCGGTCCTCCACCAATGCAGCGAGCACCGGCGCGGGCAGCGTACAGTCGGCGAACGTCCACGCCGTTCGCCCGTCTTCATCGAACGCCGCCCCGAGTTGGGCCACGCTCAAGGCGTCGATCGCCGCCGTTGCGGCGGCTCCGATAACGAGCTCGCCCAGCGCGTCGACGATCGCGACGTATTCGGCGGTCGGATGCACGGGCGAGCGGAGCACGCCGCGCACGTCGATTCCGAGCGCCGCGCAGTCGTCGCGAAGCGCGCGGCCGCCGGCATCCTCACCGACCTGCGTGACGAGCGCCACCGGAATGCCCAGCCGGGCGAGGTTCTCGGCCACGTTGCGCGCGACGCCGCCGAATCCCGACCGGACCTCGGCCGGATTGGACGTCCCCAGACGGGCGGGCCCGGCCAGCACGAAACTGCGGTCGAGCGCGGCGTTCCCAACGCAGACGACCCGGTTCCGCGCCCCCGCTTCCGGCCGGCTCACTCGCGGCCGAAGCGCCGTTGCCGGGCCTGGGCCTTGGCTTCGCGCACGAGGGTCATCAGGACGAGTTCCCGCTCGTCGTCGTCGATCGCCTCTCCCGCAACCTCCCGATTGACGAGGCCGGCCAGCGCCCGGGAGGCGTAGCTGTTGGGGAAGGCCTGGATGTACCGGTGAATCTCGTCCGCTATCTCGCGAATGACGTCATCGTCGTCTTCGGGCACTGCTTGGGACGCTCGCTTCGCTCGCTGCTTTGCATTTGGCCTGGCGGCCAAAGAAGAAGCCTTCGCGGCGCTCCATCGAGAAGGATGCATGAGTGGGCCTGATTTCGCGTGACGAGCCACCGTATGTCGTCCCGGACTTTGCTGCGGATAACGAAGTCCGCAAGCAATATCATGCGGTCGCGAAGACGCTTCTGATCGCCGCGATCGCCGGCGCCCTGCGCAAGATGCGCGAGGAGCACGAGTTTCAGCGGCTCCGCTTCGAGGCGAATAAGCGCGCCTCGGAGGCGGTTCTGGCCGCGCTCGAACGCCACGCCCACTCGACCCGCTCCAAATACGCGCGCATCGTGCCCAAGCAGCGCACCGCCAGCGGAATCGTCCGGCCTCCGACGCTGTTTTTCGACAACCTCATGTCGATGGGCGCGGCGGAGAAATTCTACAAACAAGCCGTCGAGGCGGCTAACGCCAAGCGCGAAGCGATGATGAAGGTCCGGGCGACCTCACGCGACTTGCAGAAGCACATGGACAAGATCGAGACGGCACTGGTCGTGCACGAACTCGACGTGCGCAAGTACTACAAAACCGAGGAGGGGAAGAAAGAACTCGAAGCCGATCCGCGGCTCGCGGAACTGGCCAAAGCGGTCGCCGAGATCGACGTCGAGCGGGGCGACTATCAGCTGCGCCTCGCGGCCGGCGAGGTCAGCGATGAGGAACGTCGCGACCGGACGATGGCCCAGGACGGCTACCGCTATCTCGACGGCGAGGTGCTCGGGCTGCACTGTCTGCACGAGCGCGAGCTGCGCTTCGGGACGTTGCGCTACCTGATGTTCCGCGACCGCGTGGACCGCATTTGGATCCTGGAATATACGGCCGACGTCATCCCGCTCACCCAGATGCGCTTCGACATCTTCCACCAAAACGACCGCTATCTGATCCAGCGGTCGCCGCCGCCGACACAAGACGGCGAGAAGCCGCACCGGGCCGTGCACGAGGGTACCGATCCGCGTGCCTACATGGGCGTCGATCCCGCGCTGCGGGCGGCGCTGCGTTCGTTCGTCGAGCGCGAGCGGGCCGGCGCATGAGGCGCGTCGTCACCACCCACGCGCCGGACGGCCGCGCGATCGTGCTCTCCGACGAAGAATGTCCGAACGTCGGCACGCGCTCGAGCGGCACGCGTTCGACCCTGATGTGGACGACCGGTTCGATGCCGGCCACCTACGCCAAGGACGACCGGGGCGCGGTGAAGATTCCCACCGGACCACTGCCCGGAAACACAATCTTGCGCATCGTCGAGTTCCCGCCCGAACCGCCGGGATATACGGCCGACAACGCCGCCGTGCTGCGAGAGATGGGCATCGCGCCCGATTCGCGCGGCCGCCGTCCGCCGCGCCATCCGCACATGCACGCGACCGAGAGCGTCGACTACGCGATCGTGCTGGAGGGCGAAATCGACATGCTGCTCGACGATTCCGAAGTGCACTTGAAAGCCGGCGACTTCCTGATCCAGCAGGGCACGAACCACGCCTGGGTCAACCGCAGCGAGGCGCCGTGCAAGATCGCGTTCGTGCTGATCGACGCGACCGGAGCGCCGCTGACCTAGCGCCCCGCACGGGGATGGACGGCCGTCGCCTCGATTTCGACGAGTAAGCCGGGCTCGACCAGTGCCGCTACCCCGACCAACGTCGACGTCGGGAAATCGCCGGTGAAGAATTTCTTGCGGGCCGCGCCGATCTCGGCGCGCTGCGTGACGTCGGTGGTAAACACGTTCAGTTTCGCGACGTCGTCCATCGTGGCGCCGGCGGCTTCGAGCAACGCCTTGATCTTGCCGAGCGCGATGGTGGCTTGCGAGAGCATCGTGCCGTCGCCCTCGATGCGGCCGTCGCCGCCGCGCGCGATCTGGCCCGAAATGAAGATCAAATCGCCCGCGACCAGGCACTGTGAGAACGATTCGGGCGGCGGTTCCGCGACCGCCGGGCTCGTGATCCGCTTGAGCAAACTCATGCGGGCCTGATGCGCTCCGGGTCGAAGTGGGGCCTGGCTATGGCTATGAACGTGCAGTCCGTCGTACACACTTCTTCCGGTGACATCTCCGGCACCGGCACCGACGTGCGGGTGTTCCGCGGGATTCCCTACGCCGCGCCGCCGGTCGGCCCGCTGCGCTGGCGGCCGCCGCAGCCGGTCGCTCCCTGGAGTGGTGTCCACGACGGCTCGCGCTTCGGGCTCGACCCGATGCAAGCCGGCGAGCCCGCTTCGCGCGGCTCGCGCGCGCCCGGCATGTCCGAGGATTGCCTGACGCTGAACGTGTGGGCGCCGGCGACGGTACCGGACGGCGGTGCGCCGGTGCTGGTGTGGTTCGACGGGGGCGGGTTCATCGCGGATTCGGGCGCGAAGGAGCGCACCGACGGCGAACGCTTCGCGCGGCTCGGCGCGGTGCTGGTCAGCGTGAACTACCGCGTCGGCGTGTTCGGTTTTCTCGCGCACCCGGCGCTGACGGCCGAGTCGCCGCAGCACGCCTCCGGCAACTACGGCTTCATGGATGCGATCGCGGCGCTACGCTGGATTCGTGAAAATATAGCGGCCTTCGGCGGCGATCCCAAACGCGTGACCGCGTTCGGCGAATCGGCCGGCGGCGCGGTCGTCGCATCGCTGCTCATTTCGCCGCTGGCGCGCGGCACGTTCGATCAGGTCATCTTGCAGAGCCCCGGCTCGTTCCGGCCGCTCTCGCCCTTGAAAGACGCCGAAACGGCGGGTCTCGTGGCCGGTAACGACTTGGCGGTGATGCGCGCGACCCCGGCCGCCGATCTTCTTCCGCTGAACGCCAAGATCAATCCGGCGGTGCGCGGCCTCACGATTCCGCGCCCGCTGCGGCCCATCATCGACGGTTACGCGATCGACCTCGACGAGG
Source organism: Candidatus Lustribacter sp. (assembly GCA_036008105.1). GTDB lineage: Bacteria > Vulcanimicrobiota > Vulcanimicrobiia > Vulcanimicrobiales > Vulcanimicrobiaceae > Lustribacter. The sequence goes on along the minus strand of DASYOE010000392.1, from coordinate 26,418 downwards.
TCGATGCCTTCCGCTCCGGCAGCTTCGCGCACGTTCCGGCGATCGTCGGCGGTGCCGCGAACGAGGGCGGCTGGTTCAGCAAAAACATCCCGGTGACGACGGTCGACAAACTGCGCCCCTACGTCGAGGACAACTACGGCGACATGGTCGACGAAGCGTGGAAGCACTACGGTGCCGCCGCCGACGGGGACGTCGTGCGAGCGGTCGAGGCCGCCTTCGGTGACGCCCAGTTCAGCTACGGCGCGCGGAGCCTGGCGCGCGAAATCAGCAAGCATCAGCCCAAGACCTATCGCTACGTCTTCAGCCACGAAGGGAACCACACGTCGAAACCGCCGGTCCACACCGACGACATCGTGTACGTCTTCGGGAACGGGGACTTTGATGCGCGCGACCGGGCAGTTTCGGACGCGTTGATGGCGGCGTGGGTCAATTTTGCCGCGAGCGGCGATCCGAACGGACCGGGCGTGCCGCACTGGGCGCCGTTCGATGCCGGTCGCGACAACTATCTCGCCTTCGGCGACGGCTTTGCCGAGGGAACGGGCTGGCGCACCGGACCGCTCGACTTTATCGAACGCTTCTACGCCGCCCGCGCGCAGAAGCGTTCGTAAACCAGAAGCCTAGCGCTTCTTCGCGGTCTTTTTCTTTGCCGGCGCCTTCTTGGCGACGGCCTTCTTGGCGGGGGCCTTTTTGGCGGTGGATTTCTTTGCCGCCGACTTCTTGGCCGTCTTTTTCGCACCGCCGCGCTTGGGTGCGCCGACGGCTTCTTTGAGGGTGCGTCCGGCGGTGAAACGCAGTACGCGCTTGGCCGGCACGTGGACCGGTTCACCCGTCTGGGGATTGCGCGCCATGCGCGCCGCCCGGTCGCGGATTCTGAACTGCCCGAAGGGCGTGAGTGCGACCTTGTCGCCGGACTTAAGGACTTCGGTGATCTTTTCGAGGAGCCCCTCGACCAGGTCGTTCACTTGCCGCCGCGGCAGTTCGAAGTCTTCGGCGAGTACTCGCACCAGTTCCGATTTCGTCATGGATTCCTTTCGCTAGCGAATCGGCTAACTTAGCCGGATCGCGCCAATCATACGTGAAAAACACCAGCTATTGGAAGTGTTTTCGCGAAAATATACGCCTGCGGCCTTCTCGTTTTTCCGGTTATTTTTGGGCTACCGCTTCACGTGCCCGGATCAGACGGAAGATGGTGTCGTTGTAAGGCGTCGGTACGGCGGCGCGCCGTCCGGCGGCCACCACCGCGCCGTTGATGTGATCGTTTTCCGTCTGCGCGCCCCCGGTCAAATCGGCCAGCATGGAATTGCGCAGGTCCGCGGTCTGCTCGGCGATCGAGCGCACGTAGCTCCAGGGGTCGGTGAACGGCAGCGCGATGCGCATCGCGCCCGCGACGGTCGCTGCCTCTTGCGCGAGCGACCGCGCGAGCTCGCCCGCATTCGTATCCTCGAGGATGATCCCATTGGGGCGGTCGAGCAGCGCGGCGACCGGATTGATCGCGGCGTTGGCGACGAGTTTTCCCCACAGGTGCGGACGGATATCGTAAGCCACCGATGCCGCCATGCCGGCATCGGTCAACAGCCGCGCGATCCGCGCGCAGACCTCGGGCGTGGCGCCGCCCGGGCCGACGATCGTCGTGCCGGTGCCGACCGGCGCGGCGCTGCCGGGCGCCAGCGTGAGGGCCGATTCCGTCGTGGCACCCAGCACCAGCGCCACGTTGCTCCCGAGCGCCGCTTTCACCGCGTCTTCGTTCTGGATCCCGTTTTGCAGCGAGACGATCACGCACGACGGGTCGAGCTCGTTCACGAACGGCCGCAGCACCCGCATGGTGTCGGTGGCGCGCACGAACACGAACAGGACGTTGGACGTGAAGAGGTCGCGAGCCGACGAGGAAATCGTGACCGCGCGGCGTTCGTTACCGTCGACGCTGCGCAGCCCGTGTTCGCGCACCGCGCTCACGACGTCGGGGCGGCGTTCGAGCATCGACACGTCGTTGCTGCGCGCGAGCCGGTAACCGAAGAGCGTCCCCAGCGCGCCGGCGCCGATGATACCGATGCGCATGCTCACGTATTACTCAGCGTCCGGCGCGCGTTCCCGCGTCGCGGCGCCGGAACAGTCCGATCGCCAGTACGCCGAAGCTGAAGCCGCCGATGTGAACGAAGTAGGCGGTGGCGTCGCTCTCGGTCCCCAGTCGCGACGAGAGCGAGCCGAAACCATTCGCAAACTGGATCGCCGCCCAGATGCCGATGACGATGACCGCCGGCAGCCGGAGGAACAGCGGAAAACAGCCGATCGGGACGATCGTGTTGATCCGCGCGGCCGGGTAGGTGACGATGTACGCGCCGAGGATTCCGGCAATGGCACCCGAGGCGCCGAGTTCGGGAACGTGGCTGTTCGGCGCGATCGCGATCTGCAAGAGCCCGCCGGCGACCCCGCACGACAGGTAGAGCACGGTAAACCGCAGGTGGCCGCACACGTATTCGATTACGGGGCCGAACACGAACAGGAAGAGCATGTTGAAGCCGACGTGCAGGATGCTCGCGTGCAGAAACATCGCGGTAAAGATCGTCAGCACGGGCAGCGGCGGGCTCGGCGGCGGCAACACGATGCCGTGCGTGATGTCGTACGGAATCGTCGCGAAGAGGTCGATGAACCGGTCGATGTCGTCGGCGCGCAGTTCTTGCACGAAGACGTAGAGGTTGAGCGCGATCAGCAGGTAGACGACGTAGGGGACGATCGGCAGCCGCCGGTTGTCACCGAGCGGGATCAAAACTGCAGCTGGAGACCGAACACCGTACGCCGGCCGTTGTGGAGGATGTCGCGCTCGCCGCCGAAGAGCTGCACGCCGCGCGCAACGTTCAGGTTGCCGTAGGCGTCGAGCGTCGGGAAATTCGGATCGTAGATGCGCGCTTCGAATCCGAGCAAGCCGGGGTTATACTGCACCATCGCACCGAGGTTGTTGTAGAGCACGCCGCCACCGACCTGAAGGTGCGGCGCGAGGGTCTGCTTCATCGCCACGTTCCAACTGGTTTGCGGCGTTCCGATGTCGTTCGCGCCGATCAGAAACGAGGTGCGGCCGTTCGGCAAGAGGACCGCGTTGAAGTCGCTTTGCGGACCGCGGTTGCTCGTGGCCAGCAGCGGCTGGCCGATCGAGTTCGGATTGTAGCCGTCGAGGTAGCTCAAGCGGATCTGAATCGCCAGCAAGTTGTGGGCGACGGCTCCGATGCGGCTCTGGAAGCTGCCGGTGGTCGTGCCGCTCGACTCGCTCGGCACGGCCGCGCGTGGTCCACCGGTGCCGGCGGGGCCCGTCGCCGGGGCGGGCGTCGCGCCGGCGTCGACGCCGTAGACGCTGCTCGTTCCGCCGAAGCTGTGCAGTAAGGAGTTGAGCTTTTGCGTCGCCGCGTCGGTGTTGGCGATCGTATCGCGCAGTTGGGCTTGGGTTTGCGGGTCGCTCGTGACCTTGCGCAGGTCTTGGGTGATCGCGCCGATGGTCGTCGCGGTTTGCGCGAGACCCTTCGTCGTATCGAGCAAATTCTGGTGGATCTCCGGGTTCGAGGCCAGGTCGCGCACCTGATCGACGGTTTGGTTCAGCGCCACCGATGAGCGGCTCAGCATCGAGAAAATCGTGTCGACGTTGGCGCTGTTCTTCTGCGTGGTCGCGTTGAGCGTCGCGGTCATCTGAACGATGTTCTTGCTGCCCGCGTCCAGCGCGAGTTGCAGCGTCGACGTCAGCGTTTCGAAGCGGTCGGTCAAGCGAAAGAGCCGTTTGCTACCTTCCGACGTCAAGACGTTCGCGTGATCGATCGCCGACTGCAGCGATGAGAGCAGCCGCGGCTCGCTGTCTTCGAGTTGGGAGAGCATGCGGTCGAGGCGGTGCACTTCGCCCTGACCTTCTTCAAGCAGGTCGCCGAGCGTCGCCGGATTCGTGCCTTGCGGCTGCTGCTCGATCGGCAGAACCTCGCGCGGCAGCAGCGCGACGGTCTGCGGCACCGGGGTCGGGCCGACCAGGCCCACCGGGCGCGGCGACGGCGGCGGCGGGACGATTTCGACCGTTGCGTCGCCGGTCAGCGGCGCCGCGATCAAGAACCGCGAGTCGCGCGGGATGTCGACGGCGTTGTTGATCGCCATGATCACGTCGACGGTGAAATCTTCGGGCAGGAGCTTCGTTTGATCGACGATGCCGACGATGACGCCGCTTTCGTACACCAGCGCGCCCTTGTGCAAGCCGGCGGCGGACTTGAAGTGCACGGCCGTTTGGTAGCGCCCGCCGGTGCCGACGTTGGCGATGATAAGAAAGACGGCAAAGAGCGCGACCAGCCCCAGGAGCGTAAAGAGGCCGACGATCGCTTGTTTATTCATATCGGAATCGGTCCCACTTCGCTTCCTTGGATAAATTGCTGCACGATCGGGTTGAGCGAGGCCTTGATCTCATCGACTGTGCCGTAGGCGATGATCGCACCTTCGAAGAGCATGGCCACGTAGTCGGCCATTTGGTAAATGCTCTCCAGATCGTGCGAGACGACGACCGCGGTCCCGTTGAGGCGGGCGCGCAGGCGGATGATGAGGTCGGTCAGCACGTGGGTGATGATCGGATCGAGCCCAGTGGTGGGTTCGTCGTAGAGCACGGCGTGCGGGTTGGCGATCACGGCCCGCGCAAAGCCGGCCCGCTTGACCATGCCGCCCGACAGCTCGGCCGGAAAACGCTCGCCGACCGTCGCCAAGCCGACGCTGTCGAGCGTCTCCTCAACGTGCGACTTGATCTCGAGCTCGGACATGGCCGTCCGCTCGCGCAACGGCAGGGCGACGTTGTCGAAGATCGAGAGCGAGTCGAACAGCGCCGCAAATTGAAACGAAAAGCCGATCTTCTCGCGGATCACGATCAGTTCGCGCTCGTGCAAGGTCGAAATATCCTGATCCCCGACCAGCACGCGTCCCTCGTCGGGCCGGCGCAAGCCGTTGAGCAAACGCAAGATCGTCGACTTGCCGGCGCCCGAAAGGCCGATGATGCAGGTGATCGCGCCCTCGACGATATCGAGCGAGAGGTTCTGCATGACGACTTTCGGCCCGTACCGCACGCCGACGTTCTCGAGCCGCGCATAGATCTTCGTCGACGGCAGCGTTTGCGTCATTGCGGAAATAGGATGTACGACAGCGCGAAGTTGAAAATGAAGATCAGGATGATCGCGATGACGACGGCCGACGTCGTCGCCTTCCCCACGCCGGCGGCGCCGCCGCGGGTCTGGAGCCCGCTGTACGAGCCCACGATCGCGATGATCACCGCGAACACGACCGACTTCAAGAGCCCCTTGCAAACGTCGATGAACGGCACCGACGCGCGCGCCGAATTGATGAACGATTCGTTGCTGACGTGGGCGAACACGTTGGCGATGTAGGCGCCGCCGATGATGCTGACGATGTCGGCGAACACGGTCAAGATCGGCAGCATGACGACCAGCGCCACCAGCCGCGGCACCACCAGCATGCGGGTCGGCGAAAGCCCGAGCGACTGCAAGGCTTCGATTTGCTCGGTGACGACCATCGAACCGAGTTCGGCCGAGATCGCGGCGCCCGAACGTCCCGCGACGACCACCGCCGAAAGCATCGGACCCAGCTCGCGGGCCATGGTGAACGCGACCGCGCCGCCGACCAGGTTGCCGACCCCGTAGGCCACGGCCTGGTTCGCGGATTCGAGCGCGAACACCATGCCGGTGCACAGCGAGGTCAAAAGCACGATGCCCCACGACTGAACGCCTAGGTTGTAGGCCTGTTCGATGGTTTCGTTGACGCGAATGCGCAGCTTGCCGATGAAGCGCGCGCAATCGGCCAGCAGCAGTGCGGCACCGCCCGCGTACGAGAAGAACCCGGTCGTTTCGCGCCCCAGGTCTTCGAGCACACTCATGAAGCTGCGAGTTCCGCGAGCGATGCAAGGACGCCCTGCACCGCTTCGAGCCGTTTGTGAGCGACGCCACGCTCGGCGGCGAGATTGTACTGGCGCTGATAGAGCGCGTCCAGGTCCCGGTCGACGCCGGCAAGCGCGGCCCGCGCATCGCGCTCGAATCCGGAAAAATAGTTGCGCGCGGCGGCCAGGTACGCGTCGCGCTCGGCCGGCGTGGGTTCGCCCGCACGTAACGCGGCCTCGAAAGTGCGCTGCGCGCGCAGCATCGCGCGGTCGGTGATGTGAAACGCCGCAACCCGTTCGGCCAGCGTGCGCAGTGCGGCCTCAGACACGGGAGGTGAGGGCGGCGAGCTGCGCCTCGAACAACTGACGGATTCCCCCATCGGCCAGCGCCAACAGCGCATCGAGCTGCGCGCGATCGAACGGCGCGCCTTCGGCCGTGCCTTGGATTTCGACGAAGCCGCCGGCGGCGGTCATCGCGACGTTCATATCGACCTCGGCCGTACTGTCTTCGACGTACGGCAGGTCGAGCACCGGCGTGCCGCCGACGATCCCGACCGACACGGCGGCGATTTGCCCCGTCAGCGGCCACGTCTTGGCATCGGCCGGATCGAAGTATTTGCGCAGCGCCACCGCGAGCGCGACCCAGGCGCCGGTAATCGAGGCCGTGCGCGTTCCGCCGTCGGCCCCGATCACGTCGCAGTCGATCGTGATCATGCGCTCGCCGAGCTTCGCCATGTCGACGGTCGCGCGCAACGCGCGCCCGATCAGCCGCTGGATCTCGTGCGTGCGCCCGCCGATCTTCCCGCGGCTCGCTTCGCGCTGCGTGCGTTCGACCGTCGCGCGGGGCAGCATGCTGTACTCCGCCGTCACCCAACCCGTGCCGCGACCGCGCAGCCACGGCGGGACGCGCTCTTCATACGACGCCGCGCAGATGACGCGGGTCTCGCCGACGCTGATCAGCACGCTGCCTTCGGCGTTGGGCATGAACCCGGTCTCGATCTTCACCGGCCGCAACTGGTCCGGCGCGCGCCCGTCGGCTCTAGATGTCACTCGACGGTGACGGTCTTGGCGAGATTGCGTGGCTGGTCGACGTCTTTGCCGTCGATGTCGGCGATGTGGTAGGCCAGCAGTTGCAGCGGGACCACGTTGACGATCGGCGAGAGCAACTCGTCGACTTTCGGGACCCACAGGACGTGGTCGGCGATCGCGGCGGCCTCGTCGTCGCCGTAGTTCGCGACGACGATCAACGGCGCTTCGCGCGCTTTGGCTTCCGAGAGGTTCGAGAGCATCTTCTCCCGCACGCGGCCGTCCGTCACGATGCCGACGACCGGCGTGCGCGGATCGAGCAGCGCGATCGGCCCGTGCTTCATCTCGCCGGCGGCGTAGCCCTCAGCGTGGATGTAGGAAATCTCTTTGAGTTTGAGCGCGCCCTCGAGCGCGGTCGGAAAGTTGACGTACCGCCCCAAGAACAGCACCGATTTCGCGCGGCGCACTTTGCGGGCCACCTTCTTCACCGCGTCGCTGGTGTTGAGCACGACGTCGATCGCGGCCGGCAGGAGGCGCGTGCCTTCGGCGATTTCACGCAACCGCTCCAGCGGCGCGGATTTGCGCACCCGGGCGAGGTAGAGCGCCAACAGCGTCGCGGCGATCGCTTGCGACACGTACGTTTTCGTAGCCGCGACCGAGATCTCCGGACCGCCGCGCGTGAACACCGTGCCGTCGGCGATGCGCGCCAGGTGGGAGCCGACGACGTTGCAGATGCCGATGATCGGCGCGCCGGCTTCGGCCGCAATCTTGACCGCCTCGATCGTGTCGGCGGTCTCGCCCGACTGCGACATCGCGATCGTGAGCGTGCGCGGATCCATCGCGCGGTCGCCGTACCGGAACTCCGAGGCGAGCTCCATTTCGACCGGGATCTTGCACAGCGCGCGCATCAAGTACATGCCGACCATGCCGGCGTGATAGGCCGTGCCGCAGCCGGTGATCGAGATCTTGGTCATCGCGCGCAACACGATCTCTTCGATCTTCAATTCGGCACCGAGCTGAACGTCGCACGACTCGTCGATCCGGCCGCTCAGCGTTTCCTTGATCACGTTCGGCTGCTCGAAGATCTCCTTGAGCATGAAGTGCTTGAAGCCGCTCTTCTCGGCCGACGAAACCTCCCACGCGATCTGGCGCACCTCGCGTTCGATCGGCTTGCCGTTGAAAGCCGTGAGCGCGTACCCGTCGCGCCGAACCTCGACGACCTCGCCTTCTTCGAGCACGATCACCTTGCGCGTGTACTGTAAGATCGCCGGGATGTCGGAGGCGACGAACATTTCGCCCTGACCGAGCCCGACGACGAGCGGCGAGGCGCCGTTGCGCGCAAAGATCAGGCGGTCCGGGGCGTCCGACGAGATCACCCCGAGCGCGTAGGCGCCGTGCACTTCCGCCAGCGTATGGCGGACCGCCGTGACGAGGTCGCCGTTGTAGTGCCGTTCGATCAAGTGAGCCAGCACTTCGGTGTCGGTTTCGCTGGCGAACGTGTGGCCTTGGCCGATGAGTTCGGCGCGGAGGACCGCATAGTTCTCGATGATCCCGTTGTGGATGACGGCGAATTTTTTCGAGCAGTCCAGATGCGGATGCGCGTTTTCATCCGACGGCCGGCCGTGGGTGGCCCAGCGGGTGTGGCCCACGCCGACTTGGCCGTGCAGCGCTTCCCCGTTCGCCAGGCGCTCGGCCAAGCGGGCCAATTTGCCTTCTGCCTTGGAACCGACCAGCGCCCCGGACGCGTCGATAACGGCGATTCCGGCGGAGTCGTAGCCGCGATATTCCAAGCGGCCCAACGAATCCATGATCACCGGAACGCTGTCGCGTTCACCGATGTAGCCGACGATCCCGCACATGTGTACTACAAGGCGTAAGGCTGCTGCGGGGTTACTTGATTCCCTCGCGGGTCCGCTTGTAGGGGATCCGTCCTTCGCGCACTTCGCTGAAGGCCGTCGAGACGGGCTTGTTGGCGTTGACCCGGTCGGTCAGCGGCGGGGCCCCGTTGTTGAGTTGCTTGGCACGCTTCGTCACGACGTTGACGAGGGAGAATTTCGAGTCGACATGCGAAAGCAGGCCGTCGAGGTCGCCGAATACTGAGTCACTCATAATTAATTCTCTTCGATTTCCTTGATCCGGGTGTCGGGGTAACGGTAGATGCGCATGCGCTCGGCGCGGACGATGGCTTCGAGGTCCTCGACCGCGGTGTCGGGGTGGGCTTCCTCGTTGACGAGCAGGTAGTCGAATAGGCGGACGTAGCGGAGTTCTTCGTGGGCGATGGCCAGCCGCCGCGCGATGACGTCGTTGGTTTCCGTCCGGCGTGCCTCCAGGCGCGTTTGCAAGAGCGAGAAGCGGTCCGGTACGATGAAGATCAAGACCGCTTCGGGGAACCGTTCCTTGATCGCGATCGCACCGTTCACTTCGGGTTTCATGATCACGTCGTAGCCGTCCAACAACGCTTCGTTGATGAACGATCGCGGCGTCCCGTAGAGGTGGTCGTTGTAGGACCGGTGCTCGATGAAGCCGCCCGCGGCCAACCGCGTTTCGAACTCCTCGCGCGTTACGAAGAAGTATTCGATGCCTTCCCGCTCGCCCGGACGGGGCGTCCGGGTGGTGGCGGACACCGAGTATTTCAGGCGATCGTGACGCTGCCGCAGCCCTTCAACGAGCGTGTCCTTGCCGGCCCCGGAGGGCCCGGACACGACGAACAACAGCCCCGGCCCGGTTAGAACGCTACTCCTCCTCGCCCGTAAGCAACCAACTCCGATTCTGAGGGGAACGCGCGGAGCCCTCTGTGAACGGCGATCCCGGTGATGGAGCGAGCGCAGCCGCATCGAGCCCTGCAATAATGCAACTTGCGAGCTCGGACCGGGGGCCCCACGAAGTGGGGGGCGCGCAGCCTAGGGCGGAGCGCCTTTAAACTTGGTCACTGATTGGATCCTCGTTCGGCGCGCGGCGCACGAACTCGAACGCGAACTGCGCGGCGGGCGGGTTACCGACGCCGGGCTGCTCGACGACGGGCGGTTCGGCGTTCGTATCGGCGGCCGGGGTGGACGGCCGGAAACCGTGCTCGCGATCGACATCTTCGGGTCGCCGCCGCTCGTCACGCTGGAGCAAACCGAGCTGTCGATCGGCGCCGCCCCCGGGTGGGCGCGCTCACTGGCGGTGACGCTGCGCGGCTTGCGGCTCGGTGAGGTGCGCAGCCGTCCCGGCGACCGCGTCCTCGTGTTGGACTTCGGCACGACCTCGCGTTTTGGGGTGACGACCGGCGTGAAGCTCGTCGCGGAACTGATTCCCCGCTTCGGCAACCTCTTGCTGCTGCGCGACGGCGCGGTGATCGCTGCCGCCAAGCAGTTTTCACCGGCCGAAAACGAGACCCGCAGCGTCGGCGTGGGCGGACCGTACCGTCCGCCGCCGTTGCCCGACGGGGGACCGCGCGCGCCGAAACTCATCGCCGCCGCCCAGTTGGCCGACGCGACCGCCGCGGCCGACGGCGATGGCCCGGTGTACGCGTACCGCGAGGCCGGCAAGCTGGTCGCGGCGCACGTGGTGCCGCTGGCCGCGTACGCCGGGCTCGCGTGCAGCACCGAGCCGGCCTTGCTGCCGCTCTTCGCCGAGGCGCGCGCGACCAGCGCCGGCCGGCGCGCGAGCGATGCCGGCGAGCGGCGCCGGGCCGCGCTGCGCGCGCGCATCGAGAAGCGGTTGCGCGACGTCGCGGACGAAATCGAAGCGGTCGGTGCGCGGCGTGACGATGCCGCCGGCCGCGACCAGTTGCGCGCGGCGGGCGATGCGCTCTACACGTACGGCAACGAGATCCCGGCCGCTGCGACGAGCTTCCGCACGCCCGGCGAGACGCCGCTCGACATCGCGCTCGATCCCGAACTCGATGCGAAGGGCAATGCGGCGAGCTACTTTGCGCGCTACCGCAAAGCCACCGCGGCGCTGCCGCACTTCGAGCGCCGGATCGCGGCGCTGCAAGCGAAGCGCGCGTCGCTCGAAGAGCTGGCGTTCGAAAACGAACGCGGCGATGCGACGACGCTGGCCGAGGTCGGCGCCGAACTCGATCGCATCGACGGGCGCAGAGCGCCGCCGGGGCAAGCGTCACCGACGCGGGCGACGCGCGCGCCGTTACGCATCGAGCGGCCGTCGGGCGCGCGCATCTTCGTCGGCCGTTCCCCGCGCGAGAACGTCGAGCTGACCTTTCGCATCGCGCGTCCCGACGATCTGTGGTTTCACGCGCGCGGCATTCCCGGATCGCACGTCGTGCTGCAGCCGCCGCCCGGCGGCGAACCGGACCCGGCCGATCTCGATTGCGCGGCCGACTTCGCCGCGCTGCACAGCCGCGCGCGCAATGCCCCGCGCGTCGAGGTCGACTACACCGAGCGCAAGTACGTGCGCAAACAGCGCGATGCCGCGCCGGGCATGGTGTGGTATACCAACGCGCGCTCGCGCGTCGGCCGGCCCGAGAACGTCGCTAGCGGGTAACGGCCGGAACGAGGTCCGGTACTTCGGCCCGGATATCGAGCAGTTGCGGCATCACGTCGCGAAACGCGCCGACGATCTTGGGCTCGAAGCCGAAGCCCGATTCCTTCTCGATTTGTTCGACCGCGATGCTGACCGACGCCGCTTCGCGCCACGGGCGGCGCGAGGTCAAGGCGGAGAACGTGTCGGCTACCGCGACGATGCGCGCGAACAGCGGGATCGCCGGCCCGGCCAACTTCGCCGGGTACCCGGTGCCGTCGAAGCGCTCGTGATGCGAGTGCACGATTTCGGCTGCCGCGTGCAAGAGCGGCGTCGTGAACACCGACAGCATCGCGGTTCCGTCGGTCACGTGCTTCTTGGCGGCGTCGCGTTCGTCGCCCAGCAGCCGCGACGTCTTGTTGAGGATGCGATCGGGCATCGAGAGCTTGCCGATGTCGTGGATGCGCGCGGCTTGAGCGAGCTGCGTGATCTCGATCATCGAGAGTCCCATCTTGCTGGCGATCGCTTCGGAGAACATCGCGACGCGGCGGCAGTGATCGCCGGTGCGTGGATCGCGCAGATCGATGGCCTTGGCGAACGAGTCGATCGTCGCGCGCTCCTGCGCGAACAACGCTTCGACCGCGGACTGCTGGTCGGCGTGCGCGGCCCCGGCCTTGGCCATCGTCTCGAGCCGCGCGCCGCGCAGCTGGATCAGATTGCGGGCTAAGCTGACGAACGCGACCGGATCGACCGGTTTGCCCAAGAAGGCCGACGCGCCGAGTTTGAGCGCTTCGCGTTGCAGCTCTTTCTCGCTGTGTCCGGTGATCATGACGATCGGCGTGTAGCTGTTGCCGCGCGAGCGAACTTGTGAGATGAACTCGATGCCGCTCAATTCGGGCATGCTCTGATCCACGATGATCAGCACGCACTCGTTCTGACCGGCCCATTCGAGCGCTTTCACCGCCGAGGTGAAGCACACGGCTTCGGTCTCGGGAATTTGCGAAACGACCTTGGCGAAAACCGTCAGGTTGGTCTCGACATCGTCGACGACGAGTACTTTGTTAGGGGTGGTGCTGGTGTTTGAGTTCACAGTCCCGCTCGATAGGCGCGCACGGCCGCCCGTAGCCGCTCGTAAGCCTCGTCGAGTTCGATTGCGGCGGGCTCGATTCCGTCCCACGTCTGCGCGCGCGCCGCATTTTCGATCCGTGCCGCCACCTCGGCGACCTCGTTGCCCCCGATATTGGCCGTGCTGCCCTTGATCGCGTGGGCCGCTTTCATCACCGCATCGAGCTCGTGGCGCGCCAGTGCGTCCCGTAACGTCGCCTGGTTGTTGGCCCCGGTTCCCATCGCCGCTTCCAGCAAATCGGCGATGCCGGCCGTATCGTCCTCGAAGATCTCCTCGAGGCGCGAAATCTCCAAAATCGGGGTGTCACCCATGGTCGCCTTCCTTCGGCCTTCCGTCGCCGCGTTCGGCGAACATGGCATCGCCGAACGAAAAGAATCGGTAATTTCGAGTAACCGCGGCGTCATAGGCGGCGCGCGTCCGTTCGTAACCGAGAAACGCGGTCACCAGCACGAGCAAGGTAGACTGCGGGAGGTGGAAGTTCGTCAGCAGCGCGTCGACGACCCGGAACCGGAAGCCCGGTGTGATGAACAGGTCGGTTTCGCCGGCCCCGGCCGGAACGGGGCCGCCGGCGAGGGCCGCCCCTTCCAAGGCCCGGACGACCGTCGTCCCGGCCGCGACCACCCGGCGGCCCCCGGCGCGGGCGCGGTTGACGGCTGCGGCGGCCTCCGTCCCGATCGCGTAGCGCTCGGCGTGCATATGATGCGCGGCGACGGGCCCGGGCCGCATCGGCCGGAACGTCCCGATGCCGACGTCGAGCGTCAAGCGGACGATCTCGATCCCGCGCGCCGCGATCGCGGCCAGGACGGGTTCGGTGAAATGCAACGAGGCGGTGGGGGCGGCGACGCTGCCCGGTACGCGGGCGAAGACCGTCTGGTAGCGGGCCGCGCGCGCCGCGTCGCCGGGTCCGACGTACGGCGGCAGGGGCAACTCGCCCGCGCGCGCGAGCAGCCCGGCCAGGTCGACGTCCTCATCGAACCGGACGATCCGCTGCCCGTCGGGCGTGACCCCCTCGATCGTCACGCCGGCCCCGCCGATCTCCAGCCGGGTTCCGGCCGGCAACCGCCGCGCCGGCCGCGCGAGCGCAAACCAGGTCCGGGCTTCGAACGCGAACTCGGCGCGGTCGGCCGGCCGAAGCAGCAATAGTTCGCCCGCGCCGGCGCCGGCCCGGGCAAAGCGCAGGCGGGCCGGGATGACCCGCGTCTCGTTCAACACGAGCACGTCGCCCGGCCGCAGCAGCGAGGGGAAGGCGGCGAAGGTCAGGTCGCGGAGTTCGCCGTCCGGCTCGGACACCAGCAGCTTCGCGTCCTCGCGCCGCTCGGCCGGCGTCCGGGCGATCCGGTCCTCGGGGAGGTCGTAGGCGTAGGCGGCCGCGTCGTCGAGGTCTATATGTGCTCGGACCGGGCCTTTTCGAATTCCAAATACGTCGAAAGGCGCTTCGTGTCGTCCGGGCTCATTTCGAGAAACTGCATCCCGACTTGGAACTGGGGATTGGCGCCCGGCTTCGGATTCTGATCCATCTTCACCCAGCGCACTTCACCCTTGATCGCCAAGTGCGGCGTCTCTTTCATCGTGATGATCCAGCGCGTGCCCTTCGAGAGAAACTCGCTCACGATCAAGCGCGCGCCGGTCGCCGAAATGTCGGCGATCGAGGCACGAAAGAGCGTGAAGGTCAGTTTCTCTTCGACGCTGACGGGGATGTATTTCCGTAGACGAAGGGCCCCGGCTGCCTTACGTTTTTCCTGATCAGCCACCGGTCACCGCGGTGCCCGGGAAAAAGTGGGCCAGAATATCCGCCGCGGCGGCTCCATTAAGAGCCATTCCTCGCGCGCCCCACTGACAGAGTCCGACACCGTGCCCACGGCCTGAGCCTTCGATGACGACGAGCGGTACGGCCTGCGTGCGATCGAAGTCGATCTCACGTATCCACAGGCTGCGGACGGTATCGGGACCGAAACGGCGGCGAACTTCGCTCACGCTCAACGCGAGCACCATTCCTGCATCGCTGCGAAAGGTGACGGTTTGCGGCCGGCCGGAGTCATCCAGGTCCGCAAGTTGCGCCACCTGCGGTGCGCCGCCCAGCTTATCGGCGAGCGCGGCACGGGCGCGGTCGAGCGGGAGGGAACGCTCCCAGCGGTAGTCGGGCGATGCGGTGCAATACGGATCGTCGACGCCGCGCAAGTACGGCAGACCGGCGTGACCCCACAACACGTCGGCGTCGGCGCTGTGCCCGCCGCAGCACGCGCTGTAAAAGACGCTTGCCGGGCCACCGAGGTAGGCGAGAGTTTGACCGCGCGTCGCATCGACCGCGGCGCTCGAGGCCGGATGCTCGGCCGCCGGGCCGCCATAGCGCTGGTCGCTGTCGGTCGCGGTCACGTCGAAGGCGCGCGAGAGGGTGCGCTTCTGCAGCGCGAACGTGCGCGCGACGATCGCCTGCGCTTGCAGCGCGGCGGCGGGCCAACTGGGCGGCGACTCGAGCGGCACGACACCGTAGAGATACTTCTCGACATCGAGCGCGGCGATCGAGCCGTCGGCGAGCTGAACGCGCACGATGGTGTTACCGCCCGGCGCGCGCGGCGCGGGCACGGGCGCCGGCGTCGGCGCCGAGGGCGGCAACTCTTGATCGGGCGGATCCCAAATATCCAGGCCGCCGGTTGCGACGAGTAAACCCTTGAGAAACAGCGCGCGCTCGATCACGTGAAGAGCCCCGGCTGATCGGTTCCGCTCGGGGCGACGAGGCCGAGGTGCGCGAACGCCGCGGCCGTCGTTTTGCGGCCGTTGGCCGTGCGCTGCACGAAGCCGATCTTCAAGAGGTACGGTTCGACGACGTCTTCGAGCGTTTCGAGATCTTCGGTCAACGTGGCGGCGATCGCGTTGATGCCGACGGGGCCGCCGCCGTAGCCTTCGGCGATCGTGCGCAAGTACGCACGATCGAGCCGATCGAGCCCGCGTTCGTCGACCCCTTCGCGCCGCAACGCTTCGTCGGCGACCGCTCCGGTGACCACGCCGTCGGCGCGAACTTCGGCAAAGTCGCGCACGCGCCGCAACAGCCGGTTCGCGATGCGCGGTGTGCCACGGCTGCGCGCCGCAATCGTCGCCGCGCCGGCCTCTTCGACGCGCACCTCGAGCACCCGGGCACTGCGCTCGATGATGTGCTGCAATTCGGCCGGCTCGTAATAGTCCAGGTGATACATGAGCCCGAAGCGATCGCGCAACGGTGCCGAGAGCATGCCGGCGCGGGTCGTGGCGCCGACCAGCGTGAAGCGCTTGAGCGGCAGCTTCAGGGTCTTCGCGTACGCTCCGCGGTCGACGACGAAATCGATCTGGAAGTCTTCCATCGCCGGATAGAGGTACTCTTCGACCACCGCGCCGAGCCGGTGGATCTCGTCGATGAACAGCACGTCGCCCGCGTCGAGCGCGGTGAGAATGCCGACCAGATCCTTCGGCTTCTCGAGCGTCGGGCCGGACGAACCGTGCAGCGTTCCGCCCAGTTCTTTGGCAATGAGGTTCGCCAGCGTCGTCTTGCCGAGGCCCGGGGGTCCCGAAAACAACACATGCTCGAGCGGTTCGCCGCGACGCTTCGATGCATCGATCGCGATGCGCAGGTTGTCGACGATCTGCTGTTGCCCGACGTAATCTTCGAACGTCCGTGGCCGCAGCGTCGCGCCGTACACCGCATCTTCGAGCGACGCGTCGGCGGCGATCGCCCGCGGTTCCGTATCGCTCGGCCCGACGATCTTCTTCCGCACGTCGCCGGAGCTCACGAGGCGGAGCCCGTCTTATTGCGCTGCCGATAGATCTCCGCGAGCAGCGCTTCGGCATCACGCAGCTGCGGTGCGGCGACGAGCGTTTCGTTGATCATCGCTTCGGCTTCGGGCCGACGATAGGCGAGTTGCAGCAGCACCGCCAGCGCTTCGGCGGCGAAATCGGGCATCGCCGGGGGTTCGGGTCGAACCGGGGCGTCTTGGATCAACAAGAAGCGGCCCACTTTACCCTGGAGCTTCGCCACGATGTCGCGCGCCTTCTGCTGACCGATGCCGGGCAGGGTCTTCAAGAAGACGTGGTCGCCGGCGTCGATGGCACGCGCGATGCGGCCCATCGGGGCGGAAAACGCGCGCGACGCGGCCTTCGGGCCGACGCCTGCGACCGAGATCAGCGCCTCGAAGAACTCGCGCTCCACGGTGTTGGTGAAGCCGAAAAAGACGTACCGGCCGGCGTTCCCGTCGATCTGGAGCTGCGCGTACACTTCGAGCGCGACCGGCGCACCGGATGCGCTTTCGATCTTTCCCGCCACGCTCGGCGGCAGGGTGATGTCGTACGTCAGCCCGCCGACGTCGACGCGCACGACGTCACCGTCGCGCTCGAGCAGCGTCCCCGTGATCCGCGAAAACATGGGCTAGCGCCCGGCCGCAGCGCGCGCTATTGCCACCACGTCGCGGCCGCGCATTGCGAACACGAGGGCCAGTGCGAGCGCATCCGAGACGTCGTCCGGCTCGGGCGGGACGGTCAGCCCGAGATGCACGCACACCATCGCTTTGACTTGCTCTTTGCGCGCCGCACCGTTGCCGGTCAGCGCGCGTTTCACCGTCACGTGCGAGAGTTCTTCGAACGTCACGTCGCACAAGCCGGCGGCCAGCGCGATCACGCCGCGCGCGTGACCCATGAGGACGGCGGTGGGCGGATGTTTCGGCGCGGACCACAGCTCTTCCACGACCATGCAATCGGGCTGCGTCGCGCGCACGACCTCGAGCATGGCCGCGTGCAGTTGCGCCAGCCGCGCGTCGAGCGTGAGCGTGGTCTTGGGGCGCAGCACCCCGCCTTCAACGAGCCGGTAACGGCCGCCCTCGGCATCGACGACGCCGTACCCGGTCGTGCGCAGTCCCGGATCCACGCCCAGGACGCGCATTACGGTGCCACGCCGTGATAGTAGATCGTCACCGCTTCGCCGGGCCGTAGCGCGGCGTTCGCTTCCGGTTCGGTGCGCGCGACCTTCCCGGTCGGACCGTCTTGCGTCACCGCGACGTTGCCCACGGTGTAGCCGCCGGCGACGATCGCCGTTTTGGCCGCATCGAGCGTCATGTTCGTCACGTCCGGAACCGTGCCGGGAACGGAAACGCTGATCGTCACCGCGGAGCGGCGCGGCGCGGTGGCGTTGGCGGCCGGATCCTGGCTCGCAACGTTGCCGCCGGCGTTGGTGGCGTCGACGATGTATTGAATGCGCGCGTTGAAGCCGGCCGCTTGCAGCGTGGCGACCGCATCCGCCATCGACTTCGCGCCGACGTCCGGAACCGAAACGAGCACGGGTCCGGTGCTGACCGTGACGCCGATCGTCGAACCGGGATCCACCGAGCTGCCGCCGGTTTGCGCCTGCGAGATGATCGTGCCGCTGGGGATCAAGTCGCTCGGGGTCTGCTGATCGACGTTGAGCTTGAGTCCGAGCGGCGCGAGTTGCGCGCGCGCAGCGTCGACCGCCGCGCCGACCAGTTGCGGCACGCGCACCGGCTGGCGGCCTTGCGAGACGGTCAGCGTGATCGTGCTGCCTTCGGCGGCGCTCGTCCCGGCGGCCGGGCTCACGTCGAGCACGGTGTCTTTGGCCGCCGTGGCGTCGAAGCGGCCTTCGATCTTCGTCTTGAACTTCGTACCGGCCAGCATGTGCTGCGCGTCGGCCGCGGTGAAGCCCTTGACGTCGGGAATCGGTACCAGCGGCGGTCCGCTCGAAACGAACAGCACCACGGTCGCACCGCGCGACGTCATCGAACCCACCGGCGGATCCTGGCGGATCACGCGATCGAGCGGGACCGTTTCGCTCGCCTCGGTCCGCACGTCGGGCCGCAGCCCGTCGCCGACCAGCGACTGCTGCGCCTGCATCGAACTGTTGTTGACGAAGTTCGCGACCGGAATGTCTTTGCGCGGTCCGAGCGCGCGCGCGCCGAGGTACCCGACGACGCCGGCCACGATCAGCATCAGCGCGAAGAACGGGATCCAGCGCCGGTCGAACGCCGGCGGCATCGGCTCGTCGAACGCGGCGACGCCGTTGCTCGGCGGACGGTCGGGCGCGGCCGACTGCCGCGGCGGCGGTGCGGGCGGCGGCGTGACGGCGCGGAAGCGCGAGGTCGGCGCGTCGCCGCTCCCCCGCCCGGCGGTGCCGAGCGTTACCGCCGGTTGTTCGCGCGCTTCGCGTAGTGCGCTGCTCAGTTCCGTGGCCGATGCGAAACGATCGTCCGGATTCTTCTGCAGCAACGTCGCGACGATCGACGCCAGCGCCGGGCTGACGCCGTCACGCGCGGGATCGAGCGCCGGTGCGGCTTCGGACACGTGCTTGAGCGCGACCGCGACCGGTGTCTCGCCGTTGAACGGCAGTCGCCCGGTCACCATTTGGTAGAGCACGACGCCCAGCGAATACAAGTCGGAACGCGCGTCGAGCTCGCGGCCCTGCGCCTGCTCGGGCGACACGTAGGCGACGCTGCCCATCACCATCCCGGGCTGCGTCACGCCGATCGCGTTCTCCGCGACCGCCCGCGCGATGCCGAAATCGCCGAGTTTGACGACGTCGTCGCCGGTGACCAGGATGTTGGCCGGCTTGACGTCGCGGTGGAGCAACCCTTGGCGGTGCGCGAACGCGAGCCCGGCCGCGATCTGCGTTGCGTAGTCGATTGCGACCGATTCCGGAATGCGCCGTTCGCCGCGCAACATCGCGGCCAAGGTTTCACCCTCGACCAGTTCCATCACGATGAAGTACGCGTCGCCCTCGTGACCGAAATCGTAGACGTTGACGACGTTGGGGTGCGAGAGCCGGGCGGCGGCTTGTGCTTCGTACGAAAACCGCTTGATGAAATCGTCGTCGGCCGAGAACTGATCGCGCAGCACTTTGATCGCAACGCGGCGGCGCAGCAACAGATCGGTCCCGCAGTACACGATCGCCATCCCGCCGGTCCCCAAGCGGGAATCGACGCGGTAGCGGCCGTTGAAGACGTGTTCGAGTTCCAACGTTCGTTACGTTCGCGTTCGAGCAAGCGCGACCCGTAGGACCGCCCGCACGATGGGCGCCGCGATGGCCGCTCCGTACCCGGCGTTTTCCACGATCACGGCGACCACGACGCGCGGCGCTTGCGCCGGGGCGAACGCGACGAACCACGAATGCGCCGGCCCGTGCGGGTTGGTCGCGGTGCCGGTTTTGCCCGCAACGGTGACGCCGGGCAAGGCGGCCGAGGTCCCGGTTCCGTGCTGCACGACCGCGATCATCAGGTCGCGCACCTCGTTGGCGACGTCCGGGCTCAGCGGCGCGGCGAGTTGTTCGGACGCCGTGGCTAGCGTCGTATCGGCGCCGGCGATGCTGCGCACGAGGTACGGCCGCGGGGTGCGCCCGCCGTCGGCGATCGTGGCGGCCACGAGCGCCATCCGCATCGGCGTGACCAGCAGTGAGGCTTGACCGAAACCGAGTTGGGCCAGCACCGACGGGGTAACCTCGTCACGCGGCGGCAAGCGGTCGCGCGCGACCGGCAAATCGAAGTTCACCGGCGCTCCGAGCCCCCACCGCGTCGCGTCGTCGAACCAGCGCTCCGGTCCGATCTTCAGCGCGATGCCGGCGAAGTCGACGTTGCTCGAAAGCGCGAACGCGCCGGTGAGCGTTTGCGTCCCGGTGACCTCGTTTTGATCGTTGTGCACGACGAAGTTGCCGACTTGCAGACCGCCGGTGTCGACGAAGACCGTCGCGGGCGTGACGAGGCCGGCCTCCAACGCGTCGCCGGCGGTGACGATTTTGAACGTCGAGCCGGGCGGATACAGTCCCGACGTGCTGCGGTCGAGTAGCGGCGACGCGGTGTCGGCCACCAGCGTCTTCCAGTTACGGTCGAGCGTGTTCGGATCGAACGAAGGCGTCGCGGCCAGCGCGATGACCGCGCCGCTGCGCGGATCCATCACGATGCCGGCCGCGCGCGCACGCGCTCCCAGTGCGCCGGCGAGGGCGCGCTGCACGTCGAGGTCGAGCGTGGTGACGACTTCCGCACCTTGCGCCGCCCGGCGTCCGCTGAGCAGGCTTTGGAATTCCGCCCACGGACCGGCGTCGGCGGTTTGCGGCGCGAGCACGCGATCGAAGGCATCCTCGAGCCCGGCGGTGCCGTAGCGCGTCGAGGCGTAACCGATCGCGTGGGCGGTGATGCTGCCCAGCGGGTATACGCGTCGTCCGTCACGCGTGATCGCCAGCGGCGTACCGTCGCGTGCGACGATGGTTCCGCGACCGGCGGCGATGTCGCTGCGGCGCGGGTTGCGCGTGTCGGCGTCGAGGCGCGGCGCATCGACCAGGGCGATTTGCAGTTGGCGCACCGCCAGCACCGCAAACAAGATCAGGAAGAGCGTCCGCAGGCCGCCGATCGCCGCCCCGCGACCTGGTTCAGGGGTCAGGATCGACCCCCGTCGTGTTGCGTTCGCGCAAGACCGTGAAGCCGCCGACGGTTTGCACGGCGAGGTGCGCGCGCGTCGGATCGGCCGCGATCACCTCGTTGATGATGTGCCGCGCCAGCGCGGTATCGATCCCGTCCAGCGCCATGATCGCATCGACGCCGACGTCTTCCAGCAACGGGTGCGCAACGTACTTGCAGGTCGGCAACGTTTCGAAGTGGCGCTCTTCGTACGGCTCGGCGTGCCACGGACCGCGTTTGCCGAACACGGTCGCGTGGTAATCCCACGCGCACAGCCGGCGCTCGTTCCAGACGAAATCGTCGCGCACGCAGGTGCGCCGGCAGATCGCGCACTGCACCAGCGTTTCGGCCGGATGCGCAAACGCTTCGAGCAAATCTTCCGGCAGGTCGTCGGGATTGACCAGCGTGGCCTCGGTCAGTTCGGCGGGTACCGGTGCGCTCCAGCCGATGCGCGCGAGCATTTCGAGATCCCGTACCGACGAGACGAACGCCCGCTCGTCGTCGGGCGCAAACGTCGTGTCACCCCAGGCGGCGAGGTTATCGGCCGCGACGTTCACCCGCTGCCAATTCTCGCCCAGCACCACGCCGATCGGCGTCCAAGCGAGCGGCACGAGCCACGCGGTGATCTGCCGGTTCTCGGGCACGAGGCTCGAGGTGAACGCAAGCGTGTTCGCGTTGCCGCCGAGCACGAACGCGTAGGGTTCGGCGGCGGCCTCCGCTGCTTCCATTAAAGTGCCCCGATCGTTTCGCGATGCAGCGTTTGGTATTCTTGCAGCGAACGCGGCGGCCCCGGATCCGATGCGAGCGCCGTTGCCAGCGCCGCCGCGGTATCCAAACTGGTCAAACAGGCGATCGACGCCTCGACCGCGGCCCGGCGGATGCGAAAGTTGTCGGTCTGATCGCGCCGCCCGCCGCCGGCATTATTGATCACGAGATCGACGGTGCGTTTGGAGATCGCGTCGAGCACGTTGGGCGAACCGTCGGCGATCGCGTTGATCGTCTCGGCCGCGATGCCGTGGCGCGCGAGCAGATCGTGGGTGCCGCGCGTGGCGACGAGCGTGAACCCGAGGTCGACGAAGCGGCGCAGGATCGCGACCGACTCCGGCTTTTCCTCATCCGAGATCGAAACGAGGACGCGGCCGCCTTCGCTGGGCAAGCGGATGCCGGCGCCGAGAAAACCTTTGAGCAGCGCCCCGGCGTAGGTTTCATCGATGCCCAGCACCTCGCCGGTCGACTTCATTTCCGGACCGAGGATCGTCTCGACGCCGCGCATTTTCGCAAACGAGAACACCGGAACTTTGACGACCGTATAGGCCGGCCGCGGCCGCAGGCCGGTGCCCCACGGCATGTCGCGCAGTTTCTCGCCGAGCGCGATGCGGGTCGCGGCGGCGACGAGGTTGATGCCGGTCGCCTTCGAGATGATCGGGACCGTGCGGCTTGCGCGCGGGTTGGCTTCGAGAATGTACAGCGCTTTTTCGTGGATGACGAACTGAATGTTGATCAGCCCGCGAATGCCGAGCTCGCGCGCGATCGCTTCCGTTACCTCCACGATGCGCGCTTCCATCTCCGGAGCTACGGTTTGGGTCGGAAAGACGGAGATCGAGTCGCCGGAGTGCACGCCGGCCCGTTCGACGTGCTCGAAGATCCCCGGGATGAGGATGTCCTCGCCGTCATACGCCGCGTCCACCTCGACCTCGAGGCCGCGCAAGTATTTGTCGACCAACAGCGGCGCGCCGGGCGAAATCGGGGGCGCGCTCTCGACGTACCCGGCGAGTTGGGCCTCGTTGTGAACGATCTCCATGCCGCGTCCGCCCAGCACGTACGAGGGGCGCACGATCACCGGGAAACCGAGTTCGCGCGCGATGACGCGCGCTTCGCGGAACGTCTTGGCGGCGCGGCCTTGGGGGCGGGCCACGCCGAGGCGTTCGAGCGCGGCATCGAATTTCTCGCGGTCCTCGGCGAGGTCGAGCGACCGCTGGTCGCTGCCGATGATCTTCACGTTACGCCGGGAGAGTTCGTCGGCGAGGTTGATCGCCGTTTGCCCGCCGAACGCGAGCATCACGCCTTCGGCGCCGGTGCTGCGATACGCCGATTCGACTTCGTCCGGGCCCGGCGGCTCGAACACGAGGATGTCGGAGACGTCGAAATCGGTCGAGACGGTTTCCGGATTGTTGTTGACCACGACCGCCGAGCGGCCGGCGTCGCGCAGCGCCCACGCCGCGTGCACGCACGAGTAGTCGAACTCGATGCCCTGGCCGATGCGGATCGGCCCGCTGCCCACGACCACCACGGCGGATTTCGGCGGCTTGCGCATCTCGTCGGTTTCACCGCGCGACAGATAGTAGTAGGGCGAACGCGCCGGGAACTCGGCCGCGGCCGTGTCGACCATGCGGAATTGTCCGCGGTCGTTGACGCTCTTGAACTCGCCGCCGAACAGCGAGTTGATGCCGCGCGTCGAATAGCCGGCGACGATCGCGAGCTTGATCAGCGCGGGCGGCGGATACATCATCGGCTGGCCCGGTTTGCTTTTGAACTTGCGCAGTTCGTTCTCGAGCTGCACCAGCTCTTCGAGTTCCCAGAGCCAAAAGCGATCGATGGACGAGCGCGCGTGCACTTCATCGAGGCTGCAATCGCGCCGCAGCAGTTCGCAGATCGCGAACAGGCGGTCGTGCGTCGGCTCTTCGACCGCGCGCCAGAGTTCCTCGACGCTCCACTCGCCGAACGCGCCGCCGGTCAGGGTCTCGAACTTGAGATCGAGC
Source organism: Candidatus Lustribacter sp. (assembly GCA_036008105.1). Lineage (GTDB taxonomy): Bacteria > Vulcanimicrobiota > Vulcanimicrobiia > Vulcanimicrobiales > Vulcanimicrobiaceae > Lustribacter. The sequence goes on along the minus strand of DASYOE010000392.1, from coordinate 2,739 downwards.
CCGCGGATCGCTTTCATCAAGGCGGCGGCGAACGTGCGACCGATCCCCATCGCCTCACCGGTCGACTTCATCTGCGTGCCGAGGCGAAAGTCGGCCAGCGGAAACTTGTCGAACGGCCAGCGCGGAAATTTGACCACGCAGTAATCGAGCGTCGGCTCGTACGCTGCTTTGGTGATCCCGGTAACGGGATTGGGGATCTCGTCGAGCGTGTGGCCGAGCGCGATCTTCGTCGCGATCTTGGCGATCGGGTAGCCGGTTGCTTTTGACGCCAGCGCCGAGGAGCGCGAGACGCGCGGGTTGACCTCGATGATCTGGTATTCGCGGCGATCGGGATGCAGCGCGAACTGAATGTTGCAGCCGCCCTGGACGTTCAGCGCGCGAATGACGTTGATGCTCGCGGTGCGCAGCATCTGGTAGTCGAGGTCGCTGAGCGTCTGCGAGGGCGCGACGACGATCGAATCGCCGGTGTGCACGCCGACCGGATCGATGTTCTCCATGTTGCAGACGACGATGCAGTTGTTGGCGCGGTCGCGCAGGACTTCGTACTCGATCTCTTTCCAGCCGAGCAGCGACGTTTCGACCAGGGCCTGGTTGATGATCGACGCGGCGAGACCGCCGGCCAGCGTGGCGCGCAGCTCGGCCTCGTTGTGTACCAAGCCGCCGCCGGTGCCGCCGAGCGTGTACGCGGGGCGAACGATCAGCGGGTAGTCGTGCTCGGCGGCAAACGCCACGCCGGCTTCGACGTCGGTGACGACGACGCTCGGCGGCACCGGTTCGCCGATTTCGATCATCTTGCTCTTGAAGCGCTCGCGGTCTTCGGCGAGCTGGATCGTTTCGAGCGGCGTCCCGAGCAGCTCGACCTCGTACCGTTCGAGGACGCCGGCGGCGGCGAGCTCGACCGCCATGTTCAAGCCGGTTTGACCGCCCAAGGTCGGCAGCAGCGCGTCGGGCCGTTCGCGGGCGATGATCGCTTCGATCGACTTGACCGTCAGGGGCTCGAGGTAGACGGCATCCGCCACCTCGGGATCGGTCATGATCGTGGCCGGATTCGAGTTGACGAGGACGACGCGATGGCCTTCCTCGCGCAGCGCACGGCACGCTTGAACCCCGGCGTAATCGAACTCAGCGGCTTGACCGATGACGATCGGACCAGAGCCGATGACGAGGATTGAACGCCGGGACATTCCAGCCTAGATTGGCGGACGAATCACCGTTCCCCGCCGAGGCGCTCGCCTTGCCTCCCCCGAACGGCGCGCGCGTATGTTACGTGCGGTGGTGACCGCGGGCGGCCGCGTCGACGAGACGTTCGCCGCCGCGATCGGCACGCGGCTGAAGGCGCTCGCGCCGTTCGGCGGCGGCACGCTGCTCGACGTCATGCTCGGGGCGATCGCGGACGCCGGCATTGCGGACGTCGCGGTCGTCGGCGATGCCGAGATCCGGCGCCGCGTGGACGGCGGGGTGCGCGTCGTCGCGGCCGACGACGACGGGGCGGTGAACGTCGCACGCGCCTTGGACGCGTGGCCGGCCGGCGACGACTTGCTCTTTGCGACGAGCGATCTGCCGTTCGCCCGCGGCGCCGAACTGCGCGCGTTCCTCGCTGCCGCCGCCGGCTTCGATCTCAGCCTGCCGCTCGCCGCGGCGACGGCGTACGAGGCGGCCTACCCCGGCGCGCCGCCGCACATCACAACGCTGGGCGGGGAGCGCGTCGCCAACGGAAGCGTGTTCTTCATCGGTAGCCGCGCTCGCGTGCCGGTACGTGCGGTCGCCGGCGAATTCTTCCGCGCGCGCAAGAGCGCGGTCGGCATGGCCCGTTTGCTGGGTGGCGCACTCTTGCTGCGTTTCCTCGTGCGACGTTTGCGGATTGCCGACATCGAGCGCCGGGCCGAGCGCGTGCTGGGCGTGCGCTCCGGGGCAATTCGCGCGGCGGCACCGGGACTGTGCTACGACGTCGATACGCTGGCCGACTATCGCTACGCGTGCGGGCGCCGGTGATCGCGAGCCCGGCCCGCATCAGCGCGCTGTGGTTCGGCAACCAAGCGGTGTGGAGCGCGATTCTCGGGGTCTTCCTTCAAAGCCGCGTGGCGGAACTCGCGCCGGGCGACGACGTGCGCGCGTATGCGTGGATCGCATCCGGTGGTGCGCTGGTGGCTGCAGCGGTGCAGCTGGCGGCGGGGTTTGCCTCCGACCGGCGGATGGTTCGCATCGGTCACCGGCGCGAATTCTACGTCTGGGGCGTGGTGATCGCGGCGGCGGCGCTCGTGGCGTTCTTCGCCGCAGCGGGCCTGGGTGCGCTCGTCGCCGCGTTCGTCGCGCTGCAAATCGGCATGAACGTCGCCGGCGGTCCCTATCAAGCCGCAATCTCCGATGCGATCGACGACGAGCGCCGCGGCCGGGCGTCGGCGTGGATGAGCGTGTCGTCGTTCGCGGGCAGCGTGACCGGTTTGCTGGTCGCCGCGACGCTGCACGGGCCAACGGCCGGCGCGGCGCTGGTCGTCGCCCTCCTCGCGGGGAGCGCGATCGCGCTCGTTCACTTGCGCACGCTGCCCTGGGCCTCGCTGCGGCCGGCTGCGCTCCGCGTCACGGCGCCGATGGCGACGATCCTCGTTTCACGCGCGGCGATCAACGTCGGTTTCTACACGCTGTTCGGCTTCTTGTTTTTCTTCGTGCGCGAATCGCTGCACGTCGCCGACGCGCGCACCACGACCGGCCTGTTGTTTCTCGCCTTCACGATCGCCGGCG
>DASYOE010000391.1:0-3000 GCA_036008105.1 Candidatus Lustribacter sp. | reverse complement strand
CGATCGTGCTGGGTGACCGCGTCATCGTCATGACCAATCGCCCGGGCAAGGTCAAGACGATCGTCGACATCGATCTGCCGCGTCCGCGCGACGTACTCGACATGAAGTCCAACGAAGCGTTCTTCGAGATCCGTAGCCGCGTTTGGACGGCGCTGCGTGAAGAAGTGCTCTCCCTGCGCCAGCGCGAGAGCGAAACCGAGGTGCCCGTTGGATAGCGCGCCGGCTGTAAAGAAACCGATGACGGCGCAGCAGCGGGACCGGCTCATGGTCGTGATCAGCCCGTTAACCGTGCTCATCCTGTGGGAGATCTGCTCGCGGCTGAACATCGTCGACCGGCGGATTCTCGCGCCGCCGACGGTCATCGCCGCGACGATCGTCCAGTTGATCCAGCACGGCGGCCTGCTCAACACCGCCGGGATCACGCTCGAGCGATTCTTCGTCGGATTCTTTCTCGGCCTGATTCCCGGCACGTTGATCGGCCTCGCGATGGGCGTCTCGCCGTGGACGCGTTCGATCGTGCAGCCGCTCGTCGCCGCGTTCTATCCGTTGCCGCGCATCGCGCTGTTCCCGATCATCTTGATCTTGGTCGGGCTCAATGAAACCTCGAACGTGATCTTGATTTCGCTGGGGCCTTTCTTCACGATGATCATCACGACGATGGCGGCCGTGCTCAACGTCGAGCCGATTTACAAGGAAGTGGCGACGAGTTTCGGCGCGCGCACGCGCGATATGTATTTCGACGTGATGTTCCCGGCCGCGTTACCGGTCATTATGGGTGGCGTGAAACTCTCGGTCGGCCTCGCGCTGCTCAATACGGTAGCAGTCGAGTTTCTCGTTGCGGACAACGGCATCGGCCACTTGATCTGGAACTCGTGGACGACACTGTCGATCAGCCAGTCGGTCGCCGGTCTCGTTACGGCCGGCATCATCGGCTCGGCGCTCTTCACGATCGCTGGTTACATCGAGAAACGCGTCGTCCCGTGGGTCCCCGAACGCCGGTGAACCCGTTCACCACACGGGAACTTGACGAAGGTCACAAGGAGTGGGATTCCGTTACGGCACAATTCTCTGAACCGCGACTTGTGGGCGCGCGGCTGGATGTATAATCGTCGCCCACACCCGGTAGTAGGGCAACCTACTACGCGACGGCAGCAAGGCTCGCTCTGCGGGCCTTGTTGTTTTTCCTAGCGAAAACGCCGTGACGTGACACCCCGGCGCATCATCCTGTTCGTCCTGGCCATCGGATTGCTGGCCGCCCTGTACATCGGGGTCCGCCGCGAGCGCCATGAAGCCGCGGCTCGCAACGTGGAAATCGTGATGGACGACACGGATTTCAGCGCCCTCACCAAGGGCAGCGCGTATAACGAAGCGGCGTTTCTCACCGCACTCCGCGACGCCGGGCTGACGTCGCTCGCCGTGAGCGAGGAGTTGGGCGCCAACATTCCGGGGGCGCCGAGTGCCAGCGCGTATGCCGGCGGGGCGCTGCTCGATCAGGCCCGCGTCTCGCCGCTCACCGACCCGCTGTTCGAAGGGCTGGTCCGGTCCAATGCGATCCGCACGGACGCGATGTACGTGGTGGCCTACGACGCCCCCACAGCTCAGCGCTACGCCGAGCAATTGCCGCTGCATTTCGGAACGCCGGCGATCCGGCTGCTGCGCGCGCGGTTGCCGGCCGTGTGGGAGATCCGCACGACCAGCGACTACTTCGACGGCGAGGCGTTCGGGTTGCCGTTCGACCGCGTTGCGCTCGCGCAACGGCTCGGCTTGCTGCTCGTGCCGCGCTTGCAGAACGACGAGGGCTTCACGCCGGCGCAACTGCAGCAGGTCGTTGCCGATGCGACGCGCGGCGGCCGCGCGCACACGGTGATTTTCTTCGGCCTGCGCAATGAAGTTCTGGGCTATCCCGACGCTACCGCTGCCGCCGCCGCGGCGCTCACGGCGAATCATGTAAACTTCGGCATCGTCGAAACGTACGATCCGAAACAAGAGCAGCTCGGCGACGCGGACCTCGCGCGCCGGATGCCCGAACGGTTAGTGCGCGTTCAGGCGATTGCCAAACCCGAAGCCGATAAACTCACGCCGGAAGAGATCATCGCGCGTTACCTGCTCGGGGTGAACGAGCGCAACATCCGCGTGGTGTATCTGCGGCCCTATCTGCACTCGTGGAACGGGCGCTCGATCGAAGCCACCAACGTCGCCATCGTGAAGCGCATCGCGGACGGCATTCGCGCCGACCACCGGCGCTTAGGGCCGGCGTCGGCGCTGGCGAAGTTCGCGATCAATCCGGTCGCAATCGCGCTGACATCATTGACCGTGCCGGCAAGCCTCTTGCTGTTGCTGGAAGCGTTTGGTATCGGTGGCATGGGCTGGATCGCCGGCCTGGTGCTGGTGGACCTCGCGTTCGTCGGGGCCGGTTACGTCAGCCATCACGATATCCTCGCCCGCGAAGTGCTCGCGCTCGCCGCCGGACTGACGTTTCCGGCGCTCGGAATGCTGGCCGCCGGTTGGGCGTTTCGCGGTGAACCCGTGCCGTGGCTGCGCACCGCAAATGTTTATGCGCGCGGACTCTTTGCGCTGTTAGCCGCGATCGTGGTCACGCTCTGCGGAGCGCTCGCGATCGTCGGCTTGCTGAGCACGCTTTTGACGATGACCGAAGTCGACCGTTTCCTGGGCGTGAAGTACGTGCTCGTGCTGCCGCCGCTCATCGCGCTCGGCTTGTATTTCTTCACCGACCGCTTCGGCGCGAAGCTCGACCTGCGCACGGCCGGCGAAGAACCGGTGCGCGTGATCCAACTGCTGGCCGGCATCGTGCTCGCGGCCGGCGCGTTCCTCGTCCTCGAACGCAGCGGCAACCAGAGCGACATCGCGCCGTCGACGTTCGAACTGGCGCTGCGCTCGCACCTCACCACGATCTTGCAAGTGCGGCCGCGCTTCAAGGAGTTCGTCGTCGCGTGGCCCGCGCTGATGCTCGTGCCGGCGCTCATTCCGGTAGACCTGCGC
>DASYOE010000390.1:0-2947 GCA_036008105.1 Candidatus Lustribacter sp. | reverse complement strand
CTCCGCCGCGATGTTCCAGGGAAAGATCACCACGTAATCGGGGCGTGCGGCGTGCAGGTGTTCGGGTGACACGATCGGCACGCGGACGCCGGCGATCAGCCGTCCTTGCTTGTGCGGGCTCTTGTCGGCGACGAATTCGATCATGTCGGTGCGCGCGCCGGCGTAGTTGAGGAGCGTCGTGGCCTTGGCGGCCGCACCGTACCCGCCGACGCTCTTGCCGGCCCGCCGCGCCCCGATCAGAAATTCGAGAAAGTCGCGCTTCACGCGCATCACTTGTTCGCCGAACGCCGGATACGTTTCGACGCGATCGAGGCCGTGCGCGCGTTCTTTGTCCAATAACGCGGCAACGCTCGTCGCGACGGGCCGGTTCCCCGCGTGTCCGGCGAAGATGCGCAGCGAGCCGCCGTGCGTCGGGATTTCTTGCACGTCGAAGATCGTCAACCCGTGCCGGGCGAACAGCGGCACCAGCGCGAGTACCGAGAGGTATGAGAAATGCTCGTGATAGATCGTGTCGAACTGCACGCCCTCGATCAGGTTGAGCACGTGCGGAAACTCGATGGTGATGAAGCCCGAGGGCGCCAGCAGCCGGGCGATGCCGCCGACGAAATCGTTGATGTCGGGAACGTGCGCGAGCACGTTGTTGGCGACCATCAGATCGGCCTGACCGTGTTCGGCCGCGACCCGCGTGGCCAGTTCCACTCCGAAGAACTCGTCGATCGTCGGCACGCCGCGTTCGCGCGCCACCGCCGCCACGTTCGACGCCGGATCGATGCCCAGCACCTCAACGCCGGCGCGAATAAAGTACTGCAGAAGATAGCCGTCGTTGCTGGCGAGTTCGACCACGCGCTGTCCCGGTCCGATGCCGCGTTCGGCGAGCATCGCCGTCACGTAGTTTTCGGCGTGTTGCAGCCAGCTCGTGGAGTATGACGAGAAGTACGAGTACTCGCGGAAGATCTGTTCGGGCGTTTCGAAGACGTCGAGTTGAACGAGGAAACACACTTCGCACACGTAGGCGTGCAGCGGGTAGAACGATTCGCCGCGGCCGGCATCGGCCGGTTCGGTCAGCCCGTTGGCCGGCGGCGAGAGCCCGAGGTCGATGAACGTGACCGCGAGCGGCGCGCCGCAGGATCGGCAGTGGGGCGTCATGCGCGGTGCTTGCCCGGCCGCGCAGGGTTCCCGTACACGACCGTGTTCGGCGCAACGTCGCGAATCACGACCGCGCCCGCGCCGACGATCGCGTCTGCGCCGATCGTGATGTGAGGAATCACGGCGGCACCCGTGCCGATAAACGCGTTGCGTCCCACCGTCACGTTGCCGGCCAGCGTCGCGCCGGGGCCGATATGCACGCCGTCGTCGAGCCGGCATTCGTGATCGACGCTGGCCGTGGTGTTGACGATGCAGCCGCTCCCGATGCGCGCCGCCGCGGCGACCGCGGCGAGCGCGAGGATCTGGCTGCCGGCACCCAACGTCACGTCGCCGGCGACGAATGCGCGCGGATGCACCGCGCTCGGCACGATGTAGCCCGCCGATGCGAGCGTCTGTTGCAGCGCCAGCCGTTCGGCACCGCGCGCACCGCCGACGGCAACGAGCGCGTGCATCTCACCCGGCCGGCCCGCGCGCCATTCGCGCAGCGCCGCCTCACCGTGCAACACCGGCACACCCGGCAAGAACGACGTGACCGCGGGATCGTTGTCGACGAGCGCGACGACGCCGTAGTCCAGCGCGCCGAGAAATTCAGCCAGCACGCGCGCGTGGCCCGTCGCGCCCCATAGCACGATCGCTTTCATGCCGTTCGCGCGCTATTCGAAGAACGAACGAACGCCGTCGATGACGCGTTCGACGTGCGCTTCTTTCATCAACGAGTGCAGCGGCAGCGTGAGCACCTCACCGACGACCCGTTCGGTGACCGGCATCGGCGAGCGCCGCGCGCCGGCGAAGTACGTGTGCTTGTGCACGGGGACGAAATGGATCCCGACCTCGATATTGCGCGCCGCGAGGTGGTCGATCAGCGCTTCGCGCCGGCCGCCCAGCACGCGCAGGCTGTAGATGAACGGGGAGACGTCGGCGTACGAGCGCCGCAACACGCGCAGTCCCGCGATGCGGTCGAAGGCGGCCGAGTAGCGGGTGCAGACGTTCTGGCGGCTCGCGATGAACTCGTCGACGCGCTTGATCTGCGAGACGCCGATGCTGGCCATGATGTTGTTGAGGTGGTAGCGGTAGCCTTCGCTGATGACGTCGTAGTCCCACGCGCGCTTGTTCTTGTAGCGCAGGGTCGTGTCTTTGTCGACGCCCAGCAGCCGGTAATGCTGCAGCCGGTCGACCTCGTCGGGATTCGCGGTAATCACGCAGCCGCCGTCGATCGACGTGATGACCTTCACCGGATCGAAGCTAAAGCAGGTGAGGTCGCCGGTGCTGCCGATCTTGACGCCGTCGATCGTCGAGCCGAAGGCGTGACAGCCGTCCTCGATCACGCGCAGACCGTGGCGTTTTGCGAGCGCGTAGACCTCGGCCGAACGGCATGGAATGCCGGAAAAGTGCAGCGGGATGATCGCCTTCGTGCGCGGGCCGATCAGCTTTTCGGCCGAGGCGACGTCGATGCCCAAATCGTCGTCGTTGATGTCGCACATCACCACGCTCGCGCCGGTCGCACGCACCGCCTGATGGTCGGCGACGTAGTTGAACGACGGCGTGATGACTTCGTCGCCCGGTTCGAGCCCGGCCGCGATGCACGCGATGTGCAACGCCGCGGTCCCGGTGTTCGTGCACACGGCGTAGCGGTCGCCGCCGATATAGGCGGCGATGCGCTCTTCGAACTCCTTGACCGTCGCGCCCATGCCCAGCCAGCCGACGTCGAGCGCGTCGGTGAGGTGTTTGAGCGTATCCACACCGATGTGCGGAACGAAGACCGGGATCTTCTCGGTCTGGTCGAGCGACCGGGCGGACGGGG
>DASYOE010000389.1:0-4781 GCA_036008105.1 Candidatus Lustribacter sp. | reverse complement strand
TCGGCGCTATCGAGCCGCGCGCGCAAGATCGCGACGCTCAGCTCGTCGAGCGATTCCAGCAGTTCGCCGCGCGGCGACACGATGCACGAACTGCCCGACATGCCTTTGCCGCCCTCGAACCCGGTCAGCCCGGCGTAGAGCACGTACGCGCCGTGTTCGCTCGCCATGAGCGTCAGCGTCGCGCGCCAGCGCTCGACGCTCTCGAGCATCCCGGCGCCGGCCAAGCCGCGTCCGGGCGAGGCGCTCGGAATGATGATTAGTCGCGCGCCCTTAAGCGCGGCGATCGCCGGCATGATCGAATGCCACGCATCCTCGCAGATGAGCAGCGCGGCCGGTCCGAACGGGGTCGGGAAGACGTCGAGATGCCGCCCCCGCGAGAGAAAGCGCTCTTCATCGAACACGCCGTAGGTCGCAAGGAACATCTTGCGGTGCACGTGGACGACCCGCGGCGCGGCACCGCCGATCGTTGCGTACAGCGCGCTGTTGTAATACGTGCCGTCGCTGTTTTCATAGAAGCCGCAGACGATGTCGATCGCCGCGGTGCCGCCCGCGGCGCGCCACGTGGCGTCGAGTTTCGCCGCCAGCTCGTCCGCCGGCAGCGAGAGTTCGTACACGCCGCCCTCGAGGAAGTACGCGGTCAGCGCGGCTTCCGGCAAAACGATGAGCTGCGGCGGCAGGGCCGGTCCGGCCAAGAGTTGCGCGAACACCGCGCCCAAGGTCGCGAGATTGCCCGCCACGTCGCCTTTGCGCGGCTTGACTTGGACGATCGCGACGTCGAAGGTCATCGCGCGATCGCGAGCGGTCGCGCGGCGACGATCTTCTCGACGAGCTCCTCGGCGGGATAGGTCCAAATTTCCGCCAGCGTCGGGTGCAGATGGGGGATCTTGACGAAATCGAACACGGTGGCGTGGTAGTACAGCGCCACGATCAACTCGTGAATGAGGTCGGATCCCTCGGGGCCGAGGATCGCGGCGCCGAGGATGCGCCCGTCGGCCGGCGCCGCCATCATTTTGACGAAGCCCTTGGTCTTGCCGATCGAGATCGCTTTGCCGTGATCGTTGAACGGATAGCTCGCAACGAGATACGGGGTGCCGGCGCGCTGCAGATCCTTCTCCGTCTCGCCGGCCACGGCGACTTGGGGATCGGAGAACACGGTGTGGGTCTTGGACAGGCTGTAGTCCACCCGTTCTTGCTTGTCGTGGACGGCGTTACGCGCGGCCAGCTCGCCCTGCTGAATCGCGACGTGCACGAGCGCGAAGCGGCCGGTGACGTCGCCGACCGCGAAGATGTGCTGCTGCGAGGTGCGCAGCGTGTCGTCGATCGCGATGCCGGTCATGGCGTGATATTTGACGCCCGCCGCTTCGAGGTTGAGGCCGGCCACCGCCGGCACGCGCCCCAGCGCGTAGAAGATCTCGTGCGCCGCGAGCGACTTCTCGACGCCGTCCACCACGTAGTCGACGACTTTGCGGCCGTCGTTGCCGCGACCGACGCGCAACACGCGCGCGTGCGTTTCGACCGCGATGCCTTCCTCGCGAAAATATTCGGTCAGCCCTTCGCCGATGTCGGTATCTTCATCGGTGAGCAACTGTCCGCTGCGGATGACGATCGTGGTCGGCACGCCGATGCGCGCGTAGAACTGGCCGAGTTCGCAGCCGACGTAGCCGCCACCCAGCACGATCATCGACTGCGGCAGCGCCTCAAGTTCCAGCGCCTCGTCGCTCTCGATGTAGCCGGTCTCGGCCAGGCCCGGAAAGACCGGCGGCATGATGATGCTGCCGGTGGCGATGACGAACGTCTTGCCCTCGAGCACGTCGTCGCCGACGCGCAGCTTGTGCGGCGACTCGAACGATGCCTCGCCGTGGAACACCGGGAACGTTTCGATGCCGGCCACGCGGTAGTCGGTGAAGCCTTGGATGATCTCGCGCTTGCGTGCCATCACGGCGTCGAGGTCGACCGTCGGCTCGCTCGCATGGACGCCCAATTCGTGCGCGTGCCGCACCTCGTGGGCCGCATCGCTGGTCGCGATCAGCGTCTTGGACGGCATACAGCCGCGCAGGATGCACAAGCCGCCCAGCGGCCCATGATCCACGAGCGCGACCGACGCGCCTAAATCCCGGGCCGTGCGGGCCGCGGCGTAGCCGCCCGAACCGGCTCCGACGACGACGAGATCGAACTGGTGATTCACACTTTGAATTTTGGTCTGGCCCCCAAACGATGGACACTCTCGATGAACCGGACGGTTCCGGTCGTGCCCTCGATCAGGATCGAATGGGTGCGCGCTTGGTTCCCCATGAAGCGCACGCCACGCACCAGGTCGCCCTCGGTGATCCCGGTCGCGACGAACACGAGACTCTGACCCTTGCACAGGTCGTCCATCGTCAACACGCGGTCGAGATCGCCGAAGCCCATCCCCTTGGCTCGCTCGGCTTCCTCGGCACTGCGCGGCTTGAGCCGCCCCATAAAACCGCCGCCCAGACACTTGAGCGCCGCGGCCGCCAGCACGCCTTCCGGTGCGCCGCCGATGCCCATCGCGACGTGGATGCCGGTGCCTTCGACGGCGGTCGCGATGGCGGCATCGACGTCGCCATCGGATATCAGCTTGATGCGCGCGCCGGCCGCGCGCACGGCGGCGATCAAATCGGCGTGCCGCGGACGGTCGAGAATCACGACGGTGACGTCGTTGATCGGCCGTTCGAGCGCGTTGGCCACGGCCTCGAGGTTCTCGGCAACCGGGGCATCGATGTGCACGTACGGAGCCGCTTTCGGACCGACGGCAAGTTTCTGCATGTAGGAGTCCGGCGCGTGCAACAATCCGCCGCGCTCCGAGAGCGCCATGACGGCGATCGAATTCGGCAAGCCGTTCGCGACGAGGTTGGTTCCCTCGACCGGATCGACCGCGATATCGACCGCAAACCCGCCGCGTCCGAGCTCCTCGCCGATGAAGAGCATCGGCGCTTCGTCGCGCTCGCCCTCACCGATGACGATGCGCCCGTCGATGTCCATCTGGTTGAGCGTCTCGCGCATCGCCTCGACCGCAGCCCCATCGGCGATGTCGCGCTCCCCGCGACCCATCCAGCGCGACGCGGCTAAAGCCGCAGCCTCCGTGACCTTGACGAAGTCGAGCGTATCGACCGGCATACGAGGGGATTGCGATTGCATCCCGGGCTCTTACCCGTCCGCCGGGCCTCCTCATGCAGGCAGGGCGTCGTGGGCACGCTAAGACGCATGCCCGTGAATCTCGCGTTTGTGGGCAACGCCGCGCGTTCCCGGCGCCACCAACTCGTCGAAGCGGCCGGATGGCCGGCCGTCGTCACGGTCGCATGCGCCGGCGTCAGCGCGGGCTTTTTCGGGTGGTACGCCTACCTCACGCACGGCCCCCATCGCCCGCTGCTCCTCGAAACAACCTTACTGCTCGCCCTGCTCGCAGGCCCGCTGCTCGCGCTGGCCCTCTGGGACGCCTACGCGCGCTACTTCGCGTACCGCACCGACATCGCGTACGACGTCGCGCTGCGCTGGGACGTGCCGTCGTGGGCCGCGCTCATCTTGCTGTGGATGATCCTCGTGGCGCCCGGCGGACTGAGCACGCAAGGGCGCACGATCGCCCTCGCCGCGGCAACGTTCTGCGTCCTCAAGCTGCTCGTGGCCGCGCGCTTCAGCGCGACCGTGCGCGACGTGCTGGTGACGTTCGTCGTGACGCGCGTTCCGATCATCATCATCGCGGAACTTGCGACGGTGATCGTCGGCCAACGGGCGGGCGTGCATTTCAGCGCCAGCGGGAACCCGCTGTTCGCGGTGTGGGGGCGCTGGGATGCCGAACACTACATCGGCATCGCGACGAACGGCTACGCCGGCACGGAGCCGGCCTTCTTCCCGCTCTACCCGCTGCTGATCTGGTTCGTCGGCGGCTTCACCGGCAACCATCTCATCGCCGGCTTGCTGATTTCCAACGCGGCGAGTTTCTTCGCGCTGCTCTACCTCTACAAGCTCGTCGAGCACGAGTTCAACCGCCACGTCGCACACCGGGCCGTGTTCTACGTCTCGATCTTCCCAACCGCGATCTTCTTCTCGGCCGTCTATACCGAGGCGCTCTTCCTCTTCTTGTCGGTGTCGTCGTTCTACTACATCCGCGAGCGGCGCTGGGTGCTCGCCGGCGTGTGCGGTTTCTTTGCGGCGTTGACGCGCGTCGAGGGCGTGCTGCTGGTAGTACCGTTTCTCATCGAATGGGGCGTCGCGCTCTACGAGTCGCGCGGGGACTGGTTCAAGTGGCCGCTCGATACCGCGATCAAGCCGCTCGCCGGGCTCGCGCTCATCCCGCTCGGACTCGCGTCGTACATGGCCTACCTTTGGGTGTTGCGCGGGGATCCGCTCTACTTCTCGCACGTGCAGGCCCACTGGGACCGCTACCTCGCACCGCCGTGGGTTAGCTTCCGCCATTCGATGGCCATCATTCTGGGCAATTATCCGCCGCAGACGATCGCCAACCAATTGCTCGAAGTCACCTTCACGCTGTTGATCCTGGGCGTGCTGATCGTCGGCTTCCGCCGCTTGCGCGCATCCTACATCGCCTACATGGCGGTGTCGATTCTCGTCCCCCTCTCCACCTCGAGCCTGATGAGCATGCCGCGCTTCGCGCTCGTTCTGTTCCCGATGTTCGCGCTGTTCGGCCTATGGGGCGCGAAGCCGACCGTCAACAACATCATCGTCGCGTTCTCGCTGCCCCTGCTCGGACTGTTCACGGTTCTGTTTGCGGATTGGTACTGGGTCGCTTGAGCGAAACGACG
>DASYOE010000388.1:0-6867 GCA_036008105.1 Candidatus Lustribacter sp. | reverse complement strand
TGCAAGAAGCCGGGGAAGAAGATCAGCGGGACGACTTGACCGCCGAGCAGGTCGCTCACCCAGCGCACGATCAGCTGCAGCGCAAACGTCTCGAGCGTCCAGAAGGCGATCGCGTTCATCAGGAAATTCAGCAGAAAATTGACGACGTACCCGAGCGCGAAGCTGCAGGCGAACGCCAGCAGCGCCAGCGGCGGCGGGACGTCGATGTGCACGATGAACAGCGCCAGACCCAGCGACGGCACGATCAAGATCGCGTGCAACAGCGTCTGGCCGAAGCCGTCGCTGAAGAAGTAGAGCGGGAGGTTGATCGGCTTCATCAAGTCGGTCGCGATCGAGCCCTCGCGGACGCGGTCGCGGATGATCCGCGTGCCGTCGATCTCCAGCACGAGCGACATCAGCAGCGCGATGGTCGTGTAGGTGAGGATCGCGTGCAGCGGCACGCCGGCCGGCGCGACGTTCTGGGCGTAGAGCGCCACCCAGACCATCTTCATCAGGTACAGCCGCGCGAAGAGCGAGCCGACGTTGGTGAAGACCTCCATCCGGTATGTCGCCTCGCGCGCGAACGCTTTCTTGGCGAATTCCCGGTACGGCGCGATCCGGAAGCTCACGTTGCGGCCGGCTCGGGGTCGGGTTCGGCGACGTAGCCCTCGCGGTAGATGCGCCGGATGATCGACTCGAGTTCGGGTTCCTCGATCGAGATGTCGCTGACGGCGTAGCGCTCCGTGACGCGCCGAATCAGTTGCTCGGCCGACATCGTGCGCCGGTCAAAGCGGAAGCGGGCGACGGTCGGCAACGTCAGTTCGGCCTCGGTGCCTTCCATTTCGACGTGCGTTTGGGGCTCGCACAGTTCGACCACGAGCGTGCGGTGGGTTCCGTACCCGTCGCGCAGCGTCTCGATGGCGCCGTCGAAGATCAAGGTGCCGCGATCGATGAGCACGATGCGCCGGCACAGGCGCTCGACGTCGGCCAAGTCGTGGGTCGTCAGGATGAACGTCGTTCCGCGTTCGCGGTTGACGTCGGCGATGAAGTTGCGGATCGCCTCTTTGGCCACGACGTCGAGTCCGATCGTGGGCTCGTCGAGAAACACGACCTTCGGGTCGTGCAGCATCGCCGCCGCGAAGTCGCCGCGCATGCGCTGGCCGAGCGAGAGCTGGCGTACGGGCGTGCCGAGGAACTCGTCCATCTCGAGCAGCTGCGTGAAGTAATCCATGTTCGACTTGTAGCGTTCGGCGCTGACGTCGTAGATCGCGCGCAGCAGCTCGAACGATTCGATCAGCGGCAGATCCCAGTACAGCTGCGAGCGCTGGCCGAAGACGACCCCGATATTGCGCGCGTTCTCGCTGCGCTTCTGGTAGGGAACGATGCCCGCGATCCGGACCTCGCCCGACGTCGGTACGAGGATGCCGGTGAGCATCTTGATCGTCGTCGACTTACCGGCGCCATTGGGTCCGATATAGCCGACCAATTCGCCGGCGTCGAGCGACATCGTCACGCCGGTCACGGCAACCTTGTCGACGTACTCCCGGGTGAAGAGGGTCTTGAGCGCGCCGCCGGCCCCGGGGATGCGTTTGACCGAACGGAAGACCTTCCGCAGGTCCCGCGTCTCGATGATCGGCATGGCGTTGCGTTTCGACCCGGACCTGCGGGTCCATCCGCGGAAGCAGTCGACCATGATCATCACGGTATCGCGCGAGTACGGAGCCGCCGGACGGGCGGTCACGCGCGGCCTGGCCGAGCGGCTGGGATACCGCCTGCTCGACGAGGACCTGCCGGTCGTGGTGGCCGCGCGCTTGGGCACCTCGCCCGAAGCGGTGGAGAGCATCGAGCACCGTCAGACCGGCTTCGGCCAACGGCTGCTGCGCTCGCTCAGCGTCGCGATGCCGGAGGCGTTTCAGCCGGCGCCCGAGGTGGAAGACTTAGCCGCCGTCACGCAGCGCGAGATCGAGGCCCTCATTCACGAGGCGGCCGACGCCGGCAACGCGATCGTGGTCGGGCGGCTCGGCAACATCGTGCTGCGCGACCGGCCGAACGTGTTGCGCGTCTTTCTCATCGCGCCGCTGCCCTGGCGCATCACCCATATCGCCGAGTCGCTCGGGATCGACGACGCGGCCGCGCGCACCGAGATCGCACGCGTCGACGGCGGCCGCCGCAGCTACGCGCGCGAGCGCTACGATTTCGATTGGGGCGACCCGCACTACTACGACCTGGTTCTGGATGTTTCGCGTTTCGGAGTCGAACAGTCTATTGCGCTGATCGACGCGGCGCGCGGCACGAACGGATGACGGCGGCCGAAACAGCGGCCGCCACGGGTGAACGCCCGGTCCCGAATCTTCAAGGAAGCCTGCTCGGACCGTTTCGTTATCGCGATTTTTCGCTGCTCTGGAGCGGGCTATTCGTCGGAAACATCGGTACCTGGATCCAGTTCACCGCGCTCGGGTACTACGTCGCGCGCCTGGCGCCCAACGCCGGCCTCGGTTCGTTCTACATCGGTTTGCTCGGCGCGTCGCGCATGATTCCGGTGCTGCTCGTTTCGCCGTATGCGGGCGTGATCGCCGACCGCTACTCGCGCCGTCCGATCTTGCTCAGCACCAACATCATGACGATGATCCTCGCCGTACTGCTGGCCACCGCGCTGCTGACGAACAGCGCGACGCTGCCGGTCATCCTGATCATCAGCGCGTTTCAAGCCGCGACGCAGTCGTTCGACGCGCCCGCGCGGCAAAGCTGGGTTTCGATTCTCGTGCCGCGCGAACTGGTGGGGAACGCGATCGGGCTGAACTCGTTCGCCTTCAACACACCGGCTGTGGCCGGGCCGCCGTTGGCCGGTATCCTCATCTTCGCGGCCGGCATCGCACCGTGCATGATCGTCAACGCGATCGTCAAACTCGCGGTCGTGCTGGCGATCATCTTCATGTCGCCGTCGCCGCCGAGTTCGCGGGCCCGAACGCCGTTTTGGCCGGCGTTCGTCGAAAGCATTCACTTCATTTACGCGCACTCGGCGCTGCGTTGGGTGTTCTTGATGATGATCGTCACCGCGCTCTCGGTGCGGTCCTACACCTTCCTGATGCCCGCCTACGCCGTGCACGTGGTCCATACCGACGCGCGAGGTCTCGGCGCGTTGATGGCCGCCTCGGGGATCGGTGCGGTGGTCGGTGCCTTGCTGATTGCCGCCTTCAACGTGCGGCGGCGAGCCGCCATGTGGTTCGTTTCCGGCCTCATCGCGTCGCTCGGCGTCGCGTCGCTGGGGATTTTCGACACGCTGGGCTGGGCCGCGCTCGTGCTGGTGTTCGTCGGCCTCGGCACCCAAAGTTTCATCGGCTCGTCCAACGTGATGGTGCAGATCCTGGCACCCGACGAGATGCGCGGCCGCATCATCTCGGTGTACTCGATGATCGCGCTCGGTCTCGTGCCGGGCGGCGCGCTGCTGGTGGGCACGATCGCGCGCTTCACCGACCTGCGCTTCGTGTTCATCGGGGCCGGAATAGTGTGTATGGCCGTGGGCGTTTGGACCTACTGCTCCCATCCCAAGCTGCGCGCGACCTGATCCGTGACCGAATTCAATATGTTCCTGGTGTTGGCGCTGATCGCGGCGCTCGCCGTCGTGGCGCGCTGGACCCGTCAGCCCTACCCGATCGTGTTTCTGCTGGGCGGGATTGCGCTAGCGTTCGTGCCCGGCATGCCGGTGATCGAACTCGCGCCCGACCTGGTGTTTCTCGTCTTCTTGCCGCCGCTGATTTTCGGCGACGCGTACACGACCGACTGGCGCCGCTTCAAGCGCTACCTCAAACCGATCACGGCCCTGGCGACGGGCCTCGTCGTCGTCACGTCGGTCAGCGTGGCCTTCGTCGCGCACTGGGTCATCGGCTTGCCGCTCGACGTCGGGTTCGTGCTGGGCGCAATCCTCTCGCCGACCGACACGGTCGCGACCGATGCGATCGCCGAGGAAACGCACATGCCGCTGCCCCTGATGACGATCTTGGGCGGCGAGAGCCTGATCAACGACGCCACCGGGCTCGTGCTCTACAAGTTTGCCGTCGCCGCGGTGATGATCGGAACGTTCTCGCTCGGGACGGCGTTGGCGCAGTTCGTCTACGTGGCGCTGGTCGGCGTCGCGGTCGGGTTAGCCGGCGGGTTCCTCGGCAACCGCATCACCCGCTTTTTGTTCGAACGCGATCTCACCGACGACGTGATCTCGGTGACGATCACGCTGGTGACGCCGTTCCTCGTCTATCTCGCGGCTGACCGGCTCGGCGCGTCGGGGGTATTAGCGGCGGCGGCGGGCGGCATGTACTTGAGCCAAAAGGGCGGCGGGATGTACACGCCGCAAGCGCGGCTGGTCGGCCGCAGCGTCTGGAACACGCTGTTCTTCGTGTTCAACGGCGCGCTGTTCATCATCTTGGGCTTGCAACTGCGCGCGATCTTCGCGGAGCTGGCGATCTTCCCGGCGGCGACCTTGGCGCAGTACGCGGCGGCCATCGCCGGCACCGTCATCGCGGTGCGCCTGATCTGGGTGTTCGGCGAGTGGGCGCTCCGCCGGCGCACGTCGGTCGCCTGGGCGTTCGTTGTGGGCTGGTCGGGGATGCGCGGGATCGTGGCCCTTGCGGCCGCGTTGTCGATCCCCGATAACGTTGCCGGCGGCGCACCGTTTCCGGCGCGCGATCTGATCCTGTTCATCACGTTCGCGGTGATCCTCGTGACGCTGCTGGGTCAAGGCCTGAGCCTGCCGTGGCTCGTGCGAGGCCTCGGGGTCGTCGACGCCGACGCGGGCGATCAGCCGCGGGCCCGGGCGAACGTTCGCGTCGCCCAAGCGGCGCTTGGGCGGCTCGTGGAACTCGAGCCCAGCTTCGTTTCGGCCGCGCACTGGGAAGTCGCCGGGCGGCTCCGGGCCCGGTATGAGGAACAGCTGGCGCACTTTCATGCCCGTGTCGATGGGTCGGAGCATGGCGACGCCGTCCAGCACGACCTCGAACGGCAACTGGTCCGGCAGACCATCGACGCGGAGCGCGCGACGCTCGACGACATGCGCCACGCGGGGGAAATCGGCGACGAGGTCTTCCGGCGGTTGCAGTACGAGATCGACCTGGCCGAATCGCGCCTGCTGGCGGACTAGGGCTAGGTGTACAGCTTTTTGGAAGCCACGAAGTAGTAGTCGACGAGGCGGAACCCGCCCCGTTCGAGCGAGAGGCGGCCGCGTTCGTCGACGTTGTGGATCCCGGCGCAGACGAGCCGGCCCTCGGTGGACACCAGCCGGTCCGCGGCGCTGGCCGCGATCGCCGCGCCGAACCCGTTGCCGCGGTGGGGCTGGTGGACGGCAATCCGCAACTCCGACCAATTCTTGTCGATGACGTCGGTGATTGCGACCCCGACGGCCTCGTGGTTGATTTCGGCGATCAGCACCTTCGGATCGTCGAAGTGGGCGGACTGCTCGCGCGCCATCTCGCCGAGTACCAGGGAGTCGCGCATCGATCCCTCGCGCAGCGTCACCTTGACCGGCAGCGGCGGCGCGTGACGGAACACGTACGCGCTGCCCTCGATCTGAAGATCGAGTTCGAGCCCCTTGAGCGACCCGCGGATGACGTCGTCGCCGCCGAAGAAGCGAATCGAACCGGCATTCGTTTGGAGAAACGCGTCGGCTAATCGGCGCGGCGCTTTCTCTCCTTCGGTGACGTCGAATCGCACCATGGTATCGGTCGTGCAGACCGTTCCGTCGGCCATCCAGGCGATGGCGACGGCGCGTCCGCCGTCGCGAATCGGCACGCCCCGCGCGCGTTTGCGCACCAGCCGGGCGTAGGCGAGTTCGGGAAATCCATCAAGATACATATATAAAAAAAAGAGCGAGCCGGTGTTAGCGACTCGCTGATAACCTCCGTGGTCTCAGTTAGGCCGCGGCCGCCTTCTTACGGCGTGAAGCCTTTCTTTTCCGAGCCACTTTCTTGACGACCTTCTTCGCTACTTTCTTGCGGGCTTTCTTCCGGGTCGTTTTCTTCGCGGCTTTCTTGGCTTTCTTACGGGCTTTCTTCCGGACGGTTTTCTTCGCAGCTTTCTTAGCTACTTTCTTCCGGACGACTTTCTTCGCGGACTTTTTGGCGGCTTTCTTACGAGCCGTCTTTTTAGCTTTCTTACGAACAGCCATGGTTTTGCGATAGTCCTCTCTCCATCTCGCTCGCGCGAGGTGGGTGTCTACCGACGGGGCCGTGCGGGCATCCGCCGGCTAGTGTTGCACATGTTATATCACTCAGGAGGATTTTGCGCAACATTGGCCGCGCCGGAGCGCGTGACGCCGGACACACGGCACCTCCGTGGAAGTCGTCGGGATGCGTATCGCGACCTCGCACGTCGACCCGTTTTGCGACGAATCGCTGCTGGAGCCGTATGCGCTGCACGCCGAATTGCGCGATCTCGGACCGCTGGTGCGGCTGGAGAAATACGGCGTCTGGGCGATGGCACGACATGCCGACGTCTACCGGATGCTCAACGATTGGGAGACGTTCTGCTCCAGCGCGGGCGTGGGGTTCGGGAACTTCCACACCGCGAAACCGTGGCGTCCGCCGAGCCTGATTCTCGAGGCCGATCCGCCGCTGCACACCCGAACCCGCGCCGTGCTGTCACGCGTTCTCTCGACCACCGCCCTGCGCCGGATGCGGCAGATGTTCGAGCAGCGCGCCGCGGCGCTGGTCGCGCGGCTGGTCGAGCGCGGACGTTTCGATGCGATCGGCGACCTCGCCGCGGCCTTCCCGCTGGACGTGTTCCCGGATGCGGTCGGGCTCTGCGCCGACGGCCTCGAAAACCTGGCGCCGTACGGCAACGCGGTCTTTAATGCCAACGGTCCGATGGATGGTGCGCGCTTCGCGTCGGCGCTGTCGGATG
>DASYOE010000387.1:0-3291 GCA_036008105.1 Candidatus Lustribacter sp. | reverse complement strand
CAGCAACTGCGCGCGCCCGGTACGCCGGTCGGTGCATCGCAGATCGCCGTCGGACAAGACGTCGGTTTGGGCGTGAAGATCGGTGCGTCGGAAAAAGAATTCACCCAAGGCGTGCTGCAGCAGACGTCTAACCCGCTCGACCTCGCGATCGAGGGCGACGGGTTCTTCCAAGTGACGTTGCCGGACGGCACCTCGGCGTACACGCGTGACGGTTCGTTCAAGAAAGACTCGAACGGGTCGATCGTCACCGCCGACGGCTACTTCCTGAGCCCGCAAATCACGATTCCGGCGAACGCGACGCAAGTCTCGGTCGGTCAAGACGGAACCGTCACCGCGCTCTCGCCCGGCCAGCTCGCGCCGACACAGCTCGGACAGATCACCCTGGTGCGGTTCTCGAACCCGGCCGGCCTCTCGCCGCAAGGGCAGAACTTGTACATCCAGACGGCCGCCTCGGGCGCGCCGCAGATCTCGGCCCCGCAGCTCAACGGCACGGGTTCGATTCAGGGCGGCTACCTCGAGCAGAGCAACGTCTCGGTCGTGACCGAGATCGTCAACCTGATCACCGCGCAGCGCGCGTTCGAAGCGAACTCGAAGGCCGTAACGACGGCCGATCAAGTCCTCGCCACCGCGGTGAACACCAAGGCGTCTTGATGCAACTGCGCCGCTTCGCCGCCGTCATGCTCGCGCCGTTCGTGGTTTTCACCACGACGGCCGCCGCATTGGCGACGACGACGGTGGCGCTCGCACCGGTCGTCACCCAGAACGTCACCAGCGCGCAGATTTCCGCGGTCACCGACAAAGTCGTCGCGGGACTCATCACGGACCCGGACCGCTCGATCGTGCCGGCGTTCAAACTCCCGCCGCAACCCGTGCCGCTCGGTCGCGTCGAACTGACGGCGCTCACGCCGCTCGTGTATCCCACCTACGTTTCGGTGCCGGTGCAGATCACGGTCGACGGTCGCGTCGCGCGCACGATCACCAGCGGCTATCGCGTGGAACAGTTCATGCACACCGCGGTCGCAGCGCGCGACCTCGCGGCGGGCACCCTGCTTACGCCCGACGACTTGACCACGGCGCGCGTGCTCTCATCCGGCCGTCCGGCGGTCGACATCGTGTCGCTGGTCGGACGCAAGGTGCTCTTGGCCGCGCACGCCGGCTCGCAGATCTTCGTCGAACAGACGGCGGTCAATATGCTGGTAAAGGCGGGCTCGGGCGCCATTCTGACCGTGCGCGACGGGCCGGTCTCGCTGACCGCCGACGTGATCGCGCGCACCGGCGGCGGGCTCGGTGAATCGGTCATCGTCTACAACGCATCGACGAACAAAGTGTTATCCGGGACCGTCACCGGCCCGAACGAAGTCGAACTCGTACTCCCCGGAGGAGAGGATCCCCAATGATCAAGCAGAGCTCGCTCGTCATCGCCGCGGTGCTGGCGTTCGCCGCACCCGCGGCTGCTGATACGCTCTACGTCGCGGGTCCACCGCCGGCCGCTCCGGGTCATCCGATGCACTTGGGTGCGGATCATCGCGCCTCGCAAGTCGGCGATCTCGTCCACATCGTGTTCAACTTCAACGGCAGCGCCGGCGCATCCGACACGACGACCGACACGAACCAGTACAGCCTCTCGAACAGCCCCGGCATCGGCGGGCTCAACCTGCCGATCTTGCGCCTGGGCACCGGCATCGGCGCCAATCGTTCGGACTCGTTCTCGAAGACGCAGGCGATCGTGCAGACGTTCTCCAGCACGATGACCGCGGTCGTGACCAACGTGCTGCCCAGCGGCGCGCTGCAGGTCGCCGGCGATCAGAAGCTCTCGATCAACGGCATCCCGCAGGCGCTGCACGTCACCGGCACGATCCGCGTCGAAGACATCGACAACACCGATAGCGTCCTCTCGTCCAACGTCGCCAACATCGATGCCAAGTTCAGCGGCATCCAAACGCAAGAGCACAACCGCGGGATCTTGCAAAAGATCGTCGCGTTCTTCTTCGGTTAATTGATGAAGATGAAACGTCAAGCCGCTACGATCCTCACGCTCGTCATGGTGGCGCTCCTCGGAGTGCAGCCCACGCGCGTGTCGGCGCAGCCGGTGCTCCTCAAGGACATCGCCAACGTTCAGGGCGTAACCGCCAACCAACTGGTGGGCTACGGCATCGTGGTCGGCCTCAACCAGACCGGTGACTCGACGTCGGTGCTGTTCACGAGCAAGACGATTCAGAACATCCTGCAGACCTTCGGCCTCTCGACCGCGTCGACCGACGTCCGTACCCGCGACGTCGCCGCCGTGATGATCACCGCCAAGCTGCCGCCGTTCGCGCATTCGGGCGACAACGTCGACGTGCTCGTCTCCGCGCTCGGCGACTCGACGACGCTGCAAGGCGGAACGCTGGTCCTCTCCGAGCTGCGCGGCCCCAACAACCTCGTCTACGCGACGGCGCAAGGTCCGATCTCGGTCGGCGGTTTCTCCGCCTCCGGGAACAGCGCGGCCGGCGGCCAGAACTCGGTCACCGTCAACTTCGTCACCGCCGGGCGCATCCCCAACGGCGGCGTGATCGCGCGCGACATGATCACGAACCTGCAGCAAGATCCGGCCGGCTTCTCCTACGTTCTGTCGACGCCCGATTACAAGACGGCGGCGCATACGGTTGCGGCGCTCAACAAGCACTTCGGTGGCGGCACGGCGCACGCGCTCGACGCCGCGACGATCCGCGTCCAACTGCCGAGCAAGTTTCTCAACGACCCGGTGAGTTTCTTGGCCGACGCCGGCGATCTGCACATCGATGCGGATCAGCTCGCCAAGGTCGTCATCAACGAGCGCACCGGAACGATCGTCATGGGCGGCGACATCACGCTGGCGCCGGTCGCGATCGCGCACGGCAACCTCTCGATCACGATCGCCACCCAGAACCAAGCGGTTCCGGGCGCGCCGTTCGGCAACAACCGCACCGTCAACCAGCAGAACACGAGCGTGAGCACGTCGGAAACCGGCCGCAAGCTGATCTACATCAGCGGCGCCGCGACGCTGCAGCAGGTCGTGCGCGCGCTCAACACGATCGGCGTCTCGCCGCGTGACCTCATCTCGATCGTGCAGACGCTGCGCGAATCGGGTTCGCTCCAAGCCGACGTCGATATCATCTGATATGGATCCGCTGAACGCGCTCTCCAGCACTTCCGCCCCGCTCACGGCCGATCAACAAGAGGGCCTGAAGAAGCTGCACGATGCCGCGACGCAGCTGGAGGGCGTGTTCGTCGGGATGCTGTTCAAGGAGATGCAGTCGACGGTTCCGACCG